>DIXP01000018.1 GCA_002436065.1 Chloroflexi bacterium UBA6077
TCAACACTCTTTGCAGCCGAGTCCCCTTTGACCTCAACTTGATGCACCTTCGGGGCTGATGTATACTGCTTTGATCCTCAGACCGACATAACACAGGGAGGTGGGAATCGGTGAAGCTCTCGTGTCTTCAGGAGAACCTCGATAAGGGACTCAATACCGTCAGCAAGGCCGTACCCGCCAAGAGCACCTTGCCGGTCCTCAGCAATGTCCTGCTGTCCACGGACCAGGGGCGGCTCAAGCTTGCCGCGACCAACCTGGAGGTCGCCGTCAGCTGTTGGATCGGTGCGAAGGTCGAGGAAGAGGGCTCCATCACCATCCCGGCCACGCTGCTGACCGAGTTTGTCCGCTCCCTGCCCAACGACCGGATCGACCTCTCCCTCTCCCAGCGCACGAAGACGGTCAACCTCCGATGCGCCCGCTTCGAGGCCAACATAAAGGGCATAGATGCCGAGGAGTTCCCCACCCTTCCCAGCACCGGCGATGGCTTCAAGATCCTGGTGGACAGCGCTACCCTCACCGAGAGCATCACCCAGGTCGCCTTCGCCGCTGCTACCGACGACAGCAGGCCCGTGCTCACCGGCGTTCTGGTGACCTTCAAGGACGGCAACATGACCATGGTGGCCGCGGACGGCTTCCGCATGGCCCTCAAGACCACCCCACTCGGCTCTGCCGTGGAGGAGGAGGTCAGCGTCATCGTGCCGGCCAGGGCACTCCGGGAATTGGCCCGCATCGCGAGCGACAGTGAGGAGCCGGTGGAGGTCTCCGTCACACCCAACCGCAACCAGGTGCTGTTCCGCACGGGCAATGTTGAGCTAGTGTCCCGCCTGATCGAGGGGCAATTCCCCCCCTACGAGCGGATCATCCCCCCTGCCGGCCCCAACAAGGCCGTGATCAGCACGGGCGAGTTCCTCAGCGCCAACCGGACCGCATCTATCTTCGCCCGGGACAACTCCAACATCGTCAGGGTCCAGTTCACCCCGGGTGAGGAGGGGATAACCGCGGGCAAGATGACCATCACCGCCACCAGTGCGGAGGTGGGGGACAATGTGGGCGAGATCGACGCCGTGATCGTCGGCCAGCCGCCCCAGATCGCATTCAACAGCCGCTACCTGGACGAACTGCTCAAGGTGCTGGAGAAGACTTCCCAGCTCTCGCTGGAGTTGAGCTCTTCCTCTAGCCCCGGGACCTTCAAGCCTGTGGGGGATGAGGGGTACCTACACATCATCATGCCGATGCATACCAACAGGTAGGTGTTCCTACAGCGACTATCCCTGGCCAACTTCCGCAACTACCTGCAGCTTGAGTGCGAGCTGCCCTATCCTGTTGTCCTCTTCCAAGGAGACAACGGCCAGGGGAAGAGCAACCTGCTGGAGGCGATCTACTTCCTCGCCACCACTCGATCCCTCAGGGCCAGTTCCGACCGCGAGCTGATCAACTGGCATGCCCTGGATGAACCGGTCCCCTTTGCCCGAGTAGATGGCACCGTCATGAAATCCAGAGGCAGCCTCCGGGTAGAGGTGGTAATCCGCGCCGATAGGCCGGAGCGGGCGAACTCATCCCTCGGGGAAGCTGGCGCTTCTCCCCTTGGCCTCTCCAAGCGGATCAAGGTCAATGGTGTGGTGAAGCGCGCCATGGACCTGCTTGGGCAGGTCAACGTAGTGATGTTCGCGCCCCAGGACCTGGACCTCATATCCGGCGCCCCAACCCTGCGGCGGCGCTACCTGGATATAGTCAACTGCCAGGTCGACCTCCGCTACTGTCGCTCCCTGCAGCAGTACAACCGAGTGCTGACGCAGCGAAACCACCTCCTGAAGCAGATAAGGGAGGGCAAGCAACCCCCCGAGACCCTGGGGTTCTGGAGCGAGGAGCTGGTAAAGAGCGGCTCCTACCTTCTGTGGCGTCGCCTGGAGACCGTGGACGCCCTGAACGACCGCCTGGAGGTCTACTTCCGCCGGCTGACGGGATCGGGCAAGCGGCTGCGTATGGCCTACCGCTCGACGGTAGGGGATGCCGCCGGTGATGCTGGGTTGCGGGGTCGCGGAGATGCGGGCTCCCCTCTCCCCGTGGGGGAGGGGCCGGGGGTGGGGTCCGTCCCCGCTCTCCCCGCGGGAGAGGGTCAGGGTGAGGGATCCTTCTCCCCTCTCCCTGTGGGGGAGGGGCCGGAGGTGGGGGCCGTCCCCCAGCACCCAGCACTCTCGGCCACGGCCGACCTCTTCCGGGAGGGGCTGCGGCGATATCGGAGGCGGGAGACGCTGCAGGGGGTATCGCTGCTGGGACCGCACCGGGATGATCTCGCCTTTCGCGCCGACGGCATCGATATGAACGTCTATGGCTCCAGGGGTGAACAGAGGGCCGTTGCCCTGTCCCTGAAGCTGGCAGAGGTGGAGTTCCTGCAGGAAGCTACAGGGGAGCGCCCCATCCTCCTGCTGGATGACGTGATGTCCGAGTTGGACCCAGGTCGGCGCCAACTGCTGCTGGACACGGTCGGTTCAGCGGGCCAGACTCTGATCACATCCACCGACCTGGAGCCCTACTCGCCCGAGTTCCTGGCTCGCGCCGCCCTCTTCGAGATCGACGAGGGGGCAGCGCGGCTGCTGCGAAGGCCCCTGGTGCAGCAGGGACCAGCGGAGTTATAATCTCGGTTGACAGTTTAAGTCTCTCAACGTCCGCTGTTCGTTCATCTCCCTACTTGGAAAGGACGATTGCATGAATTTCCTAGGACTCGGTCCTGGTGAGTTGCTCCTGGTAATGGTGCTGGCGCTCATCGTGTTTGGGCCGCAGAAGCTGCCGCAGATAGGCAGGGACTTGGGGAAGGCGGTCGCTGAGTTTCGCAGGACCACCAGCGATATAACCCAGGAGTTCAACCGCGAGCTACAGCTGGAATCGATATTGAACCCACCCGTCCAGACGGCGGCAACAACGATGCAGGAAGCACCCATCCCTCCGGAGGATGCGGCTCCAGCGCCGACGGAGGATCTGGCAGCAACGCCCATACTCGAAGAACCAACCGATGGGGAGGCAGAGACAGAGCCGATGACCATCGCTCCGGCTGCCGATGAGGCTGAGGTCACAGCCAGTGTGGCTGGGTCGACACAAGCTCCTGCGGATGGACCGGGCGTGCAGATAGCGGATGAGGGCAGGGAATCGGCGCCCATCGCCTCCGATGTTGTGGAGGTTCCCCAGGCTGCGGACAGAACAGTCGAAGGCTAAGTGTCCTCTCCAGCAGGTCCTTGGCACCTCCTATGAGCGGCCGCCCAGCGCAGCTCGCGACTACTATGCCGCCTCTCGCAAAAATGGCATCGTTCGTGCAACTCTGCTACTGGACGGAGTCGTTAGATGGCTTTCGCTGGTACGAAGAGATGGATATGGAGTGATCAGCGGCACCGGATTGGGTCGAAGAGCCTCCCGTGGGAGTCCCTCCCGTTGTCTGGCTCCCACCTTGGTACCCCTGGCAAAGGAGATACAGGCGTGATTGAGGTCTTCGTAGAGAGTATCCGAGTGAATATGGCCAATTACAAGCGGGTGGTGATGCTGAAGGAGAAAAGCGAAGGTCGCTACCTCCCGATCTGGATAGGCCATTTCGAGGCCGACGCCATCGCTATCCCTTTGCAAAACGTTCAGGTGAGCAGGCCACTGACCCATGACCTGCTCCGCTCCGTGCTGGCTGCCATGGGGGCGAAGATCGTCAGCGTCATAATCAACGATCTGGCGGATGAAACCTTCTTCGCCAAGCTGGTTCTCGACCACGAAGGGCGTCACCTGGAGATCGATTCGCGCCCGAGCGATGCTATCGCCCTCGCCGTCAGGGCAGGGGTGCCGATCTACGTGGCCGAGGCGGTTATCGATCAGGCAGGGATGCGACTCGACTCCGAGGCGGATGAGATCGAGGAGATCGAGGGGGAGCAGATACGACCGGAGTCGTCCGAGCCCGCGCCCGCGGTGGACGACGAGAGGCTCTCCATCTTCCGCCAGTTCATCGAGACCCTGGACATGGACGACCTGGATAAGGGCAAGGAGGGGCCTGCGGGGACGAAGTAAGTTGCCTGCCGGTCCCTGCAACAACCCTATCCTCGCGCTGAACTCCAGCGTTCTGGACTCCGGCTACGAACCAGCGCCCCCGCTTCGGCCGCCGCCGGCGTGCTCCTCGACTGAACCCCCGGGAAAGAGGAAGGCCAGGATGAACCCCAGTGCCGACATTATCGCGACGGCGACGAACACCGTGTGCAGGGAGGAGGCCAGCGCGGACTGCATCCCCTCCAGCAGGCCCCCCGGCAGGGAAGACCGGGCGACCGGATCGAGGATCACGCTGGCCGAGGAGAGCTGAGAGGCGCCATCCGGCCCCGTTGCCTGATCGTCCGTAAGCCCCCGCAGCCCCTGGCTAAGGCTGCTGTTCATCATAGCCCCCATGATGGCCACCCCCACGGCCCCGCCAATGCTCTGGAAGAACTGAATGGAGGCAGTAGCTATCCCCCGTTGCTCCCATCCCACCGAGGACTGTATGGCCACCAGGAAGGAGGTTCCGCACAAACCCATCCCCAGGCCGACCACCACCATCACCATCATCAGGAAGGGCTGTCCGGTGGTGCGGTCCACAGCCAGCATCATGAGAGACCCCGCCAGGATGAAGGCTGCTCCCGCCAGCACTATCGGTCGGTAGCCGTAGCGCAGGATCAGCCTTCCGCCGGCAGTACTGCCCACCGGCCAGCCGAGGGACATGGGGGCCAACACGGCCCCAGCGTTCAGAGCGGTGCCGGACAGCACCCCCTGGACGAAGGTGGGGACGAAGGAGCTGAATCCGAACAGTGTAGCCCCCATGAGGAAGTTGGCAGCGTAGGAGACGGAGAGCACCCTCCGTCCGAACAGATCCAGCGGCAGGATCGGCTCCGGCGTCCTGCTCTCGTGTTGGAGGAACAGCCCGAACAGCAGTAGGGAGGTCGCCAACAACACCCACGGCGGCAGGAGCATACCGCTGCCCGGCTGGCCGTTCTCCAGGAGAGCCAGGAGGAGCAGGGTAACCGCCACCGTGAGCGCGATTGCGCCTCCGTAGTCGATGGTGCGACGCCTCCGCTCGATGGTCTCGTGGAGGTAGAGACCGAACAGCAGCATGGCGAGGAGGCCGAAGGGCAGGTTCAGGTAGAACGCCCACCGCCACTCGATCCGGTCGACGATCAGCCCGCCCACGGCCGGCCCCATCAGTGCCGAAATGCCCCAGATGGCGCTGAAGAGGCCCTGGATCTGGGCCCTCTGGCGGATGGGGTAGAGGTCCCCCACCATCGTGATGGAGATTGGTAGCACACCCCCTGCGCCCAACCCCTGCAGGGTCCTGAACAGTATCAGCTGCTCCATGCTGGTCGCCGCACCACAGAGTGCCGAGCCCAGGATGAAGAGCGATGCCCCCACCATGAAGACCGGCTTCCGGCCATACATGTCGGCAAGCCGCCCGTAAACGGGCACTGTGGTGGTGGAGGTCAGGAGGTAGGCGGAGAAGACCCAGCTGTAGAGGGCTAGTCCGCCAAGGGCGCCAACGATGGTCGGCATGGCGGCGCCGACCACAGTGGTGTCCAGTGCGGCGAGGAAGGTGGCCATCATGCAGGCCACGGTGATGGCCATGGTGTTGGTGGATCGACTCAATGTGCTGCACAATCTCCGCAGGACGGCGTGGCACCGAAGCGCCCGCACTGAGAGCCTCTAACAGACCCACAGATGGGACGACAGGATACTGGCAGTATCCGCGCGCCACCCGCGCGATCCGCGGATAGATCCTGTTAGGCTCAGCAAGAATGGGATTATAACAGTCCGGCCCTCGACAACCCGCTGCCTCCGGAGACACCTTACATGGCCGGGTCCAGCACGCGACCCGCGAAGAGCAGCTCTACTTCCCAAGCCGCCAGGCGCGCTGGTTCCCACCAACTCCGCGGCCCGGACGTCCAGTACCAGGATCATCTGGCGATAAGTTACCTTCTCGCAATGCCTCTGGAAAGCCCTTCTGGAAATGGGTGTCAACACCGCAATCTCACTGCCGGTTGGCCAATCTAGCTGCGAGCGCGAATCGCCAGAGACGAGGGTGAGCACTACCGGCCTTGCCCGATTCGCTTCCGAAGCCAATCGGTCTGAGCCTTCAAGAAGAGTCTTACTTCGCGTTTATCTTTGCTCAGTGGACTGATTCTGTTCTCAAACAGGTCCAAGAAGTGATCGCCAAACGCCCTGCACACGACGGGCTCTGGGATCTCCAGCCCCTGCTGCCTGTCCCCACCCTTCCCTTCCGAAGCCCCGGGTCCTAGCAACACGCTGTGATCCCCGTTGACACTCTGATTCACCTGCCACCAGGTCGCCGACAGATAGCTTCTCTCCTCGGCCTCGCTGATCAGTGCCAGCCTGTAGTTGTCGAAGGAGTCCAGGAGCACGATCACGTTTTCCAGTTGCTTGAGTCGATCCTCCAACGCGATCTGGTGGTAAGAGTCGAATGGGTTGCCCTCGCCCTCCCGGACCAATCGGAGGATCGCCTTCTTCGGACAGATCTGCCAGAACTGATACAGTTCAACCTGATGGTAGAACGCGTTGAGACGCCGCCTTTGCAGATCGATCATCAAGCCTGAGTCGATGTTTCGCGCCACGAGGCTTCTCGCCCAGTTGGAGTTGTCCTCGAGCCATGAGTAAGGCTGTGTGTAAGCGGCCAAGCCTGGCATGCAGGAAAGGTGGTCTCCCTCCTTTTCCTCGTGTCTTACGATAGCCTCTAAGTACTCGAGAGCGAACCTGCCTCCAGAGTATGTCACCAGCAATGGGCTGGTCTGAGTCCTCAGCATTGCGAAGTGGGAACGAACGACCTGCACCTGTTGGGGATCAGTCAGCACCAGCCCGGCGTCGATCGTATCGGGCCGCTTCGTGGCCAAGCCGATTAGTGCTCCTCTTCCCGGCACGACGAGTATCTCGTAAGGGTCGTGATGTATGCGGTACTCCGGGAAGTAGTGCGGCTGATAACGGCCTACTGTTGCCAGTAGCTTTAGCATCCGTTCCGCGAAGATAGCGGACCGACGCGCATCCGAACCGAGCCGCACTAGGTGCGTTACGTCGTAGCCCTTCTCAAGCACTGCATGAAGAACCGCAGACGCCGATGCTGAATCGACAAGTGGTCCATGGAATGGATCCTCGCCTTGGCTCATCAAGAGAATCTCTCGATTGTGGCTGTCTGGTGGCGCCGGGGCCACAGCGATCAATTCTCTCGCCGCCCTGAGCAGGTTGTGGCGTCCATGAATTGCCCCGAAGACCGGTTCCTGGAGGGCTCGATTCAGAGCCGACGTACTACCAGCGGGTTGGATCTGACCAAGTTGCCACCCGACGATATCTGGCAGCTGGCAGAGCCTCCTCTCGTTGTGGCTTCTCACAATCTCCGCTCTTCCCTGGAGAGACTGCACATGGGCGCTCCGTAAATGCTCTCGGTCCGCCTCACTCAACTCGAGCAGAGCGGCTATCCTCTCCCGATAGCCTGAGTTCAGCTTGGGGGTTCTCTCATTGCGCAGCCAACGGCGCACTTGGGTAGGGTGAACGCCCTGTTCCCCCAGAGCTTTAACGAACTGCGGACGTTTCCATCCGTACTTATCGATAAGCTGAGCTAGGCAGTCACCAAAGCTCGTCGAAACCAGCATTGAGGCCCAACTCCCCTATCGTACTTCTACTACAAGTTGAATCTCGGCATGCGACTGGGTGACCGCAGCCCTCTCGGCCCGCTGCAAGAGCCAGTTTTGGCTCCACAACGAGTATCGGACTGAGCCGCGATTGGCGCGCAAGACACTCTCGCCGTGCAGTCAGCGTCCGACATTAATTATATGGGCTGAGAAACTGGGGGGACGCGCCCACCGTTTCTTACGGCCAGGATCGGCAGCTGTCACGCTTGGGAGTCTGCGACCGCTCAGGACCAGAGAGCGGTAGCTAATCGAGGGTTGGTCTGGCGCCATTCCTTCTCCAGCGCGATGTGGGTTCAAGCCATCGCCAGACACAGTCGATATGATCCCGTCGAAGAAGCGTTCATTGCGGGGTTGTTGCACGACGTTGGCAAGGTAGTGCTGGGTATCTCCGTACCGCAGGAGTTTGCCAACTGTGTCGAGTTTGCCAAGAAGAGAGGGATGGATTTCCGTGAAGCCGAGCAAGAGTTCTTGGGCATTGATCACACCTAAACCGGCACGGTTCTGTCCAAACGATGGAACTTTCCCCTGCCATTTCACAGTTGCATTGCGGAGCATCACAACGACTGCCCAGCGGTGGCCGGGGAATCGGAGGCAGAAGAGCGTCGAGTTGGAGCGCCTTTACCAACGGCTGAAAGGCAGTTTTCTCAGCACCATAGATGTGACAGCAGCGACCGGGATGCTGATCGTTCCGAGAGGAGATGCGCTGAGGCGGCCACTTCTGGACAAGCTGAGCCATCTCGTTCGTCAGGGAGTAGTGAGCCCGACCGTCTACGGTTACAGCTGAGGCAGAGCCAACAGCCCAAGACCAGACTCGATGGGCACCTGCCATCCCATATTACGGCACCGACGAGGTCCGAGGGGGGGAGCCGTGCCAGAGATGCTAGAAACCGTAATGGTGGTCGACGACGAAGAGGCGGTCCTTTCCGCTTTGTGTCGGCTCCTCCGCTCTACAGGCTATCGCATCCTGACGGCCCGAAGTGCCGAGGAAGGGCTGAAGGCCTTTCAGACTGACACCATCGGCCTGGTGATCTCGGACAGCATTATGCCCGGGACGACAGGCATCCAGTTCCTCAGCCAGGTTCGAGAGAGGTGGCCGGACACGGTTAGGATCATGCTGACCGGTTGCGCCGACCTGGGCACAGCTCAGGAGGCGATCAACGCTGGAGTGGTGCACCGTTTCGTGACAAAGCCTTGGAATCCCGAGAGCCTTCGGATACTGGTGAGACAGGGGCTCGACCAGTACCATCTGGCGCAAGAGAACCGTCGGATGCAGATGAAAGCTCAGGAGCAGAACGAGAGTCTTCAGCGAATCGTCGAGCAACGCACCGAAGAGATCCGGCGCAAGAACACCGAATTGCAGCAGCTGTGCGCGCAGCTAAAGGGCAGCTTCCTGGGTACCGTGGAGGCCATGGCAATGATGGTCGAAGTGCGCGATCCCTATACGGCAGGACACCAGCGCCGGGTCAGTAGACAGGCGTCCTTAATAGCAGAGGTGATGGGGTTGGCGGGGGATGACGTGGACGGCATTCGGATAGCCGCTGCCCTGCACGACCTGGGTAAGATCGCGGTTCCAGCGGAGATACTGAGCAAACCAGGGAAGCTCAGCGGACCGGAATTCGCGCTGATCAAGAACCACCCGTGTGTAGCCTACGACATATTGAAGCCGATCCAACTCCCGTGGCCGATCGCCCCGATGGTTGTGCAGCATCACGAGAGGATGGACGGTTCAGGCTATCCTGCGGGGCTTTCGGGTCACGAGATCCTTCTCGGCGCCCGGATCATTGCGATAGCCGATGTGGTGGACGCTATGAGTTCCCATCGTCCTTACCGACCGGCGATCCCCATGTACAGAGTGGTGCAAGAAATCCGGCACAAGAGAGGCAGTCTCTACGATCCAGATGTCGTGGATGCCTGGCTGACGATACTTGACAAGGAAGCCTTCCAGAAGTGACGGGCCGAGACGTCCGCATCTAACGCTGGCGGAGCTTGTGCCCCAGTGCTTCCCGGGGTACCTCATCTTCAGATCCATCAATCCTGATCTCACTGAAGGTCCAGATGCACGACGATAAGGTGGGCGGACAACTAGCCGAGGAGTTGTCCGCCGCTCAAGGAAAATTGGAGAAGAGAGAAGCGGAAACCGGGCACCGCCGACTGGAGGGCATGTTGCAGGAGGCCAGCCCCCTGAATCGGCTTCTTCTGGATGCCCTTCCCACTGTGGCCGTGCTGTTGCGCCCCAACCGCGAAATCGTGGCTTGCAACGAGGCTGCGGTGAAGGCCAGCGCCGTGCCAGGTACCAGATGCTTCGAGACATGGGGGCAGAGGAGGGAGCCGTGTCCCTGGTGTTTGGCGCCCGTTGCCCTCGCAACGGGCGAGGCGCAGCACCTGGAGGTGGAGGCTCTGGGAAAGGTGTGGGATGCGCACTGGCTCCCCATGGGATCGGATCTCTACCTGCACTTCGCCTTCGACATCACGGACCGAAGGCGCGCCTCGGAGGCGCTGCGGGAGAGCGAGTCTCGCTTCCGTGCAGTCTTCGAGAAAGCTGCCTTTGGCATGGCCCTTGTAGCCCCAGATGGGCGGCTGGTAGATGTCAACACCACGCTGCAAGGAATGCTCGGTTACAGCAGGCAAGAGCTTCAGGGGATACATTTCACCGACCTTACCCATCCTGACGACGTGGCTGCGAGTCTGCAACTCCACCAACAACTGGTCGCGGGCGGGCGCGACCACTCCCAGATGGAGAAACGCCATGTCCGGAAGGATGGCGAGACAGTTTGGAGCCGCCTGACGGTTTTCCTCAGCAGGGGCGCGAAGGGCGAACCCCAATTCATCATCGCCATGGTGGAGGACATCTCCAGGCGCAAGCTGTTGGAGGAGCAACTCCTGCGCGCCCAGCGGCTGGAAACGGCGGGGCGGATAGCGGGCCAGGTAGCACACGACTTCAGCAACCTTCTGGGGCCCCTCGTTAGCTATCCTGACCTGATCAGGGAGCGGTTGCCCAAGGACCACCCCGCCGTAACCCTCTGCGATCTCATGCAGGAAGCTGCCCAGCAGATGGTCGAGATCAATGCGAACATGATGGCCCTGGGCAGGAGGGGCGTCGTCGATCGGCAGCCGACGGACCTCAATCGAGTGATAGAGGAGGACGAGCTAGAGTTGAAGGGCTTTCAGCACAGATTCCGCCCGGTCGCGACTCAAAGAGCCCTCGAACTGCTCGAAGGCCCCAGAGTCGGGCAGCAACACCATCAGGGATAGCTCACCACCGTCGTAGGGCAGTTCCACCCCAACATTGGCTGCCTTAAGTCGCCACACGCTGTGGTAACGTTGGGAGTGTCGAAGAAGTTTCGTTCTCAGCCATACCGCCCGGGCCGTGGGGAGTATAATGATGGCCGCAATCCGCGAGAAGAGACAGTACGGATTGTACTTGCGTACCGCCGGCGCCACAGAGATGACATCGATGCCCAGATTGTGGCAAATACTCCTTCGGTAGCCTGGGCTTCTGTGGTATGCCTCCAACACATCTTGCCAAAGGAGTTGTCCGTTATGCAATCCAGGCAGGACCTTGTGAAGTCGCTGCAGGAGAGGGCGAGGGCCATCCGCCGCGACGTTGTGCGGGGTCTTTACAACACGCAGAGCTACCACCTTGGCGCCAGCTTCTCCATCGTCGAACTGCTTTCCTCCCTCTACTTTCACAAGCTGCGCGTCGATCCGCAGCGGCCCGACTGGCCCGACCGAGACCGGCTAATCCTCTCCAAGGGTCACGGCTCCGCTGCCCTCTACGCCACGTTGGCCCACCGGGGCTTCTTCCCCAGGGAAGAGCTGTTGAAGATGAAGACCTTCGGCAGCTGCCTCCAGGGCCACTGCGATATGCTTCGCACCCCCGGCATCGAACTCACCACTGGCTCCCTCGGCCATGGTCTAGCGGCTGGCCAGGGGATGGCACTGGCGGCGCGGATGGACGGCCGGCCCACACGGGTCTACGTCATCATCGGCGACGGCGAGTCCGATGAAGGGCTCATCTGGGAAACCAGCATGTCCGCCCCCAAGTTCAAGCTGGACAACCTCGTGTGCATCCTGGACCGCAACAAGTTCCAGTCCTCCGATGCCACCAGCTTCGTCATGCCAAACCTGGAACCCGTGGCCGACAAGTGGCGAGCCTTCAACTGGCATGTAATCGAGATCGATGGCCACGACTGCAACGCCATCCTGGACGCCCTGGAGGAGGCCGAAGGGGTCAAGGGCCAGCCGACATTCATTGTGGCCCACACTGTGAAGGGACAGGGACTATCCTTCACCGCCGGGGACAACAGGTGGCACATAGTTCCCTTCACCGATGAGGAGTACCAGCAGGCGATGCGAGAGTTGGGCGAGGGGGCGTTGGCATGAGCGAGTTGGTGAACCCAACCCTGGGCATAGGAACAGGGTTGCTGAAGGCAGCAGCGAAGCACCCTGAGATGGTGGTATTGGCGGTGGACAACAGGGGGGCCATAGTGCCCGGCCTCAATCTGTACGAGCACATCCCTGGACGCTACTTCGACGTGGGCATCGCCGAGCAGAACATGGTCACCACCGCCGCGGGCTTCGCAGCCAGCGGCAAGATCCCCTTCGCCACCGGCATCGGCAACTTCGTGGCGCTCCGCTGCGTGGAGCAGATCCGCACATTCATCGCCCACACGAAGCTGAACGTCAAGATCATCGGCGGCATCACCGGGCTAAGCGCCGGCAAGGAGGGTCCCACCCACGAGGCCACGGAGGACATAGCCCACATGCGCGCCATACCAGACATGGTGGTACTGGCTCCGACCGACATAGTGTCGGCTGAGAAGGCCGTCCTGGCAGCAGCCGAGTGGAAGGGTCCAGTGTACATTAGCATCGGACGGACCCCTTCGGCGGTGATCTACGACGATTCCTACCAGTTCCGCATCGGCAGCGCCGACCTCCACCGGCAGGGAAAGGATGTGACAATCCTCTCCACCGGCCACATGCTGGCCTACGTCCTGGAAGCTGCTGACAGACTGGCCGCCGAGGGGGTGAGCGCGCGAGTGCTGGACGTACAGACGATCAAGCCGCTGGACGAGGAAGCGGTGCTAGCTGCGGCGAAGGAGACGGGCGCCATCGTCACCGTGGAAGAGCACACCATCGTCGGCGGGCTCGGGGGCGCGGTGGCGGAATACCTGTCTGGCGTCTACCCCGCGCCGGTGGTACGGGTGGGGATCAACGACGAGTACTCCCAAACCGGCACGCCCGAGGAATTGATGGTAGTCCACGGCCTCACCCCCGAGAACATCGTCCGGTCGGCGCGGAGGGCCATGGAGTTGAATAGGTAGGGGAATGACTTCGATCGATGAGTTCAACAGGCGAATCGCGAGGGTACAGTCGACCATGGCCTTCCATGGAGTCGATGCCCTCCTTCTGAACAAGGCAAACAGCATCGCCTACCTGACCGGAGCCAGCAGCCACTGCTCGTGGCTGCTCCTTACCCATGACGGGAGGCAGATCGCCCTCGTACTGGAGCCGGACTACCTGGAATACCGTCGCGGTTCGATCCTGAGCGACATACGGACTCATCGATCCTACTATCCTGAGGCGCTGCTCCAGCGGCTGCGTGATGAGTTGGGACTTCGGGCAGGGTCGTTGGCTCTGGAGATGGAGCACCTCCGGGCCAACCAGTACGAGATGATCGCCAAAACCTTCGGAGAGGCCCTTCACCACCGAGTGTCCGCGGACACGGTGGTCGAAGAAGCCAGGATGGTGAAGACCCAGGAGGAGGTGGATCGAATTCGGAAGGCCTCCGATCTGGCGAAGTTGGGCATGAGGGTAGCCAGAGAGAGCGCCGCGGAGGGGCTGACCGAAAGGCAGTTAGCCCATCGGGTCTGGAGCAGCTTGCTGGAAGAGGGGGCTGAAGAGGCATCCTTCCTGTACGTAGCCTCCGATGGTCGCTCCAGCCTGGTCCACTACCCGCCGACGGACAATACCCTTAGGAACGGCCCAGTCGTCGTCGACCTCCACGTGCGCTGCGAGGGCTACTTCGCCGACATGGCCCGCACGGTCTTCCTGCAAGGTTCCAGCCCCGAGTCCAGGCGAGCCTACGCCTACTATCGCAATCTCATCAGCGAGACCATCGATGCTGTGACGGCGGGCATGACTCTGGCCGAGGTGAGGCGCTTCTTCCACCAGAGACTGAAGGCCGAGGAGGACTGGATACCCCTCGCGGGGCCGCTGATCCACGGCGTCGGCTTCAATCGTCCTGAGGAGCCCCGCTTTCATTTCCCTGGCGGGCAGGGGTACGCGGGAAAGCTGGAGGCCAACATGACCCTGGCCTCCAGCAATGTTGGCCTCTATTCCAGGAAGGGCTGGGGCGTCCAGTACGAGGACACCTTCGTGGTCACCGACGGCAAGCCCCTCATCCTGACTCTAGAGGACCGATAGTTGACGTGACTTCGCTGAGGTAGCCGTCGTAGCCCACCGACCTCAGCGTCCTGACGGCGCCTAGCAGGTCGGTGTGGTCAAGGCCAGGCGCGCGCGCGTCGGTTGCTGTCCACCAGGTGGAAGTTCACGATCCAGTCCCTTGCTTTGAGAATGCTCTCCCGATGGAGCGGAGCGCCCCTCTCAGCTCATCACCAGCCCGCCAGTGACGTCGAGGACGACTCCGGTGAGATAGCTGGCAGCATCTGAGCAGAGGAAGAGGGCCACCCTCGCCACATCCTCCGCCGTGCCCAGCCGCCCGGCGGGAATGTTCTCAAGGAAGCTCTTCTTCTTTCCAGGCTCCCAGGCGGCGGTCATCTCCGTCTCGATGATGCCAGGTGCCACGGCGTTGGCGCGTATCCCATCCTTCCCAAGATGCATCGCCATGGAGCGGGTGATGCCAACCACGCCATGCTTAGAGGTCACATAGTCCACGGCAGAAGCCTTGCCTCCCGTTCGCCCAGCCATGGAGGCAAGGTTCAGGATCACGCCCCTCCTCTGCCCCTTCATGACGGGATACACGGCCTTGGAACAGAGGAACATGCTTTTCAGGTT
Source organism: Chloroflexi bacterium UBA6077 (assembly GCA_002436065.1). Classification (GTDB taxonomy): domain Bacteria; phylum Chloroflexota; class UBA6077; order UBA6077; family UBA6077; genus UBA6077. The sequence goes on from DIXP01000018.1 coordinate 14,700, forward strand.
GATGTCGAGGGTCCGATCCCACTGCGCCTCGGTGACACTGTCGAAGGGATTTGTGGGGCCAATGCCGGCGTTGTTGACCAGGATGTCCACCGTGCCGAAGCGCGCCACCACCTGACCCACCATCTCCTGAACGCTGGTGGAGGAGGATACGTCCACCTGCACCGCCGTGGCCTCGATGTCCTCCCCTGCCAATTGCCTGACGGCCTGCTCCGCCAGGTCGGACCGGATGTCCGCGACGGCAACCTTTGACCCCGCCCGTCCCAGCTGCCGGGCTATGGCGAAGCCTATGCCCCGCCCCCCGCCGGTCACGATAGCCACGCGTCCCTTGACCATGTACTCATCCAGCACTTCTCCCATTCTCCTTTCCTCTAACGAGGTAGCGCAGAACCACGGAGACACGGAGTACACAGAAGCTTCACGGAGATTCTCCCTTGTCTCTTCTCCGTGCCCTTCTCCGTGCTCTCCGTGTCTCCGTGGTTCCAACAGGCGGTCCCGATTGAACATCAGGACCCTTCTTACCTACTCGGCCAGGTCACCGATCTCCAGCTCCACCAGCTTCTCCCTGGTGGGGACACCGGTCTCCCGGTCCCAGCCCATCATGGCGTAGAAGGTGTGCTTGGCCTCCTCAAAGGTCTCTTTCTCCATGCCCAGGCCCTTCAACACACCGCCCTCCAGGGGCTGGAACAGCCTCTCGGGCACCGTGTCGTCGGCAGGGGTGAATCCCTGGCGCACGTTGAATAGCCTGGCCATGGTGGCGGCACGCTCGCCGATCTTCAGGTACTCCCACATGGAGTAGTTCCATCCGGTCACGGCCTTGACCAGCTCCAGCATCGTCTCTGCGGTCCAGTAACGGAAGGCCGGGAAGTTCACGAAGTTGCAGATGCCGATGGAGTTGTGGGCGCACCAGTGGTTCTGCAGGTAGTGATAGGCATGAACCTTCTTCTCACTGAAGTCCCGCAGAGGCAGCGTCTCGGAAATGCCCAGCGGCTTGGCACGGTCGAAGGTAGGCCCAGGTCCGGCGATGACCGGATCGTGGGGCGCTTCGACGTGATCTGCGCCGGTGGGAGAGGTGGCGAAGGAGAGGTACATCCCCACCTTTCCCCTAGGCTCGTGCATCGGCAGCTCCTGCCCCTTCACGTGCATGGCAAACTTCTCGGAGCCCTTGCCGATCTTCTCGGCGGCCCTCTTCACCCCCTCGGCCAGGGTGTCGCCCAGCCACCCCTCGCGCTTGAGGATCTTCTCGGTCATCTTCACCATGGCATCGGCGTTGCCGAAGCGCAGGTCGATGCCATCGGTGTCCTCGAGAGTCAGGATGCCATTCTCGAAGCACTCCATGGCGAAGGCAACAGCCACGCCCGTGGAAATGGTGTCGGCCACATAGGCGCCGCACAGTTGGTTGGCGCGACAGACGGCCACCAGGTCGGAGACGCCGCAGAGGGAGCCGAAGGCTCCGATGGACTCATACTCGGGTCCGCCGAACTTGGGATCGACCTGATAGGGGGCCTCGGCCTTCACCACTCGCTTGCAACGAACGGTGCAGGCGAAGCAGCCCTCGGCCTTGACGGTGATAGTATCCCGCATCGTCTCGCCGCTGATCGCATCGACGCCCTCGAAGGAGCCAGAGTGGAAGTTGCGGGTCGGCAGGATGCCGCCAGCGTCCAGGCCGCGCACCAGGTTGGCGGAACCCATGTCGGTGAGGGCGTGGCCGCCCTGGTCCACGAACCACTTGGCCAGCCGCTTGATGGTTTCCGGGTCAGCAAACTCCAGCTTCTGCTTGCCACGGACGGCGATGGCCCTGAGGTTCTTGGAGGCCATCACGGCGCCCATGCCGGTGCGGCCGTTGAAGTGCTTCAGGTTGTTGACCACGTTGGCGAAGCGCACGAACTTCTCGCCGGCCGGGCCCATCTGGGCGATGCGGATTCGCGGGTCGTCCAACTCCGCGCGGATGGCATCCTCCGCCTCGTCGGACATCTTGCCGGTGAGCTGCTTGGCCGACCTGATCTCAACCTGGCCATCGTGGATCCAAAGGTATACCGGCTCGGGGGACTTGCCCTTGACGACGACAGCGTCGAAACCGGCAAATTTCAGCTCCGGACCCCAGAAACCGCCTGCCTCGGCCTCGCCGAAGCCGCCCGTGAGCGGGGACTTGGCAGCCACCGTGAAACGGACCATTCCGGAGGCAGGCGTACCCACCATGATGCCTGGGGCGAAGACCAGGACGTTATCCGGGCCCAGAGGATCGCACTGGGGCGGGATCTCCTTCAGCATGTAGTAGGTGGCCAGTGCCCCGCCGCCGAGATAGCGTCGGTAGAAGGTCTCGTCGGGGTGTTCGACAGACCAGCTGCCATCGGTCAGGTTAACCCTCAGGATGTTGCCAGTGTAACCGTAGGGCATCACACGCTCCCTTCTTTAAATGGATTGCTTGTTTACTCTCGATCATCCACCCGCGATGGGCGGAAATAGCTCCACTCTGCTGTCCTCATGCAGGAAGGCATTGTGGAAGGCCCCTTTGCCATCGAGGTAGACCGTTCCCACTTCGCCACTGGGTATACCCAGGGTCGCAATGAGGTCGGCCACCGTCGCCCCGCTGTCCACTTCGACCGTCACGTTTCTGCTTCTGCCGTCCCTACTGAGATGACCGGCCAGTCGCACTTGAACTCTCATGCCTTGGGCTCTCCGGTTTGAGTGCTCGTAATTCTCTGTAGTTGCAGCCCCACCGAATGCCCCTGCTTGCCTCCGACCAGCGTCGGCTCGTCCATGCGGATCAGCGATCCCTCCGCGCCGCGCCGCCGCCAGACACCGTATCGGTAGCGCTCGGCGTGATAGAGGTGGCTCGCCACCTCTATCGGCGTCTCCTCGGAGGAGTAGGTGACACGCTCCACCGTCAGCAGGGGTGAACGCTTCGGTATCCCCAGCAACTCGGCCTCTCTGGATCCCGCGATGTCGGCGCCTATGGTCTCCCGAGCCGCGACGAACTTGATGCCGTACTGCTCCTCCAGAAGGGGGTAGTAGGCTGCCGTAGTCAGATCCTCGTTCATCAGCAGAGCACCAATGTGCTTCCGAAAGATGCTGGTCTCAAGGCACACCGGCTCGCCGTTGGCATAGCGCACCCGGACAAATCTGGCAACCTCGCTCCGCGGGGGGAGCTGCAGCAGCCTGGCTACCGAGTCCGAGGCCGGAACGTACCCTGACTCGATCGGCTTGCTGCTGGGCTCGAATCCCATGAGTTGAGCCAACTGGGAGAAGCCCAACAGCTCCGACAGCTCCTCGCGAATCGGCGACGGAGCGACGAAGGTGCCCTTGGCGATCTTCCGGACCACCAATCCCTCATTCACCAACGACTGCAGCGCCTGCCGCACCGTACTACTGCTGAGCTGGTAGCGGTCCTTCAGCTCCTTCTCCGTGGGCAACTGTTCCCCTGGTACCATGGAGACGATCTGCTCTCGGAGCAGCCGCTCCAACTGCAGATGGAGGGGGACGCGGCTCAGCTTATCTATCATACGGCGCTCGCCGAGGGTAGGGAGGGGCATGCTCGGGCATACAGGATTATCACAATAATCGCAGAATCGCAATTGTCATGGTATTACTAGCGGCGAGCAGTGTCAATCACCCGCATGACGCGGTACTGTACGGCAGATTGTGTCAATCTGGGTGGCACTGGTTCAGACGGCAGCGAGTTGCTCCTCCAGTGTTTCCAGCCCGTGATCCCTAATTGGTCAACCTTCTTGTCCCGCACAGTACCGGAAGAGGTGTGGAAATCCAACCCCATGGCCTGCGCGAGTTTACCGACTGTGAGGTAGCGGTCGAGGACGGTTTGGTCTGGTGGCTTAGAGTTTGCAGATGTTGCTACCAGGAGGTGCAACGATGCGCATTGGGATCCTTGGCCCCATCTCCTGGCGGGTCCCCCCGAGACACTATGGGGGATGGGAGCTGGTCACCCACAACCTGGTCGAAGGGCTGGTAGCTCGTGGCCACGAGGTGACGCTCTTCGCCACCGCCGACTCTCAAACCAGCGGAAGGTTGGTGAGCCTCTGTCCGCGGCCTCTCTCGGAAGATCCCGCCCTGCCCTCCAGGGTCTACGAATCGCTGCACACCGCCCTGGCCTTCGAGTACGCTTCCGAGTTCGACCTGATTCACAACCACATGGGCTGCCATCCAGTCTGCTATTCCAGACTGATTCCGGTGCCGATGGTCACCACCCTCCACGGCTCGGCTGCCGAGGACGGCAGTCGGCTTATCTACTCCCGCTATCGGGACAGCCACTACGTCTCCATCACCAATGCCGAGCGCCGGCTCGCGCCGGAGTTGAACTACCTGGACACCGTTTATAACGGGATAGAGGTACAGGCATTCGACTTCAGTCCGCATCGCGGCGACTACCTATTGGTGCTGGGGAGGATGTCCCCAGACAAAGGGATACACGCCGCTATCGCCGTAGCCCAGAGGTCGGGGATGAGGCTCGTCCTTTCGGGCATCGTGCCGCGGGAGAACGAGGAGTACTTCGAGACTCAGGTCAAGCCACACCTGAAGGAGGGGGTAATAGACTTCATTGGCCCCGCCGACCACGCGCTGAAGAACCGCCTACTCCAGGGTGCCTATGCATTCCTCCACCTGATCACCTACCAGGAGGCATTTGGCCTAACCATGGTGGAGTCCATGGCATGTGGCACTCCGGTCATCGCCGTGCCTATGGGCTCAGTGGCGGAGTTGGTAGTAAACGGCGAGACAGGTTTCTGGGCCGACGACGTGGAGGAGGTCTGCCGGCTACTCCCGAGGGTAGAGGATCTGGACAGGGTCCGCTGCCGTCAATGGGTGGAGGAGATGTTCAGCGTCGACCAGATGGTGGACCGCTACGTCCAGCTGTACGAGCGAGTGCTGAGTGCTGAGTAGTGCGAATCGCCGTGTCATTCTGACCAAGCGGCAGCTCATTCGTGTCATTCTGACCAAGCCGCAGCCCCGTCCCTGTCATTCCGAGTGGCCCGCAGGCCACGAAGAATCTCCTGTTGACGTAGTACCAGTACCAGGAGATTCTTCGGCGCTGCGGCGCCTCAGAATGACAGACAAGAGTGCGTGACTCAGCACTCGTTACTCCTCTTCGTCCATCTCCTCCGTCACCGCCTCACCACCCTCGTTGCCGATGGAGCCGAAGCCGGTGTCGCCGTAGCCACCCGTGACACCCGGGTCGGTGTCGGAGCCGAGACCGCTAGTCTCGTACCCGCGGCTCAGGGCCCGTTGACTGGGAGCCATGGCGGCGTTGGCCAGCGCCCGCACTATCTCCCAAACGGCCTGCTCGCTGATCCCTTCGTCCATGGCGATCTCGTAGGGCCTGCGACCATCGACAACCCCGCGAGCAATGCGGCCCTCCTGATCGGGCAGTGTCTCCACGAACCCGGGGATGGCACCCATTTGGCGGCCGAGGTCTCGGTAGCTCTGCTCGTCCTCGCCTATCGTCAAATCCCTATCCGATGCATCTGTCATGGCGGTATGTCCCCCTTCAAACCCTGAGGGGTTCCTGCGATCGCCTCCTAAGCCAGCATTTCGCTCCCCGTTGCGTCGCAGGGTGGTTGTCTGTCGGTTAGCGCACGGGGCGCAGCACGGCCGGCCGTGCTGCGCCCCAACCATCTGGTCTTGATCGATTAGCGCTTTCCTGGACGAGTCGTCCGGCGGAGGCGACCCAACCTCGCGACCCAAACGAGGTGATTAGCATTGTGCATGCGCCAACATCACCCCCTCATGAAGCGGTTGCCCCTTGATTGGAGGGCAACGTTGTCTAGCCTAAAGGCAGGTTCTGTGCCATTGGCGCCGGCGGTGATTGCCCGTGTGGCCGTCCCTGTGCTAACCTGCCGCGACAGGGGAGCCTCCACTTCTCCATGACTACTTACTACTCTTCTCTCATAGGATCGAGGTCTCAGACCCCTTGAGCAGCCGAGGGCAAGCCGCCACGAAGGAACCGCCTGCAGGGTCAAAGGGAAGGGATGCGCTGAAGCTGGTCGCGACGGCAGCCGCGGTGCTGGCAGTCCTAATGTTGCCACCAACGCCTGGCCTGTCCCCTGAGGGGCAGCGGGTCCTGGCCATTGTGGCTGCCGCCGTCCTGCTGTGGGCCACCGAGGTGGTGCCCGTGGCCGTCAGCTCCCTCCTGGTGCTGGTGCTGCTGATGGTCTTCGGGGTGGTGAAGAGCCCCGCCGAGGCGCTGACCGGCTACTCATCCACCATACTCTTCTTCCTGATCGGCTCCATGGTGATGGGGGCCGCAATCATGCGCTCCGGCCTCGCGGAGAGGCTGGCATGCTACCTGGTGCAGCGCTCCCAGGGGAGCCCTCTCAAGCTCATGCTTCAACTTCTGCTGGCCATGCCCCTTATGGCCTTCGTCATGCCATCAGCAATCAACCGCAACGCCATGCTCATCCCCGCCTACGAGCAGGTGTTCCGCACCCTCAAGGTTGACAAAGGGGATCCTCTGGCTCGGGTGATCATGCTGACCCTGGGGTTGCTGAACCCCTTCGCCTCGTCGGCTTTCATGACGGGCGGACTCGCCCCCATGACCACCTCGACCCTCCTCGGAGGTTTCACCTGGTTCCGCTGGTTTGGCCTGATGGCGCTGCCCTATTACGTCCTGCTGGGTCTTGGCGGGATGCTGGTCTACCTGCTTCATCGCCCCCCGAAACCGCCGGTGGACTACGCGGTGGATCTTTCCCACCGCAAGCCACTGTCTCGAGAAGAGAAGGTGACCCTGGCCGTCGTGGGGGTCGCCTCTCTGCTGTGGCTCACCGACTTCATCCACCACTGGAGCGCCACGATACCCGCCCTGATGGCCGCGGTAGTGCTGATGTTGCCGCGCGTGGGGGTCTTCAGTTGGAGCCAGTTCGAGAAGACGGTAAGCTGGTCCAACTTCTTCGTCGTGGGCGCCTCCCTCTCCCTCACCCAGGCGCTCATCTCCACCGGCGCGGCCACCTGGTTCGCGCAGGCCCTGCTGGGGCTGATGTCCGGCGCCCCGGTCTCCCCTCCACTGCTGGCCACCTTTGTCATCCTGGTGACCACGGTAGTGCACCTGGGCATCCCCAACATGTCAGCCTGCATCGCCCTCCTGATACCGGTGGTGGCCGCGTTCGCCCAGGCCACGGGGATCAATCCGGTGGCGGCGGGGCTGATCGTCGGGATCGTGGTGGACGCGGTGATCCTATACCCCGTCCAGACGGCCACCAACCTGCTGTGCTACGAGACGGGCCACTTCCAGGCGATGGATGTCCTCAAGATGGGTCTGGGGATGCTGGCCCTCACCACCCTGGTTGTGGTGCTGGTGGCGATCCCCTGGTGGGGCTTCATGGGCCTGCCCTTCACCACCCCACGCTGACCGGGAAGTACTCCTTTCCGCGTACTATCGATCCCCCTCCTGGCTGATCCCGCGGCGGACTCCTTGCAGTATCGTTAGCTTCACAAAGTAACCTGCAGCTCGGAGGAAGAGAGCGTGGACGGCATAGAGATCACACCCATCGAGATCCCCTTCCCCAGCGCCAGCTACCTGGACCTGAAACTCGCCCTCGGAGCGTGCCGCCTGAATGTGGCACCAGGCGGAAACCAACCCTGGGTATCGGGCAGCTACAGACACCCCACAGGAACCCTTCCCCTCCTGATCGAAGAAAAGGATGGGAGCGTCAAGCTCTCCCAGGAGTACCGGAAGCTGCGGGGGATCGGACAGATGGCCGACTTCGTGCCCGTCTTCGACCTGGCCCTGGGCAAGGAGCGCCCCTACCGGCTGAGCCTCGAGGGGGGAGCCAGCGAGAGCCGCTTCGACCTGGGAGGGCTGCCGCTGCGCCGCCTGGTCGTACGGCAGGGCGCCGGCAAGGTGGACATCGATTTCTCTGCCCAGAACCCCGAGGTGATGGACCTCCTGGACCTGGAGGCGGGAGCCGTCGGGCTGGCGATGGCCAATCTGGCCAACGCCAACTGCACCGAGATGGTGATCACGGGGGGAGCGGCCAGCTACAAGCTCGGCTTCGGCGGGACGCTGCGCCGGGACCTCAATGTCAGTGTCACGGCGGGTATGGCCTCAGTGGAAATCGAGGTGCCGGCGCCGACAGCAGTCAAGGTGCTCAGCGAGGGAAGCGTCGGGGCCAGCCTCAAGGTAGGCGACGGATTCACGACCCGGGAGGGTGCTCTCTGGAACCCGGCGGCCATGGCGGGTAGCACTCCAGCCCTGACCATTCGCGCCAAGATCACCCTGGGTTCCCTGCAGCTGCGGACCATCTAGACCCCTTCGCGCGAGGACAGAGGCTTCTTCGCCACTATCCATAGGTAGGCGAGAGCCTCTCCCTCCCTGTCAACAACGTGCTCGGTAGCGCTCAGGATCTCCAGACCGGCCTCCTCAATCAGTTGTGTGCTGGTCTGCCTGTCATAGGCGCTGAAGTACATCGGCACGCCCATCCAGTCCTGCTCGACATGTGCCTCGGGAAGACCTGGACCGAAGGAGGCCACCAGCCACCCGCCGGGCTTCAACCACGTCTGGATCTTACGCAGCAGGGGTTCTTGCTCCCTGCGGGGCACGTGAGGGATACAGTAGAATGCCGCGACGGCATCGTAGCTCTCGGGAAGCAGATCCAACTGGGTCATGTCGGCCTGGAGGAATGTTGCCGCGGGAGCGTTCCGCCGGGCCAACTCCACAAGCTGCCCCGAGATATCCACCCCGGTCACGACGAATCGCTCCGCCAACGCCCCTGTAACAGGGAGCCCCGCTCCACAGCCAAGTTCTAGCACGGAGGACCCTGGCGGGAGCCGATCCAGGAGCAATTGGGTGTAGTGATCTCGATCCTCGGCCTTCGCCTCAGCAGCCTGCCTGGCGTACTCCTCGGCGATCATGTCGTATCCCTGTCTCACAATCTCCTTTGGGTCCACGCCAACACCTCCTTGAGACCAAATCGCTTGCAGCCTGGGCATCGATGTTGCACCTCATCATAACAGCAGGAGGGACGGCGGGGGCGAATAGGGGGAGCGATGTGAGGCGGACTGAAGGAGAAGACCAGGAAGAGCTGAGACTCCGTCCCCAGATTGGCCTGGTCGCCTTCACCGTCAACGTGCTGGGCACCCTCGTTGGGGCGGGCGTGTTTGTGCTGTTGGGCACCGCCGCCCAACTTGCAGGCTCGGCAGTTTGGCTGGCCTTTCTCCTGGCAGCCCTGGTGGCCGCGGCTGCGGCTCTCAACTACGCCGAGCTGGTGAGCATGTACCCAAGAGCCGGCGTGGAGTACGAGTTCGTCGGCCACGCCTTCGGCCGCGGCGTCCTCCCCTTCCTGGTGGGATGGGTGCTGACCCTCAACGGCTCTGCCAGCGTGGCCACCCTGGCCCTCGGCTTCGCCGGCTACCTGAACGTCTTCTGGGCCATCCCCGCGACTCTGGCCGCCTTCGGGCTGGTTGCCGTCCTCATGGTGGCTGTACTGCTGGGGCTGAAGCTGGACACCAGGGCCAACCTGATCCTGACGTTGATAGAGGTCGGGGGCCTGACAGTATTCATCTCTCTGGGCGTGATCAACTGGAGTTCGGCACCGCTCCTCGACGTCCCTCAGGGGGCAGCGGGTGTGCTGGGGGCGACGGCGCTGGTCTTCTTTGCGTACACCGGCTTTGAGGATGCCTCGAAGATGGCCGAGGAGGTGGCGAACCCCAGCAGGGCGGTTCCGGTCGGACTGCTGCTAGGACTCGGATTGACAGCGCTTCTCTACGTTTCGATATCGGTAGCCGCTGTGCAACTAGCCCCCGCGGCGGTGCTGGCTGAATCCGAAGCGCCCCTAGTGACGGCGGTTGGATACGTTTGGGGGCAGGGAGGCCAACTCTTCCTGACGGCCATTGCCCTGGTATCCATAACCAACACGGCCCTCTTCACACTGGTGGCCCACTCCAGGCTGATCTTCGCCATGGCACGAGGAGGATCCTTGCCTCAGGCCCTGACCGGACTGCTGCCTCGCACCTTGGTTCCCTGGGCAGCAACCTTGATCGCCGGCCTCCTGGCAGTGGCCCTGATCCCACTCGGAGAGATCAGCATCGTTGCCAGCCTCAGCAGCTGGAGCGCGCTAACGGTATACTCCATCGTCGGCATATCGCTCCTGCTCCTTCGCTATCGACGGCCCGAAGCCGAGCGGCCATTCCGGGTTCCCTTGAGCGTAAGGGGCTTTCCAGTTCTTTCGGCCCTCTCTGTCCTGGTGAGCGTGGCTCTCGCTTCCCAGTTAGAAGGGGCGATAGTGTTGCTGGGCCTAGCCGTGGCAGGGCTTGGCCTCATAGCCTACCCCCTCCTTCGTCAGCGATGATTGCCTAGACTGCACCATAGCGAGGGTATGTGTCCCGTCAAGTGTGTAAGTAGCTAGGTGATCCTCATCATCGTCGTAGTCGTAGTCCCCGGGGCTGTGGATATGTGGGCAGGTCCGCAGAGCTGCCCACATATCCACAGCCTGGTC
>DIXP01000118.1 GCA_002436065.1 Chloroflexi bacterium UBA6077
ATCAACACTCTTTGCAGCCGAGTCCGAGGTGCCAAGAAGGCCGCCATCGCCGTTGGTCATGCTATCCTCGTCATCGCTTACAACCTGATCAAAAAGGGTGATGTCTATCGCGACATCAACCCCGCACATATCGATGAGCGCCGCCGACGCCATGCGATGCAGCGAGCTATCCAACAGCTGCGTGCTCTCGGCTTCCAGATCACGGTCACTCCCAAGGAGGTGGCCGCCTGACCCTGAGTTTTCAGAAGAGCGATACTGGGCCACCACCGCAGACATCGTGGTCGGTGGAAAGGCTAGAAACGATAGCTCGTCACAGGTGAGTGAAGGATCAGGCTAGGGAGTTCTTCTGTTTGACACCAGCCCGCTCCCCACGGTACACTACACCCACAAGCTAATACTGAGCTATCTAGAGTGGCGCGGCAACGCGTCCGGCAACCTGGCGGCGACCGCCAAGGTGCCCGTCCTCACCAAGAGGAGATAGGCCCGAAAGGGAACCAAGGGTCGCGCACCCCCCCGATGCGTGGGGGTTTTTGTTGCGCCGCGCTGGATAGCTCCGATAGAGAAGGGAGCCACAGCATGGCCACAACCCCAAGCTACATCTTCACCTCCGAGTCCGTCTCCGAGGGACACCCCGACAAGGTCTGCGACTACATCGCCGACTCCATCCTCGACACCGCCCTGACCACCGATCCGCGCAGCCACGTGGCCTGCGAGGTCATGGCGAAGAGCAACATCGTCGTCCTCGGCGGAGAGATCACCTCCAACGCAATCCTCGACTACGCCTCCATCGCCCGGAAGGCCGTCCAGGAGGTGGGCTACGCCGACCCGAGGGAGCCCTTCTGCGCAGACACCCTCTTCGTCCAGCAGCTGCTCACCCGCCAGTCAGGCAACATCGCCCAGGGGGTCGATCGCCAGGACGATCAGGGGGCGGGCGACCAGGGAATCATGTTCGGCTACGCCACGGACGAGACCCCTGAGCTGATGCCCCTCCCGATCCTGCTCGCCCACCGCCTCGCGAAGCAGTTGGCCGATGATCGCAAGACCGGCAACTACCCCTGGCTGCGCCCGGACTCCAAGACCCAGATCTCCGTCCAGTACGAGGGCGGCCAACCCGTGGCCGTCACCGACGCCCTCGTCTCGACGCAGCACGCCCAGGACATGCCGCAACAGGAGATCCACCGCTACGTCCAATCGGACCTGCTGCCGCGAGCCCTCGGCCCCTGGTTCAGCCCCGAGATCCGGGTAGCGGTCAACCCCACCGGCAGCTTCGAGTTGGGCGGGCCTTCAGTTGACTGCGGAGTCACCGGCCGGAAGATCATCGTGGACACATACGGTGGGGCCGCGCGCCACGGTGGAGGCGCTTTCAGCGGCAAGGACCCCTCGAAGGTAGACCGCAGCGCCGCCTACTTCTGCCGGTACGTCGCCCGCCAGTTGGTGAAGCAGCGCCTGGCCAGGAGGGCAGAGATCCAGGTCGCCTACGCCATCGGCGTCGCGCAGCCCGTCTCCATCAAGGTGGACACCTTCGGTACCGGCGACGAGCGGGCCGCGGAGTCCTTCGTCCGCCGGTTCGACTTCCGCCCCGCCGCGATCATCGAACGGCTCGACCTCCTTCGTCCCATCTACCGCCAAACCACCAACTACGGCCACTTCGGCAAGCCCACCCTGCCCTGGGAACAGTAATAGAAAGGGCGCACCCGGATTGCCCGGGTGCGCCCTTTCTTGGTTCTCCAATCCTCTAAACGCTGTCATCTTGACACGCTACACCCTGTCATCCTGAGCGCAGCGAAGGATCTCCTGTTCCACGTACCCGGAACCACCCCCGGAGGGATTTCCCGTCCCACGTACACCCCTCTCGCCACGCTCATCGTGACATCGCCGTACCACTCAAGACACGGGGCAATCTCCATTGCCCCGCAATGTGGTTATACGCCTACTGTCCCTTCGGGAATTTGTCGTAGACCGCCTTGAAGGACTCCGCTTCTTTCATCACGAACTCCCGTGTCTGCGCGGATGGCATGTACTGGGGGTATCGGCCCAGCGTATCGACGTCCTTGGCGAACTCAGGACTGTCCGTGATCTTCTTCGCCGCAGCATCCAGCTTGTCAACTACCGATTTCGGCAGCTCCTTCGGACCGGAAACGCCGAACCAGGTGATCACGTTGACCGTGGGGAACCCCGATTCCGCGGCCGTGGGCACGTCTGGCAAGGAAGGCATCCTCTTGTCCCCACTAACCGCGAGCACCTTGATGGTACCGGCCTTCAAGAGAGGTATCACGCTGGCGGCGCCGTCCGAGGCCAGCATGACGTGGCCCCCTGCCACGGCCACTACCGACGGTCCGGCCCCTTGGAACGATACAGCCCTGGTCTTGGCCACGTCGACACCTCCGGCCACCAGCAGCTGCATCAGGGTGAGGTCCGCCGTGGCGGTTCCGCCCAGGTATCCCCAACTGAGGGATTCAGGGCTCTTCTTGACGTCCTCTACCAGATCCTTCAGCGAGTTCCAGGGTGAGCTCGAGTTGACCACTATGGCCATCGGGCCGGCCGCCATCATCGGCCCGTACGTTCGGTCTTCCAGCTTGTAGGGCAGGCCCGGGGCCATCGATTGCAGCGAGCTAGTCGTGTTCAGCTCCTGCAGCAAGGTGTAGCCATCGGCCGGAGAGTTCAGCACCTCGCTCACCCCGGTGATCTGCATGCCACCCGCCTTGTTCAGGATGCTTATCGGCTGACCCAGTTCGTCACCGAGATACTTGGCCTGGACGCGCCCGACCGCATCCGAACCCCCGCCGGCCGCGAAGGCGACCACCATCGTGATCGGCTTCGTAGGCCACGCCTCCTGCTGTGGAGCAGCAGTACCACAACCAACACCCATCAGTACCGTTGCGACCAGGACCCCCAGTTTCCAGGCAAGACGCCGTGTCATCTTCTCTCCTCTCCACATCGTGCCGCGCCCTCGGGCGCATCAGCCAGCCTAGCTGCTACTCTTGGACCGTCCCCGCCTGCGACTCGATCCTTGCACCGTCTCTCAGCCAATGGATCTCCCCCTGTGGCTCCAGCCTCACAGGAACGCCGAAGTCCACACGAAGGTCGCGAATCACCGGGAAGCCACCGGGCGGACCCACCGTGTGAGTGCTACCCTTGGCCAACAGGTGATGGCAACTCCGCTGGGTCTTCCCGTCGATCTCCAGCAGGCACCCCTGGCATAGACCCCGCCCACAGTAGTAGTCGTTGAAGGCAAGGGTCGGATCGAGACTGGAATGGACGAAACGCACTGCCTCCAGCGTGGAGAGCCCTTCGCTCCACGGCACAACGTACTCGCTGTAATGAGGCTTCCCCTCGATGCTCGGATTAAAGCGAAGGAGCTTCAGGGTTACCTCTGCTCTGTCCTCCATGGCATCCTCTCGCCCCCTAGATTGACTCTATGAGAGCACCGGAAGGGTGCTCACTACGACCTCGCCCGCTTTCCAAGTAACCGCAGTGTGTACAGCCTCGTCCCTCGTCTCAGGGAAATCCTCGCGGAAGTGCGCGCCGCGGCTTTCCTCTCTGTATAACGCCGAGCGCAATAGGCACTCGGAAAGGAGAGCCATCAAGCGCACCTCGTAGGCTTGCTGGAGTTCATAGCAGCCGCGCCGCACGTCGTGGACAGCCAGGTTGCCGACACAATCCACCATCCCAGCAATGGCCTCCAGCCCGGCCTTGAGCAAGGCCGCGTTCCTCTTGGGTGAGCAAGCCTGCCAGATCACTCGCTGGATCTCTCCCTTGAGCTCGCCGGGCCTCATGCATCCCTCCCGGCAGGCTCTGATCGACTCGATTAATCCCTCTTCCCGGCGCACGATGGCCGACGCATCGATCCCCGATCGCGTCCTGCTCTCTGAGAACTCAGCAGCAGCATTACCGGCCCGAGCGCCAAAGACCAGTGTCTCCGCCAGCGCGTTCCCGGAGATGCGGTTGGCCCCCTGAACGTTGCCCTCGCACTCCCCCGCAGCGAAAAGACCGGGCACATCCGTGGCACCATGCTCGTCTATCCGGATCCCACCACAGCAGAAGTGGGGCGCTGGCGCGACCTCTATCATCTGCTGCATGATGTCGATGCCCAGCCGCATCATCTGGGCGTTCTGGGCGGGTATGTAACGCTTGATCCGACGAGCAAGCTCCTCATTCTCGTACCTGGAGTGCGTCAGATCCAGGTACACGCCACCATGGGGCGACGCCCGACCCTCTTCGATCTCTCGAAAAATGGCTCGGGCGAGTTCGTCGCGCATGGGAAAGCCCTGGACGAACTCCTCGCCGCTGCCGTTGAGCAGCCGGCCTCCCAGCAGGTCCGGGTTGATGCCAAACTCGTATGGCACCGCAATCAACCCTCGAACGCCAGGAGGATAGACCCCCACAGCCGGGTAGAACTGGACCATCTCCAGGTCGATCAGCGTGGCCCCAGCCTCCAGGGCCAGCACGGCCCCATCCCCGGTCGAGTCCGGAGGGCAATCGCTAACCGCCCAGAGCTGTTCATACCCGCCGGTAGCCAGCACCGTGGCGCCCGCCTGGATTACCTTCAGGTTGCCGCTCCGCAGGTCCAGGTAGACGGCTCCCACCACCTCCCCGCCGTCCGCCAGAAGCCTTACGACATAGCCGTCCTGGATAACCGCCAAGCAGGGAAAATCGGCTGTTTTCATCAGCAGCGTCCTGCTCATGCTCCACCCGCCACCCACCGCGTAGCAGTTCCTGGGATGGGACTGCCCAGGCCGGATCGTGAGCGCCAGTGAACCATCCGGATTCGTGCTGAATCGCTGCCCCGCGCCTGCGAGCCACCGAACCTGCTCCGCAGCATCCGAGGACAAGGCCCTCACCAGAGGGGCATCGGCGAGCCCTCTTCCGCCGCGAAGGGTATCCAGGAAGTGGTTCTCAGGCGAATCGTCGGGGTGCAAGCTCGCCGTGACCCCCGTACTGGCGAGGGGCGTGATCCCCGAGCGGGATATCGGTCCCTTCGCCAGCAGGACCACCCGTCGTCCTCGTTCCGCCGCCTGGATGGCGGCGCGCAGCCCCGCCGCGCCGCCACCCACCACGAGGACGTCGGTCTCTAGCTGTTCGTACATTGCTGGAGCATCGCCTCCGAAAATCCTATTTGGGTCTCGCCTGCAGCACCAACGGCTGCATCCGCGTCACGACCTCGTCCCAATACTTCGACGCCTCGGCCGTGGTCATGTATCGGTACTCGAAGCCCATACCGTCGAGCCTCGATTGGTACCCCTGGTCCTTGGATGTCTTCTCGAAGGCGCTAGCCAGGACGTCCATCACTTCCTTGGGCGTCCCGGCGCGAGCCAGGAGGCCGAAAGTTGCGCCCATGAAAACGTCGTAGCCCTGCGAACAGATGGTTGGGACACCCTGAGACTAGCGAACCGGCCTTTCATGATCCCCTCCCACCAGAGCGCTACTTACGGATGACGCACCAACAGTGCTCCACACGATTCCCGAACCACCAGAGCGGCTTCCAACAGGATCGACCGAGCCTGCATTGGAACGCTGCTCTCCAACCGGGAGACCAGCAAACCCGCTGCGGCTTCCCCAAGCGCCAACGACGGTACCGCCACCTTCGTCAGCGGCGGGTCAACCACCCGTGTCCAGGTATCGTCGCCCATGCCCACCACTGCGAGATCATGAGGAATGCGGAGCCCACGCTCCTTCAGATAGACGTATGCTTCAAGCGCGATCTGCTCGTGGCCGATAACCAGCGCCGTCGGTCTCGACGGCAGCGCCAGCAGGCGATCCAGCGCCGCCCGAACCTCCGCCGCATCTGCGCTTGTTCCCTGTACCAGCGAATCATCTACCGGAATGGCTCGGTCCCGGAGAGCCCGACGGTACCCGTCCCTCCGAGCTGCGTAGATGCCCACGAACGCTGGCCTTCCCATGAAGGCGACCCGACGATGTCCCATGGAGAGGAGATGCTCGGTGGCAATCTGGAAAGCCGACTCATCATCCACGTCAACCCAGTCCACGGCTTTCGACCTCACACGCCCGTGCGCAAGCACCACCGGCAAGTCCTCGAATCGCTCCAGTTTCGCCACGAACTCGGTCGACCGACCAACGACAAGAAGGCCGTCTACACGAAGATCGGTCAGAGTGCTAAGGGCAACCTCTTCTTCCGCGAGAACAGGTGGCGCGCAACAGAGGATCACGGAGTAGCCATGGGATACCAGCACGCCCTCCGCTCCTGTGACCAGGGTTCCAACCGAGGGTACACGAACGTGAGAGACCATCACTCCCACAGTGTGTGTGCGCTTGGTCTTCAGACCGCGGGCAATTCGATTCGGTCGATAGCCCAGCTTCTCAGCGGCTTCCAGGATCCTCTGTCGTGTCTCTTCCCGCACGGGGCGGGTGCCATGGATGGCATGTGAGACGGTGCAGACCGAAACCCCGGTTAGTCTGGCTACATCAGCAATCGTGGACACGGAGCTTCTCCTATCAAAACGTGTGCAAACGGAGGCTTGCCGGTCCAGAACAGGATATCCGGACTACAGCTTCCATTCGGCTGCCGGAGCACCCAGGGCAGCGTAGTCTATTGTAGCGCCGACACCTGGCCTCAGCGGCATGGACCCCCACCCCTCTCTTATGTCAACGCCCATCGGCACAATCTGGTCGTGCTTGACCAGCAGCGTGTGCTGGGCAAACCCACAGCCAAAGATGCCTTTCCATGCGGTGGCGAAGGCGTAGGAGGCACTGTTGCCCAGCCGGCTCATGCACATGTCGTCCACCCGGAAGGGCACCCCGACCGCCTCTGCGTAAGACGCGATCTGGCTGGCCGGGTAGAAGCCGCCCACCTTGACCAGCTTGATGGAGAGGGCATCCGCCGCACCCGACTCGATAACGTTAACGGCATCGGCGAACGACTTGGACAGCTCGTCGGCCACCAGCGGGATGCGGCTGTGGCGTCTGACCTCCACCATCTGCCGAATCGAGTCCACGGGCTGCTCCAGGTAGTCGTTGCCCGGATCGAGGCTGGAAACGAAGCGGACGGCATCCGGAACGGTAGATGTGCGGTTGGCATCTATCACCAGCACCGTGTCCGGCGCTACGGCACCTCGGATGGCAGCTATCCTCTCCAGGTCAGCCTTCGGATTGGCCTCGATCTTCATCTCGAAGATCCGGTACCCCTCATCCGAGAACTTGCGAGCGTAGGACACTATCTCGTCCAACGGTTTGATGGGGAGGAGGTGCTGAGTGCGCACCCGCTCATGAACCGCTCCCCCCAGCAAGGTGGCCACCGGGACGCCGTATGCGATGCCCGCCAGGTCGTAGCAGGCTATGTCTATCCCCGCCTTGGCGGAACTGTTTCCAAACACACCATCCATCAACTCGTGAATCCTGCGGAACTCCCGCGGGTCAGCGCCCAACACCCTCGGCGCCAGATGATGCAGCGCCACCATGATGGTATCGGCGTTCTCTCCAGAGAACTCGATGCTGGTGGAGGTCTCCCCAACCCCCTCGTAATCGCCGGCAAACACCCGCACGACCACCGAGTTCATTACCCTGTGCTTGACAAACGGGACCACGGTCTCTTCGAAAAATGGGAGGGAAAGCCGGTAGGCCAGGATGCGATCGATCTTCAATTGGTATCTCCTTTACTGTTTGTTGCCCATGCTTCGAGCCGCCCGGATCATAGCTTCCAGCCGGTCCAACCCCTTCTCAACCGTGGCCATGGGGGGCCCGTAGGAAAAGCGCACGAAGGGAGCGCAGGGACCGGGCGCCGGGCGATGTTTCCCTGGGTTGACGTCGAAGAACTCTCCAGGAACCGTCAGCACCCTGTATTCGAGACCCCTCCGAAAGAAGGTGAATCCGTCGTTGAGCGGCTCGGGGAGATCTGCCACGGATCCCCAGACGTAGAAGGTGCCCTCCGGCTCCAGCGGCATGGTGATCCCCATCCCCTTCAGCCGGCTGACCATCAGGTCGCGCTTGGCGCGGAAAGCCACGCGCATCGCCTGCACCTCCTGCTCCGCCCGCCGTGGCTCGATTATCTCCACCACCTTCTTCTGCATGAAGCGCGGCGGACCGCCATCCAGATATGAGCCGGAGCAGGTAACAGAGTTGATCATGGCCGCTGGCCCGACAACCCATCCCACCCTCCAGCCAGGGTAGCGATAGTTCTTCGTGAGGCCGTCGAACAGGAGGACAGGGTCCTCGTTCACATCCCCAACGTGGGCAGCAGCCGAAACACGGGCCTCGTCGCCCCATACGTAGTGGGAATAGAACTCGTCGAGGATCAGGGTGCAGTCGCGCTCCCGCGCGATGCGAACCCACTCGGCCAGCTCCTCGCCCTGGACGGCCCGCCCCGTCGGATTGCAGGGGTTGGAGGCGAGAAGCGCCTTGAGACCCTTCTCCGCAACCTCCGCCTCCAGTTCACTCGGCGGGATCCGGAAACTGCTCTCAGGAGACAGCGGGATCGATATAGGTGTAGAGAGGTCGAAGTTGCTCAGCATATCCTCGTATGCCGTGTAGTCTGGCGTGAAGTACCCGACCCTCACCGGTGCAAGGGCGGATATGGCTCGGCAGAGGGCAAGTCGGCCACCCGCGGCGATGGCGACATTCTCCCGGCTATATTGTGACCGCTTCCCCTGTCGATACCAGTGGTTGTAGAGATTGGCCACGGTATCGCGCAGCTGTGGCAACCCCTCCACCGGCCCGTAGGCGTGGTCTTCGGGATCGATAGTCAGGGCGGACACCCTTTCCGGCGCCCCTGGCAGAGGGCCAACCTCCGGCTGCCCCTGACCGAGGTTGCACCAGTCGGGATGATCCCCGTGGTAGCCCAGCTTGGCGGCTTCCGCGACGACGTAGATGACCCCCATGTAGGGGATGCGGCGAAGGGCATGGCGATAGTCATTCAACTGGCTGGGGACTCGACCCCGCCCCTGATCTGGCGCTCCGTTCATCTCGGTTACTCCCAAGCGTCCAAGTACACTGTTTCCCGGCCGGGGAATGTGAAGAAGGGGAAACACCGCTGGCTAGCGTCCACAACGAGTTCCGGAGCAGCATGTCCAGGCTATGCTAAACGATTACCGGAAACGTTTAGCATAGCCTAGCTGATCAACCATGCTGTTGTCAAGGGGAAAAGCCGTCTCTCTCTACCAGTCTGTACTATCTGGATGGCGACTCTTGTTCTGAGACCACAGTCTCGGAATCGGGCTGTCGAGACCAACGCCATCCAGAATCCCAACGAGCACACGGAAGAGGTAATCGCTTCCTCGAACCTCGGGGGGACCATGTTACAATTCCAAGTGTTATGTCGATACGCACACCGGACGGCGCGACTCACAGACGTGGTCACAGTGGGGGAAGCTCTGGGGGAAGTCGAAGCTCCACCAGACTGTTACTCCGATTCGACGGCTTTGTGAACCGTGCCCCCGAACTTCGTCCAGGTGCGGGGAATGCAAAACCTTGCTTCGGTCAAGACGCTCGTGAAATCGGCTCATCGCGGCATAGTGCGAAACGGTCTCAGACCTGAACGGCCGTGACATCACACAGCACCGCCTAGAGCCGTGCAATCAGCACGGTCCATGGTTGACGGGGAGGGAATGGGATGAGCCAGGCGATTCCGGCGGGCATCACATCCGAGTACATATCTCAGCCAGAGGGGAGACTGCGGGTTCTGAGAGCGGGCGAACACGGCTCGCCGGTGTTACTCCTGAGCGGCGCTGGCCTGGACAACGCCCTGCTCAGCTGGCGCCACCTCATCCCGGCCCTTGCCCAGAACAACCACCGCGTCTATGCGCTCGATTGGCCCAAGCAGGGCTTGAGCCGGCCCTGGAACGGGAACGCCGATAACGCGGTCCTGGAGCGCTGCGTCATCGCCGTCATGGATCACTATCGGCTCGATCGAGCCCACCTCGTCGGTGTGTCCCAGGGCGGCGCGATAGCCCTTGGCATCGCGTTGCATGCCTCCAATCGGGTCGACCGCCTGGTCGCGATTTCGCCGGCAGGCATCATCAGCTTCCCTCCCGGCATTCACCAACTCATGTGGCTCACGGCGAAGCTGCCGCGGCTCATGGCAGCGGTATGGGCGCTCCTCCTGAGCCGCCGTTCCATGATTGCCGCCTTCGTGAAGAGCACCCTCTTCCCTGGCACCCTCCCGGTGGACTTCGACGACATCGTGGACGAGATCGACGAGGAAGCCCACCGCAATGGAGTCCGCGCCTCCGACTGGCAGAACGCCTCGATCGGCTGGCGCCGGATGAATGTGTACTACATGCCCGAGCTAGCGCGCATCAACCGCCCGACCCTATTCATACAGGGCGACAAGGATATTGCCGTTCGGCCCCATTTCACCCGCGAGGCCGCAGCCCGCGTCCCCGGCGCCAGGCTCGAAATCCTACCCAATCACGGCCACTGGCCGAATCGCCAGTCGCCCTCGCTTGTCAACGCCCTGATAATCGACTTCCTGTCCACGTAAAAAGGGGGAAGGGGAGACACGATTAGATCGTGTCTCCCCTTCCCCCAAGACCGCCACGGTTTCCGAAACCGTGGCGGTCTCACAACTGCTCCACTGTCATCCTGAGCGATTAGCGAAGGATCTCCTGTTCCACGTACACCCCTCTCGCCACGCTCATCGTGACATCACTATCGAAACCATCCGGCCGAACGCTCGCTCTAGTACTCTGGCATCGCAGGAGCCGCCGGCTTCTCCTTCTCAGGAGCATCGGCCACCAGCGCCTCGGTCGTCAGCACCATCGCCGCGATGCTGGCCGCGTTCTCCACGGCGGAGCGGGTAACCTTCGCCGGGTCGATGATCCCCTTCTCCACCATGCTGCCGTACTCTTCTGTCATGACGTCGTAGCCCAGGTTCCGGTCGCCCTTCTCCTTCTGCAGCCGCCGGATGGCATCCACCACGACCGAGCCTTCCAGGCCGGCATTGACGGCGATCTGCCGCATCGGCTCCTCCAGGGCCCGCCGCAGCATGTTGACGCCGATGGCCTCGTCGCCCTCAAGCTGCAGCTTGTCCAGCCCGGCGATGGCGTTGATCAGCGCCACGCCGCCGCCCGGCACGACACCCTCTTCCACGGCCGCTCGGGTCGCAGACAGGGCATCCTCCACCCTGTGCTTCTTCTCCTTCAGCTCCACCTCGGTAGAGGCCCCCACCTTGATGACCGCAACACCACCGGTGAGCTTGGCCATCCGCTCCTGCAGCTTCTCACGGTCGTAGTCCGAGGTGGTCTCGTCGATCTGGGCCTTGATCTGCTTGATGCGAGCCTGGATCGCGTCGGCGTTGCCGTGGCCCTCGATGACGGTGGTCTCGTCCTTGTTGGCAACCACCCTCCTGGCCATGCCGAGGTCGTCGATCTGGGTGGCGTCCAGCTTGCGGCCAACCTCCTCGGAGATCACCTTGCCGCCGGTCAGGATGGCGATATCCTCCAGCATCGCCTTGCGGCGATCGCCGAAGCCAGGGGCCTTCACCGCCAGGACGTTCAGCGTCCCGCGCAGCTTGTTCACCACCATCGTCGCCAGCGCCTCGCCATCCACGTCCTCGGCGAGGATCAGCAACTCCTTCTTCCCGGTCTGCAGCATCTTCTCCAGGACGGGCAGGATGTCGGAGATGGCGGAGATCTTCTTGTCGGTAATCAGGATGTAGGGCTCGTCCAGAGCGGACTCCATCCTGTCGGGGTTGGTGACGAAGTAGGCGGAGATGTAGCCCCGGTCGAACTGCATGCCCTCGGTGTACTCGGTCTCGAAGCGGAGGCCCTTGCCCTCCTCGACGGTGATGACGCCGTCCTTGCCGACCTTGTCCATCACCTCAGCGATCAGGTCCCCGATCTCGGGGTCCGCCGCGGAGATGGTCGCGATGTCCGAGATCTCGTCCTTACCCTTGACGGGCATCGCCATCGCCCTGATCTCGGCAACCACCGCGTCGGAGGCCTTCTCGATGCCCCTCTTCAACACCATCGGGTTGGCGCCGGAAGCGACGTTCCTCAGCCCCTCGTTGATGATCGCCTGGGCGAGCACGGTCGCCGTGGTGGTCCCGTCGCCGGCCACATCGTTGGTCTTCGTGGCGGCTTCCTTCAGAAGCTGCGCCCCCATGTTCTCGAATGCGTCCTTGAGCTCGATCTCCTTGGCTACCGTCACGCCGTCGTGGGTGACAGTGGGTGCGCCCCACTTCTTATCCAGGGCCACGTTGCGGCCCTTGGGACCGAGGGTCGTCTTGACCGCCTGCGCCAGGATGTCCATCCCTCGCTTGAGGGATCGCCTGGCCTGTTCGTCATACGCGATCTGTTTTGCCGGCATTCTTTCCTCCAATAGATGGTTGGGTTACCAGAGTGCAAATGGGGACCGATCCACAAGTAGCGTAGCGCAGGGAAGGACCTCGTCGCTTTCCGCCCCTCCTAAAGAGGCGCGGGGAAGGACCTTGTCCCCTTCCGTCCCAGCAATGGCACGCAAGGTAGCCCCTCGCCCCCACCTCGGCCGCTAACCACGAGGTGGCATAGGGCACCCACGCCCTACAATCAACATTCTTGTGTATCCTGGCAGGGGCCCGTAAGAATGCTAGCGGAACCGCGTTAGAATGCCGTTAGAAAGCGTCGGAGGCAGGTCTAAGACCTGCCTCCCAATGAATATCAACGCCCCCACTCACCATGGCAGAGCGGTGGACTCGCCACATGGGCCACTCAAGTCAGATGGTCACCCCTCTCCCTTCGCCGCGGCTCCATCCCTGACGCTGACCAAGTCCGAGATCATGGCACCCGACTCCCCTTCGGCCACCGGCTGCTGGGACACCGTCAGAAGAGCCCGATTGAGCACCTCGTCCACGTTCTCCACCGGGACGAACTCCATCTTCTCCCTCAGCTCCGGAGGCAGGTCATCCAGATCCCCCTCGTTCCGCTTCGGCAGGATGATGGTGGTGATCCCGGCCCGGTGGGCCCCAAGGATCTTCTCCTTCAGCCCCCCTATCGGTAGCACCTTCCCCCGCAGGGTGATCTCACCCGTCATCGCCACGTCGTGGCGCACCGGGCGACCAGTCACGATGGAAGCGATAGCCGTCGCCATCGTGACGCCCGCCGAGGGACCGTCCTTCGGAATTGCCCCCGCCGGGACGTGGATGTGGATATCGTGCTTGTCGAAGAAGTCCGCCGGCACCTCCAGGTCCGCTGCCCGGGTCCGGATGTAGCTGTAGGCCGCCTCGGCCGACTCGCGCATCACATCACCGAGCTGCCCGGTCAGCTTGATCCCCTTGGCCCCCGGCATCGCCGCGGCCTCCACGAAGATGATGTCCCCGCCCACCGGCGTCCACACCAGGCCGGTCACCACCCCAGGCCGGTCGATCCGCTCGGCCACCTCTGCGTAGTGCTTCGGCCTGCCCAGGTAGCCACGCACCTTCTCAGGCGTGATCAGGATGGGCGTCTCCACCCCCTCGGCGATCTCGCGAGCCGCTTTGCGGCACACGTTCGCGACCTCCCGCTCCATGTTGCGAACGCCCGCCTCGCGGGTGTAGTCCCCAACAATCGCTCGCACCGCCTCCTCTTGGAAGACCACCTCCTCGGGCCGGAGTCCGTGAGCCTTAAGCTGCTTCTTTACCACATAGCGGAAGGCGATCTGGAGCTTCTCCTCCTCGGTGTAGCCGGGGAGCTGCAGGATCTCCATCCTATCCCTCAAGGGCGGCGGAATCGTGTCCAGGGTGTTGGCGGTTGTGATGAACATCACCTTCGACAGGTCGAAAGGCACATCCAGGTAGTGGTCCCTGAAGTCCTTGTTCTGCTCCGGGTCCAGCACCTCCAGCAGCGCCGAGGAGGGGTCTCCTCGCCAGTCGGAGCCGATCTTGTCCACCTCGTCCATCATGAACACGGGGTCATTGGACTCGGCCCTGCGGACGGCCTGGATTATCCGACCCGGAAGGGCTCCTATGTAGGTGCGCCGGTGGCCCCTGATTTCCGCCTCGTCCCGCATGCCTCCGAGCGACTGCCGGATGAACTTCCTGCCCATCGCCCTGGCGATGGACTGTCCCAGGGAGGTCTTGCCCACGCCCGGAGGACCGACGAAGCAGAGGATGGGCTCCCGCATGACGGACGCATCGGCCTCGCCTGCCATCCGTTCCTCCTTCAGCTTGCGGACGGCCAGGTACTCCAGTATCCGGTCCTTCACCTTCTCCAGGTCGTAGTGGTCCTCGTCCAGGATCTGCCTGGCCTTCACCACGTCGATGGTCTGCCCGGTGCTAACGTCCCAGGGCAGCGCCGTCAGCCAGTCCAGATAGGTGCGGATGACGCCATGCTCCGGCGACGCAGAGGGAAGCTTCTCCAACCGCGACAGCTCCCGCTCCGCCTCCTTGCGAGCCTCGGGAGGCATCGCCGACTTCTCCAGCTTCTCCCGGAGGTCGCGCATCTCGGCCTCCTCCGGGCTCTCCTCCCCCAACTGCTTCTGGATCGCCCGAAGCTGCTCACGAAGGTAGTAGTCCTTCTGGGCCTTGGTCATCTGCTCCTGGGCCTCGTTCTGGATCTTTCGGCCCAGCTCGAGCACCTCGAGTTCCTTGTTGAGGTAGATGGTCAGGGTCTGGAGCTTGTCTTTGATGGAGTCCACCTCTAGGAACTCCTGCCGCTGCTGCAGCTCCAACCGTAGGTTCATCGCGACGAAGTAGGCCAACTGCCGGGCGCCGTCCAGGTTCATGGCAGCGGCCACCAGCTCCTCCGGCAGGTACGGAGAGAGGTTCACTAATCTCTGGAAGAGGCTCACGGCATTCCTCGCCATGGCCTCGATCTCCACACCCTCTTCCTCTGTCTCAGAGATCCGCTCCACCCTGGCCTTCAGGTAGGGCTGCTCATCCGTGTACTCCAACACCCTGATGCGCTGCAACCCCTGCATCACCAGACGCACTGTACCGTCGGGCATCTTCAGCATCTGGTGCACCTTGCCCAGGGTCCCAACCTCGAACACCTCACCCGGACCCGCCAGGGCAGTCTCGGCGTTGTGCTGGGCAAACAGTCCGACCAGACGATCGCCCATTACCACGTCGTCGACCAGCCGCAGCGACCTCTCCTGCCCCACGGCCAGGGGAACCACAGTGAGAGGGTAGACGACGGTATCCTTCAAAGGCAGAATGGGGACATCAAAGGGCTGGTCTCCCTTCTCCCCTTCCACCTCCTGGATGGCCTCGTTCACATCCTGAGGTTCAACTTCGGAAAATGTCATTGCTCCCTCCTATCAGGCTGCTGAGGCTTCGGGAACTCAGGCTGCTGGAACTCTTGACACTCGCAGCTCTTCATTAGTCTTATGGAGAGGAAACCGTTCTCATATCTGGCTTCGATGCATTCGGGCTTCACAGTGATGGGCAAGAAAACCTCACTTCGGAAGCGCCCGAAGTTGATGCCCATCTCGTGGTACCGAACCCTCTCCGGCCTGGCTGCGTCCTCTCGGCTGCCCGAGACGACCAGTATGTCGTTGAAGACAGTCACCTCGACGTCGTCTTCCCTCACACCGGCCAGTTCCATCATCACCACAACCTGCTCATCGGTCTCATATACGTCCGTAGGGGGACGCCAGACCTCTTCTCTCGGCGCGGAACCGGGACGAAACCACCCCCAGCTCGTTTGCTGCAACTGCCCTGTGCGGGATGGACTCCCCCCGTACTGCACCGAGATGTACCGGTATCGCAACCGCATAGACTCCCTCCCGTTCACCGATCGGACGCGGCTCCATCGAGCAGCAGACCCGCATGGTCGCAACAGCACGCAAGATGGGTCTCTGTCAGCTATTGTATCAGACCCTTCAAAAGACTCAGGAGCCAAGACCCAAGCTGTGCTATGTCCCTGCCCAAGCCGTTTCCACTACTGCACGAGCTTTGCCACAACAGCCACTTTCAGCCCATCTCCCCTCGAAGCTGTTCTAGCAACTTGAAGCTACCGGTATCGAGCAGGTCGGATACCTTCTTGGCGATGGCCTCCCCAACGCCGGGGATCTCCCGCAGGTCGCGCTCTCGCCGATACTGGTACAGGGGCACCTCCAGCTCTCGTATGCTGGCCGCAGCCTTACGGTAGGCTCTTATCTTGAAGGGCAACTCCTTCCTGGCTACCAGCAGATCGGCCAACTCCTCCAGGGCCTCGGCCACTTCCTGGTTCGACTTCACGGCTCGGCCCTCCCAACAGCCAACTTCGCCGCCTCGATGACCCTGCCAGCCACCTCCTCGAAGCGCTGATCCATCCAGTCCGGCTCCAGTGGAATCGTCGTCGCACCCACGCCCTGGCCATCCAACCATGTCGCAATTATGTTGACCTGATCCAGGCTCTCGGCGTCCATTCGGAAAATCGGCTGTCCCTCTACCCTCGACCAGGCCACGGCAACTCGCCGCAACAGCCCCTCGACGGACGCCCGCTCCACCTCTCCCCCCCTCGCGTAGAGCCGCGCTCGGTCCACCAGCCGGCCCTGGCCGAAAACGAACAGCTCCACCCATCCAGGGTGGACGGATGGGCAGACTGCCAGCACGTTGAGGCCCTCGATGGCGGGGTCCAGCAGCCTCTTGCGCTCAACGGCGGTACCCAGGGCCTGTATGCCGTCCCGATACAGAGCGGCCGTCTCGAAATCCAACCTGTCGGCCGCCGCGTCGCGACGCCGCACTAGCTCCGCCAGCAGTTGGTCCGGCCTGGTTTGCAGCAGTACGCAGACCTCCTCCAGCGCATCCCGGTGCCGTAACCTTGCCTCAGTGCCCAGGCAGGGGGCCAGGCAGCGTCCCATCTGTCGATAGAGGCAACCCTCACCCGCAGTCCGATCCGGGCAGGGCCCAGGATAGAGTCGGAAGCAGCGAGACAGGATGTCCACCGCTTGTTCCGTCCCTAGTCTGCGCTTGAAAGGGCCGAAGTAGATAGCACCGTCGTCGCGCAGCTCGCGAGTCACCGCGAGGCAGGGGTAGAGTCCGCTTTCGTCTACCTTCACGAAGGGGAAGTTGCGATAGCTTCGCAGCAGGACGTTGAAGGGAGGCTGGTGATGCTTGATCAGCCTGGATTCCTCCAGGAGCGCCTCCAACTCGGAGCCCAACTGTATCTGCTCTATGGTCTCCGCCTGCCGTAGCATCCGCCGGGTCTTGGCGGGTATCCGCCCATTGAAGTAGGAGGCCAGCCGCTTCCGAAGCGAGACGGCCTTCCCAACGTACAGCACCCGTCCCGCGGAGCTGCGCATCAGGTACACCCCTGGCGCATCGGGGAAGGCTCGGCACCGCTCGGCCAGCACCTCCAACTTGGCTCTCTCGGCCTTGGTGGCCAGCGACCGCACCCTCTTCTCCGGTCGCCTGAGGGACAGGAACGCCGCGAGCTGCACGTCGTCCTTGATGCCCTGCTCCATGCACCGGGACAGCAGCCGGAGAAGCACTTCCGCCGTGGCCTCCGCGTCCCCCGAGGCTCGGTGCCGCCCCCGAACGGTTATCCCCAGATGCTGGACCACGGCGTCGAGGCTCCCACGCTTAAGGTCGGGGAGCAGCTTCCTCGCGAGGCGGAGGGTGTCCACCACGGGGTTGCAGAGGTTACGGTGGCCGTGGGTGTACAGCCCATAGTTGAGGAAGGAGAGGTCAAACGGGGCATGATGGGCCACCAAAACAGAGTCCCCGAGGAAGTCCAGCAGGGAGGGAATGATCTCCCCGAAACGGGGCGCACCGCGCACCATATCGTCGGTGATGCCAGTCATGGTCTGGACAAAGAAAGGGATCGGGCGACCGGGGTTGACCAGGGTGGCAAAACGATCCACCACCTGGCCATCCCTCACCCTCAGGCAACACACCTCGGTGATCCCGTTGTCCTCGGGCTTCAGGCCGGTGGTCTCCAGGTCCAACACCGCGTAGGTGAGTTCCCCAAGGGGAACAGCCCGGCATCCAGCCCTACCGGTGGTGTTCTCCCCCACAGGCGTCCAACCCTCTCCATAACAGGGATCTAACAAGGCAGCCAGCTTCTAGCAGCGTCAGGCCGGAGAAAAGACGTCAGGCAATCCAGTGGGCAGTGTAGGACGAGGGCGAGGTCGGGTCAAGCCCGATCTCGATTATTTAAATTCGTCGAACTCCAGGATGCCACCCTGGGTCGCCAGGTGCCGGAGCCACCCCTCCTCGTCTCGCCCTTCGGTGAACGCCTGGCCAACCCCCAACCTGTCCGCCAACTGGGCCATCGCCCAGCAGTCTGATCGAGCCTCACCCAACGGCTCGACGGCCTTGTTCAGGTACAGGGCATACTCCCCTGAGTTGTTCCCCTGTGCAATGTCCTCTCGCTCGAGCCACATGGTCGAGGGAAACACCACGTCGGCGAAGCGGGCGCTGGACCAACCAGTCACTCCGCAAGAGCCCCTAGCGGCCCGTCCCGTAGTGGACACGGAACCACACGCTCAACACTCATGGCAGACAAGTCACCCCGGAAGAATTTCGCCGCGACACTGTATCACACCGGCCACCCCAAGGCTCTTCTCGTTGTAGGTAGCTCCACTCTCTGTTATCCTGCCTGCATGAGCATCCCGCTGGAGTTGTTGAGAGGAACACCTTACTTCGCCGGACTTCCGGAAGCCGAGTTGCGCGACATCCAGAAGCTGGTCGATGAGCGAGCCTTCGAACGAGGGGAGATGGTGCTCCTGGAAGGGGAACCCTCAGAGGCAATCTACTTCGTGAAGTCCGGACGGGTGAAGGTGTTCAAGACCTCGCCGGAGGGCAAGGAGCAGGTCCTTCGAATCATGAAGCCGGGCGAGAGCTTCAACGAGGTCCCCGTCTTCGATGGAGGCCCTAATCCAGCCAGCGCCGAGACACTGGATCCCAGCGTGCTCTTCCTCCTATACGCGGACGATATGCAGCGGCTGATCGTCAACAACCCAACTATATCCCGCAATGTGATCCACGTCCTCGCCTCCCGTCTTCGGCATCTGGTGGGGCTGGTGGAAGACCTCTCCTTCCGTCATGTGACGGGACGAGTAGCCAAGATCCTGCTGGAGCACGCACATGAGGCATCCACTAGCGAAGGATTCAGGCAGCTAACCCAGCAGCAGATGGCAACTATGGCCGGCACTGCCAGGGAGATGGTGGGGCGGGCGCTCAAGGAGCTGGAGCAGGCAGGCGCCATCAGGATGGAGAGGGGCAAGATCGTTATCGTCAGCAGGGAGAAGCTGGAGCAGCTCAGCTAAAGTTGCCTTCCGGCTTGCCGTCAACGTCCTCCTGACGCCTGCAAGTAATAAATCGTATCGGGGTAATAAAGTTCTGCCCATCCGAGCATCTCAAGGACGGCTCTCCGAACTCGTGGGTAGGGGGTTTCGATAGAGCCTTGAACTAGAAGACGTTATTCCCCATAATGAGCGCCAGGCTTACTCCAACCAGCAGACAGGTCCATCGCCGGGCTAGCTAGCT
Source organism: Chloroflexi bacterium UBA6077 (assembly GCA_002436065.1). Classification (GTDB taxonomy): domain Bacteria; phylum Chloroflexota; class UBA6077; order UBA6077; family UBA6077; genus UBA6077. The sequence goes on from DIXP01000118.1 coordinate 19,319, forward strand.
CAGCCAAGGATGCGCGGCCGCCCGGCTTGCCTTCCAACTTCGTTGATCCACCTTCCGAGAGAGCGCGTGACGAAGTGCGTCGCGGCCGGGGGGATCGAGTCGAGTGGCCACCAATACCCTCTGTTGGCTGGTTACATTTTGGCATCTCCGGCGTTATTCATTTCGACTACTCACGGTTGTCCTTGGTGCGCCTGGGCCAACCGAGAAGGGAGCGTGGACAAATGAGAGCCAGAGTAGAGAGATCGTGGGGTTACAGCTTCACGGTCGTGCTGACAGCCGTCGTGGTCGGCGTCCTTGCGGCCAGCGTTAGCGCTCAAGCCGCTCCCACCGAGTGGAGCGTGCCGACATCCAGCAGCCAGCCGACCAACCTGGCACCGGACTCCTTCGGGAATCTGTGGTTCACTCAGTTCGCCGGCAACAAGATCGGAAGGGTCAACCCTAACGGTGTATTCCAGGAGTTCAACGTGCCCACGAGCGATAGCCAGCCATGGGGCATCACCGTCGACTCCAGCAACCGCGTGTGGTTCACCGAGTACACCGGCAACAAGATCGGCAACTTGACGCCGCAGGGGGTCTTCGGCCAGGACAACATCCCCACGGCCAACAGCAAGCCCACCGGACTTGCCCTGGACGGTTCGGGGAACATCTGGTTCACCGAATCTGGTGCCAACAAGATCGGCAGGTTCGCCACCTCCAACTCCAGCTTCGAGGAGAGGGACATCCCCACGTCTAACAGTCAGCCTTGGGGACTGGCGCTGGACGCCTCCGGCAACGTCTGGTTCACGGAACGTTCCTCCAATAAGATCGCCAAGATGACCACCTCCGGGCAGTTCACTGAGTACGGGATCCCCACGTCGGGGAGCGGGCCCACCGGCATTGCAGTCGATGGCGCGGGCAACATCTGGTTTGCCGAGTATGACGGCAATAAGATCGGGATGATGACCCCCACGGGCAGCTTCACGGAGTTCAACATCCCCACCTCTGGTGCCAAACCCACCTGGGTGGCCGTGGATAAGACGGGCGGGATTTGGTATGTGGGGTCGGGCAGCAACTCCTTCGGCCGTGTGGCCAACGGAACCGTCACCGAGTACGGCTTCTCCGCTTCCAACAGCACTCCCTTCGGAGTCACCGCGGACGGCAGCGGCAACGTCTGGTTCACAATGCAGTCGGCCAACAAACTGGCCAAGGCGACCGGGTTTGCTCCAGTGGCCACGCCAACCCCAGTGTACACTCCTCAGCCCACGCCGGTGCCCATGTCACGGGACAATCGCTTCTTCGATCAAACCGGCTTTCGCATAGACAACGACCTGTTCTGGGACTATTTCAACAAGCGAGGAGGTCTGCGGACCTTCGGCTATCCCGTGAGCCGCACCTTCACCTTCCAGGGCGCTACCACCCAGTTCTTTCAGCGGGAGATCATGCAGGTTGGGTCCAACGGCATGGTGCAGACGATGAACGTCCTGGACCCCGGCCTGATGGAGTACACCAAGATCAATGGCAGTGGCTACCCGGCCAACGATTCCACCATTGCCGCTCAGGCTCCCCTTCCTGGAACGTCGGACTACGGAACCAGGATAGTGGATTTCGTGAGAAGCCATGCCCCAGACCAGTTCGAGGGGTTGAACGTCAACTTTTTCCAGGCCTTCCAGAACACTGTGACGTTGCAGGATGCTTACCCCGAGGGTGGTGGGAATCCATCTCTGATACCCCTGCTCAACCTGGAGATCTGGGGAGCGCCTACCAGCAACCCCGCCCGCGATCCAAGCAACAGCAACTTCGTCTACCTGCGCTTCCAGCGAGGTATCATGCACTTCGACGCTACCACTGGCAGCACCCAGGGGTTGCTGCTGGCGGACTATCTGAAGGCGATCCTCACGGGGCAGAACCTGCCCGCCGACCTGGCCGAGCAGGCTAAGAGCAGCAAATTCTACAGGCAGTACAACCCATCCAGCCCCAACTGGGTGGACAGGGCGGACCAACTGCCGAACACGAACCTGTTCTACGCATTCGAGAAGGACGGCGCTCTCATGCCCACGCCGGCGCCAACCATTGCTGCAACCCCGACCGCCACACCGATTCCTTCGGCTGGGACTCCAACCACCACACCGATTCCTTCGGCTGGGACTCAGCCTGCCAACATCGAGGTGGTGGGGGAGCAGAGCTACATGAACCAGATCAACGCTGCCCTTCAGTTGCTAGAGAGCAAGAGTCCGTACAACTATGGCATTGTCAAGCAGTACGTGTACCGGATCGAGTGGGTGGACAGCAGCACTGCTTCCATTGATTTCCCGACCCATACCTTGAGGATCAACAGCGCCACGGCCTTCCCGTCCGACTGGGACAGCTTCAAGGAGCAGCAACAGCAGTGGCTGGCGGGCCTAATAGTCCACAACGCGGTCCACATCGGGCAGTACTATCGAGGCGTCGCGACCACGGGCGCGGACGCCGAGCGGGAGGCACTGCTCCGGCAGCAGGATGTCCTGGCGGGGGTCGAGATCAACAACCCGGCCGGCCAGTTTTGGAGGTACGTCCAGGAAGCCTTGGACTCCAACACCGGATGGTTCGGCTGCTGGCAGCAGCCCAGGAGCCCGCAAAGCCCGTAGAAGTGAAACTCCGTCCTTCTGTCAGTACACCACGGTGGTATCAAGTCGGCCGACTTGATACCACCGTGGCGTGAGGCCCGATGTGGTACAATCCCCAGCCATGAGAAAAGACCCTCCGACCCAGCCATCGGCCATCAGCCATCAGCCATCAGCGCTCGCTATGCTCCTTCGCCAAATCGAGGGGCTGTACCTTTTCGGTGGTGTCCTCAGGGACGAGATCGGAGAGGCATACTTGTCGCTGCTTCGGGGGTTGGCGATGGAGAGGGGCGAGGATGGCGATTCCTCGCTGCTGCCGGCCTACTCCCGACTCTTCTCCTTGCTGGCGTCCGAGGTTGAGCTGCGTGATCGGCCCCTGGTGGGCGATGCCTGGCAGGACCACCTGCTGGAGCGGCTGCTGGGGGCGGAGAACCCCTTCAGCCTGAAGGCGGAGCAGGCCACTGTGGATGCCATGGGCGCGTCCCTACTGGAGGCAGCTAGGGCAGACATGGGGGTGTTGCGGGAGCTGTTCGACCTTGACGGGAAGGCCCTTGGAGCACTGCTGGTGGCGAGGCTGTGGGGGCAGGTGGAAAGACTGTTGCCGCTGGACGGCTTCCACCCCTTGGATTGCCGGCCGGACGACCATGGTGTGCTGGGCATCAAGGCGCTGCTGGCATCCGACGCAGACTGGCCTGCCCGCGCGGAGGAGCTTGCCCATCACTACGCCTCCGCAGGCGTGGGGGAGTGGGCCCGCTGCTGGGCTTTCCGGTGGGTGCGCCACAACGGCGTCGGGCAACTGGTGGGCATCGCCCACCCAGACAGGGTGCGGTTAGATGAACTGGTGGAGTACGACGTGGAGCGAGCCCTCCTGCTTCAGAACACCGAGCAGTTCGTCCAGGGTTTCCCTGCCAACAACGTCCTATTGTACGGAGACCGCGGGACCGGCAAGTCCTCCACAGTGAAGGCGCTGCTGCAGCGCTACGGGGATTTGGGGCTGCGCCTCGTGGAGGTGCCCAAGGGTCTCCTGGAGGACTTCCCTTCGATCCTTGGTCTCCTGCGGGGCCGCAGGGAGAGGTTCGTGCTGTTCGTGGACGACCTCTCCTTTGACGAGCAGGAGACCGCCTACAAAGCACTGAAGGCGCTGCTGGAGGGGAGCGTGGAGGCCAGGCCTGAGAACGTGGTAGTGTACGCCACATCCAATCGTCGCCACCTGGTGCAGGAGCGCTTTTCCGACCGACAGGACGGTGACGACGAGGTCCGGCGGTGGGACACTCACCAGGAGAAGCTGTCCCTGGCCGACCGCTTCGGGGTCACGCTCGTCTTCGCAAGTCCCGACCAGGGACGGTTCCTACGAATCGTGGAAAGCTTGGCGAGCGCCCGGACCTTGGAGATAGACCCTCTCGATCTTCGCCGCCGAGCACTCCAATGGGCTGCCTTCCAGGGAGGCTTCTCCGGCCGGACCGCCCGCCAGTTCGTGGACCACCTCAGCGGTGAACTGGGTCTGGCTGAAAGCTCCCATCATCCTCTACACTAGCTTCGATCGGTTTCTCTCCGCAACGCGACTATCCCATGACAGGCTGAGAACCGGGAACAGTTCCTGCTTCCGTGGGTCTTCTCCACGCAACCGGAGATGTACTCATATCGACTAGTCTGGATGACAGGGAGACGGCTTTGGCGAACACGCCCAATTCTCAACGACGTACCTTTGCGATTGCTGCCACAGGAGCGGTGATCCTGTTGGCCATTGTTGCGGCCGGCTTCATCTTTGCCCCCGTGCGAACGATAAGCGGGCAGGTCGTGGATGCCAGTACCAACCAACCCGTGGTGGGGGTCGTGGTGAAGTACGGCGGACAGGAGATCCCAGTATCTCCAGACGGGACCTTCAGCGTTTCGGGGTTGCGCGCCGGCAACTCGGTGGTTGTCGAGGCCGCCGGCTATCAGCCCATCACACACACTGTTCTAATGGACGACCAGGTCCGATTGGCCCTGCAGCCCAGGGTGCTGGAGGGAGTGGCGACCGATGCTTCCACCGGCAAGCCCCTGGCAGGCATACTGGTGTCGGCAAGCGGGCAGACGGTCCAGACGGACGAGCAGGGCAAGTACCGCTTCGTGGGGATCGCTCTCGGTAGCGAGGTGGTGGCCTTGGCAGAGGGCTTTCTTCGCCAGAATCTGCAGTACGATGGCCAGTCCAAATGGGACCTGGCATTCAATCCCAATGCCCTGACGATCAGGGCTGTGGACCAGTACACCGGCCAGCCTGTGGAGGGCGCCGAGGTGACCGATGGCAAGTCCACCAGCAACACCGACAAGCAGGGAACGGCTCAGCTGAAGTACCTGGCTGAGGGAGCCGAGGTCCGTGTTCAGAAGGAGGGCTTCGCGGTGGCGAAGTTGACCTTCTCGGGTGCGGACAACGTCGAGGCCAAGCTGCGCCCGGACACGGTGGTTGGGATCGTGAGGGATTCCAAAGGTCAGCCGGTGGCGGGGGCGGCGGTCTCCGACGGCCAGACCACGGTCAATACCGACGCTCAGGGGGCTTTCAAGCTGACCGGGGTGCCGGAGAACGCCAAGCTGACGGTGAGGGCCAGCGGATTGGAGCGGCAGCAGCTTGAGGTCGGACAGAGGACCAATGTCGATGCGATAGAGTTGAAGCCGTTCGCCGCCAAGTCGCTCTACCTTACTTACTACGGTGTGGGCGATGAGGGATTGCGGAACGGTGTGCTGGAACTGGCGGACAAGACCGAGATCAACGCCGTGACGATTGACATCAAGGGCGACCGGGGATGGCTCGCCTATCGCAGCTCCGTGCCGCTCGTTCAGGAGATCGGAGCCCAGGACGCCATCATGATACCGGACCCCAGGCAATTCCTCGCGGAGTTGAAGAACCGGGGGGTCTACACCATCGCCAGGATCGTGGTGTTCAAGGACAACCCTCTGGCCACAGCAAAGCCTCACCTCGCCGTGATGAACAGCGACACCGGGAGTCCATGGGTAGATAACGAGGGGCTCGCATGGGCGGATGGTATGCGCGAGGAGGTGTGGGACTACAACATCGCCCTGGCCGAGGAGGCTATCGACCTGGGCTTCGATGAGGTGCAGTTCGACTACGTGCGCTTCCCCACCGATGCGGGTGCCGGCAACTCCCTATCCAGTATCGCTCTGGCGAAGGCGAACACCATGGAGAACCGAGTGGCGGCCATAAGCGCTTTCCTGGAGAAGGCGAGCAAGGCGATTCACGCCAAGGGCGGCCTGGTGTCGGCCGACATCTTCGGCTACGTGGTATGGCGACAGGACGACATGGGGATCGGCCAGCGATTGGAGGATGTGGCCAAGCATGTGGACTACGTGTCGCCCATGGTCTACCCAAACCTCTTCTGGCATGGCCTGCCGTTCGAGACAGGAGCCCTGTATGGTGACCAGCAGGCCGGCCTATTCCCGTACGAGATCGTATACGAGAGCATGAAGATAGCTGCCTCGCGGATTGGGCCTGAGAAGCTTCGCCCATGGCTGCAGTACTACGATGACTACCTCACGGGCAAGGGATACGGAGCGGCCGAGGTAGAGGCCCAGAAGAGGGCAACCTACGAGAACGGGATCACCGGTTGGTTGTTCTGGGATCCCAGTAATCGCTTCCACAAGGGCGGTTTTGCACCGTAGTGGTCCGCTGAGGTAATTCGGACAGGTGTAGCGGCCGGCGGTTCTGCCGGCCGCTACACCGACAACGGCTGTCTCTGCATCATCTCAGGTGACCATTGGTCCCTATCCCCAAGCGTCTTGCTACACTGCCCCTCATCCCTCTTGCGCCATGCGGTTCTTGGTGCCATCATGGAGGCGGTCGCGGAACTTGGCCCTGCCTGATCGCAACCCGCGAATCCCTTGGACCGGTATCCGTGGATGACCGTTTACGAACCGTTGCTGTCCGAATACGGCGAAGCCGTCCCCGAGCCGCCGACGGCGAAACCGGTCGATCCAGCGCGCCGGTTTGCCCCAGCTGGCGCCCTCCTGTTGATCCTGCCAATCGTACTAATGTACCGATGGTTCTCTGGGACTCCGGTGGAGGAGTTGGAGGGGTTCGGTTATGCAGGCGTGTTCCTGGCTATGCTGGTGTCCGGAGGGAGTACCTTCTTCCCGGTGCCCGGCCAGGTCGTGGTGCTGTTCTACGGTGCCGTGTGGAACCCTGTCCTGGTGGGGATAGCCTCAGGGCTGGGGAACGCCACCGGCGAGACCGTGGGCTACCTGACGGCGCGAGCTGCTACCCACGTCTTCGATGGGATCGACAGGTCGCGGTGGACCCTGCTGTTCCGCAAGTGGTTCGACCGGTATGGCTTCTTCACCATCCTGGGGATCGCCGCGATACCCAACCCCATCTTCGACATCGTCGGCATCGTGGCCGCGACGGCGTCCTACCCCCTCCGCCGCTTCTGGTTGGCCTGCGTCCTGGGCAACTGCGTCAAGTATGTCGGCATGGCCTACTTCGGCCGGGTCGCCGGGGCCTTCTTCGACAGCCTCTTCTGAGGACCCCTAGCTGTTCTTCGTTCCCGATGACGGCTACAGGCCCTGCCGCAGCCCCATTGCGATGCATAATGACCATGTAATGATACAGCGTCCTACTAGGCATTTGACCTTTTGGATGGATTGTGACAAACTGCGGCCATAGAGATGAATGGAACGTTCTGAGGAACGAGACAGAAAGGGACTGGAATGACAACGCAACACTATACTGTACCGAAGCTAACTAATGTGCTCCTTGCTGGGGCTTTGTGGTTTGTTGGAATTGGCGTCATAGGCGCCGTGAGCGCCGTCAGCGCTCCTACAAGCCTTCTTAGTAGTCTGGCGGTAATGCTGTTCGGGATCGCGGGGGCCAGCATACTGCTCGCGAGCCTGCGGACCTTGCGGCACTCCGATGCAGTGACTAACCTCGACGAGGCCGTGGAGCCGGTTAATACCACCAGGGTCAACACTCACAGGAGGGGAGCAAGCAGGGCTGCCTAGCCCCTCGGCAGCTCTGGCATCTCCTTCCTTTGCCCGCCGGGAGAACCTCCCGGCGGGTTTTCGATTCCCCTCTCGACGACATTTGGTGTAGGCCCCTCCGCCGAAGGTGCAAGCGTCCTGGTGCACTTCTTGTCTATTCGTCGTAATCTGGAGCCGCTCGCCTCCCAGCAGTAGATGAGCACGTGTAACAGGTGATCACCGATCGGGACCGGGCGGTGGCACAGCGCTGTGGGGATGAACTACATGGTATAATCGCTCCTGAGGGCGCGCTGCCGAGGCAGTGTCGACGGGTCGCCTTGCAAAGGCCAGCCGCGCGGCTTCGTTGCCCACGAAGACCAGTTTGGCCAACTACTGATACGCAGGGGGAAGATCCCTATGGAAGACAGGTCTCGAGTTGAGCGGAACTGGGCGGCGGCCTGCCATCTCGCGGCCTTCGCGGGCTTTGTAGTACCCTTTGGCCATCTACTGGGACCGTTAGTAGCCTGGCTCCTGAAGAAGGATGACTACCCGCTGGTGGATGACCAGGGGAAGGAGTCGCTGAACTTCCAGATCAGCGTCACGATCTACTTCCTGGGGCTTCTAGCTCTGTCATTCGTGGCGGTGGCCGCATTGGTGGTCACGTCGGCGGGTGATGCACCAGGGGCAGGAGTGCCCATTTCGGTGACGTTGCTCGTGTTGGCGGGTGTCCTGCTGGGGGTGCTGGGTTTGACCGAGTTGGTCCTGGTGATAGTGGCGTCGGTCAGGGCCGCCGGCGGCGAACGGTTCCGGTATCCGCTGACCCTGCGGCTCCTGCGCTAGGGCTGCCCCTCGTCCGATTTGCCCTCTGCACGGTGAAGGGCCTATACTGCGGCTCATCTTTGTTAAGCTTCGCGGCAGCGCACCTCGTATCCTCCAGACCATGCTGCTCTGGGGAAATCGCGGTGTGGCCACTGGAGCGAGAAGTCAATGCTGCTGCTGATCCAGCCCGAGTACCCCCCGGCCGTCGGCGGGATGCAGACCCACGCGGCCGCACTGGCCAGTCGTCTCCATGCCCATGGCCACTGCATCGCCGTCGCCACCTATGCCCAGCCGGAGGATCCCCACAGTGGGACCGCCGCGATGGTTTACGATGCCGCTCAACCCTTCCGCACCTTCCGGTGCCTGAGCCGGCTGAGCTATTGGGAGAACCTCCGGCGGCTGCGGGAGCTAGTCGGCGAGCTCCGCCCGGAGCTGATCTATAGCAGCACTCCCTTCTATGGGCTGCTCGGTGAGCTGACCGGCCTGCCCGTCGTGTGCCGCTCAGTGGGAACGGACGTCATGCGATGCTGGGTCCCCTACCCCTTCGAGTGGGGTAGCGGGATCGTTGCGCACCCCTTGGTGGAGAGCCAGTTGGAGCAGCTCTACCGGAGGCTCCACGCCCCCGCTTGGGTGGAAGACATATTCTACGAGGCACGGCGCCGCCTGGTTCAGCGAGGGGCTCAGACATCCTCGGCGATCGTGGCCAACAGCAGCTATACCCGTGACAGGCTGCTGGAGATAGGGGTAGATCCATCTCGCGTCCATGTGGTGGCTGGCGGCGTCGACGCAGCTCGTTTTGCCTCCAACGGCCGACTGCGAACCCACGCCCTGCCGGGTCTTCGCGGTTCCGGACCCACTGCCCTCACCGTCTGCAGGTTGGTGGGCAAGAAGGGGATAGAGGTGCTGCTCCAGGCGATTGCCGTGGCCCGTGAGCAGTTGCCGGACCTCACCCTCGTGGTGGTTGGCGACGGACCGGACAGGGAACGGTACCGTCGGTTCGCCAGGCAGTTGGGACTGGACGGTGCAGTGAGTTTCGTCGGGAAGGTTCCTCATGAGGGGGTTGTAGACTACTACCATTCGACAGACATCTTCGTCCTGGCCAGTCGGGTTCATCGACGACGCAAGCGTTGGTGCGACGTGGAGACCATGGGCAGGGTGATCTGTGAAGCCAATGCCGCCGGCCTTCCTGTCGTGGCAACTGAGACGGGCGGCGTTCCGAGCCTGGTCACACATGAGGAGAACGGACTGCTGGTTCCCCCCGACGACCCCGATGCTCTGGCCTCCGCCATGGTTCGGCTGTGGCGCTCACCGGATCTGCGGGCTCGGGTGCGGGATAGAGGGCTGAGAAGGGCACGGCAGGAGTTCGATTGGGAGGTTGTCGTCCGGGCCTACGAGGAGCTGTTTCAGCGAGCGGGGGAGGTGACCCCGCGCGACACAGGCAGAGTGGCCCTGGTGCCGAAGCCGGCTGTATCCGGGGCGCGGCTGTAGAGGGGGATAGGATGCACCCCTCCCTCACTACCCGACCGATCAGGCCGATCAGACCCATCTCCCCCTCACCTCGTTCCCCTGTCACAAACCGTCGCCGGGCGGTGTTATACTCTCGGACGGGGCAAACCAAGTGGTAGAGAATGAGGACCAGCGGGTGCAGTTGACGGATACTATGCTTCTCTCCGATTTGCACTGTGAGGAGAAGCATGACTTCGAGTCGCTTTTCGATCGCCACTGGCGGACGGTCTACGGGATCCTCTATCGGTTGACAGGCAACCGAGAGGAGGCCGAGGACCTCGCTCAGGAGGTGTTCGTGCGGCTCTACAGGAACCCACCGATCCCGCGGGATCAGCTCTCGTTGGGGCCGTGGCTCTACCGGGTTGCCACGAATCTCGGGTACAACGCCTTGCGGAAGGGGGCCCGGGAAGCACGCCGCCAGGAGAGGGTGCAGCAGCTGGCTGATGCCGAGGAGGCAGCAGGGCTGCGCGCAGTCGGCCCGGAGGATGCGAGCCTAGCCGAGGAGGAACGGCGGACAGTGAGGGCGGCCCTCGCCCAGCTATCCGAGCGAGAGCAGGCCTGTCTGGTGTTGCGACACAGCGGGCTGAGCTACGCGGAGGTGGCGGCGGCTGTAGGGGTCCGGGCTGGTTCCGTGGGGACCCTCCTGGCGAGGGCCGAGGAGCGGTTTCGCAGGGTGTACCTAGGGCTTCAGGGGGGGCAAAATGGGCTGCATTGATCGAGGGGATTTGCGAGCTTTTCTGGACGGGGAGTTGACTGCGCAGGACCGGGCTCAAGTGGAGTGCCACCTGAAGGACTGCGCTGATTGCAGTGCTAGTCTGGATATGCTGCGGTCCGATGTCCTCTTCACCCGGTCTGCCCTCGATAGGCTGGTTCCGGCAGCACCGGAGGTGCCCATGCCTCACTGGAGCGTTGTCCGAGAGCGCGCCGGCGGCAAGATCCGCCGCCCCGTCACATCTGATGAGGGGTTCTCTTCCATGTTCGGAAACCTACTCCGTCTGATAGGCGGCAGCCGGATGAGAATGGCTGCCACCACCGCAGCCACCGTGGCGATCGTGGCCCTGCTTTTCACAATGACGCCTGTCCAGACCTTGGCCGGCAGTCTGCTCTCCGTCTTCCGAGTGCAGAAGTTCGCAGCCATCCAGGTGGATCCCGGTTCTCTACCTGACTTCGGCTCACCTGATGACTTGGGAACCTTCAAGCAGATGGGTGATCCCAAACCGGTGAAGACCACCCTAGCTGAGGCCGAGAAGCAGGTGGGCTTCAAGGTGATGGTGCCCTCGACGCTGCCGGCTGGGCTGGAGCCGAATCCCAGGGTAACGGTCGTCGAGGCACAGAGTATCACCTTCACACCCGATCTCAAGAAGGTGAGAGCCTATCTGGCATCGATCGGCGCCTCCGACGTGAAGCTGCCGGACAACCTGGATGGGGCGCCCATTACCCTGCAAGTATCTCCCCAGGTGACGGCTCTGTACCTGGAGAGGGGCGGGGCGGACACGGATTCGAGTGGCCGTCCGATACCGATGGTCGGCCAGAAGTTCCTCTATCTCGGGGCCACCAAGAGCCCGACGATGGACGTGCCTGATGGCATCAACCTGGAGCAGCTCCGATCGGAACTGTTGAAGATGCCCGGCCTTCCGCCCGACCTCGTGAACCAATTGAAGGCGGTCAACGACTGGCAGAACACGATGGTGGTGCCGGTGGTCAAGGGAACTTCCAGGGACGTGACAGTGCAGGGCGAAAAGGGGCTCCTGATCACCCAGGCCGACGGGAAGTCGCGGTCCCTGATGTGGGTGAAGGGGGACGTGGTCTACGTCCTGAGCGGGAGCGTCTCCGAGGCTGAGATCCTGGAGTCCGCGAACTCGCTGAAGTAAGCTACGGCACATACCACTGAGCCACCAGGATACGAAGGCGCCCTTTCGTATCCTGGTGGCTCCCTCCAGAATTCCGTGAAGGATGTCTCGCCAAATGGTTAAGGAAGGCAAGGGGCCGTCCTCGGGCGACTTCGCCATAGAGACGGCCCACCTGCGCAAGCAGTTCGAGCAGAAGGTGGCCGTGGAGGACCTCACCCTGGCGGTGCCGAGGGGTGAGATTTTCGGCTTTCTGGGTCCCAATGGGGCCGGCAAGACCACCGCAGTCAAGATGCTGATGGGACTGGTGCGCTCCACGTCGGGGGTGGCGCGGCTGCTGGGTCTTCCTCCCCACGACCTGCGCGTCAAAGAGCGGATCGGCTACCTGCCGGAGCTGTTCCGCTTCCACGAATGGCTGACGGCGGAGCAGTTCCTGGACTTCCATGGCCGGCTGTACGGCATGCCGGAAGAGAAGCGCAGGCGTCGCATCCCCGAGGTGCTGGAACTGGTGGGGTTGAAGACCGAGGGCAAGTACAGGCTCGGGACCTTCTCCAAGGGGATGCAGCAGCGGGCAGGACTGGGCCAGGCGATCCTGAACGACCCCGACGTCGTGCTGCTGGACGAGCCAACCTCCGCCCTCGATCCCATCGGCCGGCGCGACGTCCGCGACCTGATGCGCTTCCTGAAGGACCAGGGCCGGACGGTCTTCCTCAACTCCCACCTGCTCTCGGAGATAGAGATGGTGTGCGATCAGGTGGCGATCATCGACCACGGCAAGGTGATAGCGACAGGGGGACTTCAGGAGCTGTTGGGGACCGGTCTGGAGGTGGAGGTTGAGGCCGAGGGGGTAACGCCGGCCGCGCTGGCGGAGTTGAGGTCGATCAGCCCCTCGGTTGCGACCGAAAACGGCCGTGTCCTACTCAGGTTGGGCGAGAGGGAGGAGATCCCCCGGGTAGCGGAGGCCATCCACCGCCACGGGGGGAAGCTGTATTCGCTCAACAGGCGGCGAGGCTCGCTGGAGGATCTGTTCATCCGGGTTGTGGAGGGGGAGGAATCGAAATGAAGATGCTGCTGATGGCCAGCTTCACCTTTCGGGAGGCCCTCCACAAACGGGTGGTGAATGGCGTGCTTATCCTCACCGTCGCGTTTCTGCTGCTCTATAGCCTGGGTATATGGCTGGCGGTGCGGGAGTTGGAGGGTGTACTCCAGATCCTGGCGCGCCAGTACGTGATGTTGGGTATGAACGCCGTCAGCATGATCGGAGCCTTGCTCGCCGTCTTTCTATCCGTCGGCACGATATCCTCCGAGGTGGAGGCCGGTACGCTGCACGCGATAGTGCCGAAGCCGCTCAGCCGGCGGGACGTGTTGTGGGGCAAGTGGCTAGGGTACGCGGCCATGCTATCGGCCTACGTGCTGCTGCTCGCTCTGGCTACTTGCGGCGTGGTCGCGCTGTTCAGCGGAGTATGGATGTGGCAGGCGCTGCCCGCATCCCTGCTGCTGGTCGTGCAGGCGCTCGTGTTGCTCAGCCTCTCAGTGTTCGGGACCACATTTCTGCCCACGGTGGCGAATGGGGTGGCGGTTTTCGGCCTCTACTCGGTGGCCATGATGAGCGGTTTCGTGGAGCAGTTGGGGAGCATGCTCAGGAACGAGACCATGGTGAACATCGGCATCTTCGTGTCCCTGCTGGTGCCATCCGACGCCATGGGGAAGCTATCGGCTTCGGTGTTGCAGCAGGGCGCCAGCTACATCGAGAGGGCCGGCCCCTTCATCGTTCTCTCGGAGCCCTCCATTTGGATGGTGGTCTACGCCGCCGGATACATCGTCGCCCTGCTGCTGGCGGCGCAGGTGGTGTTCAACCGAAAGGACCTGTAGCACTCCGCAGCCTCACTAAGGCCTTCCGGCCCTTACATTCGGCCCAACCAGTCTCTATAGCTGTCTCGCGGCGCAAGGCGAAAGAGGCGGTGCTGGATTCCTATTGCCAGTCGGACCTTTACGGAGACTTGGTACCCCCCAACCCCCGGTCTCGTTGCGTTCGCTGGGACAGCGGCATATAATCGCCGGCAAGGCTGGGGGGGGTGAAGCTGCGACAGCTGGCCCGCCATCTCTCCTGCCCTCACTAACGTGTTCCTCCGCGACGCGCCGGACAGTAAGGTCATGCGCGGGGAACCCCTGGAATTACCGGTGAGCTAGAAGGGACGCGAGAGATGATCGAGCCACTGGGGAACCTCCTCCGGTTGCGGCGACTCCTCGACGAGAGCCCGTTCGATGCCCTCGTCGCCGTTAGCCCCGAGAATGTCACCTTTACCTCTGGAATAGTCATCGCTAGCCAGAAGTGGGCACGTGACCGGTTGGCCCTGGTCGTCTGGCCGAAAAGCGGCGAGCCCGCGTTCATCGTCTGCAACATCGAGGAGCCTCAAACCCGCCGGGACTGTTGGATCCAGGACATCAGACCCTACGTCGAGTTCACCCAGTCACCAATCGAGATGCTTGCAGCCACTCTGAATGAGATGGGGTTGGGCGAGGGGCGGATAGGGATCGAGAAGAACTACCTGACGGCCCACTACTGGGACGAACTGCAGGAGCGGATGCCCCGCGCCCGTATGGAAGGCTGCGACGCAATCCTTGCCGGCGCTCGCGCCGTGAAGACCGAGGCCGAAGTCGAGCGGCTGGGCCGTGCCGCGCGGTTGACGGAGAAGTCGCTGCTCGCCGTCTTCGCGACGATCGCCGAGGGCGAGACCGAGAAGAGTATGTTCGACCGGATCGCCAGCAATCTACTGCTGGTGGGGGGTGATTCCCTGTCGCACGTGTACGTCAACGCCGGTCCGAATACGGGCTTTCCGCACTGCGACCCGTCCCGATATGAGGCCAGGCGGGGGGACATAGTAAACGCTGACATCGGGATCTACTTCGGGAACTACCTCTCCGACATCGCCCGCACGGGGGTGGTGGGCGCCCCTTCGGAGGAGCAGCGCTCCGTCTACTCTCGGCTGCTGGAGGTGCACCTGGAGTGCATCGACGCGGTACGCCCCGGCCGTCTGGCCAGCGACGAGTACGGGGTGATGAAGAACGGGCTCGCGCGGGTGGGCATTCCCTTTTCCCTGCCTCATGGGGGCCATGGAATCGGGCTGATCCTGCACGAGCACCCAACCCTGGACCCTCGGAACGGAGCCGAGTTTGAGCCTGGCGTAGTCGTCTGCGTGGAAACCCGGGTGCGCTGGCCGGGCCAGGTTGGATACCGGATCGAGGATCTGGTCCTCTGCACAGACGGCGCACCCAGAATCCTGACCGGTTTCTTCGACAACAGCAGGCTATTCGAGATCTAACTCAACATCGCGCGACCCAGGGGCATGCCGAGCCGGCACTACGGCGGGGCGCCCTGGCAAGGATATCAATTCGGAACGACTTGGTAGATACTCGAGGAGGAGCGATGGAAAAGAGACACCCAATTTTCGGACTGGGAGCCGTGCTGCTAGCCGCGGTGCTGGTGCTAGGCCTGGTGGCCTGCAGCTCGACTCCCGCAGCGCCTGCCCAGGCCACCCAACCCGCTGCTCAGCCCGCGGCACAGGCTACCCAACCCTCTGCCCAGCAGGCGCAGCCGGCGCAGGCCACTCAGCCCGCCGCCGCGGCCAAGCCGGCCCAGTCCGCGTCACTGCCGGAGAAGGTGGTGATCGGCTATCCCGGCGAGCCGACGAACCTCGATCCGCCCCAGGTGGGTGGGACCGTCGAGAACGTCGTCGCGGTCCAGGTCTTTGACGCGCTCGCCTGGAGGACGGCTGACGGCAAGGTCGTGCCCAGGCTGGCCGAGAAGTGGGAGAACGTCGATCCCAAGACCTGGCGCTTCACTCTCAGGAAGGGCGTGAAGTTCCACAACGGCGAGGAGTTGAACTCCGAGGTCGCAAAGTTCAGCATCGAGCGCTACAAGAGCCCCATCGCGGCTCAAGCTGCCCGATACAAGAACATCACCGGCGTGAAGATCGTCGATCAGTACACGTTCGACGTTCTCCTCGATGCACCGGATCCGATCCTGCCTAACTCCTTCGTAGGCAACGTCTACATGCTCCCGCCAAAGTACACCCAGGAGAAGGGCGATAACTTCCTGGCGGCCAACCCTGTTGGCACCGGAGCCTACAAGTTCAAGGAGTGGAAGCGAGGGGACCAGATTACCCTGGAGGCCAACCCTGATTACTGGCAGGGCAAGCCTAAGATCCAGACTGTAACCTTCAAGTTCATCGCCGAGGCTTCGACTCGCGTCGCGGCACTGCAGAGCAAGGAACTGGATATCGTCAACATGCTGCCACCGGCCATGGTCAAGAACGTCCAGGACAGCGGGGTAGCCGACGTCAAGACCGTGCCAGGGCCTCGTGCGGTGTACGTGGGGCTCTGGGCGAACGGCCCGACAGCCGTCCCTGCCCTGAAGGACACCCGAGTCCGGCAGGCCATGAACTACGCCGTGAACCGCAAGGGCATGGTGGACAAGCTGCTCTTCGGATACGGCAATCTGGTCGGCCAGCCTATCCCCGAGGGTTACCTGGGCTTCGACCCGAAGATACAACCGTACGCGTACGACCCTGAGAAAGCCAAGGCGCTGCTCAAGGAGGCGGGCTACGCGGACGGCTTCGAGGCCGAGCTGACTTACGCATCTCGCTGGCTCACGCGCGACCAGGCCCAGGTCCTCCAGTCCGACCTGGCCAAGATCGGGATCAAGATCAAGCTGACGGAAGTGGAGCAGGCGGCATTCAACACCACCCTGCAGGGCGGTAAGATGACGCCGATGTACTCGCTTTCGATCCAGGGCCGCATCGGGCTGGACGCCATCGAGATCTTCGACGTGGCTGTCATTACCAAGGGCTCGTACAACTGGAACGGCTACTCCAACGCGGCGGCTGACGAGGCTATCGACAAGGGGCGATCCGCCGTAGATCCGAAGGAGAGGGAGAAGTACTTCCAGCAGGCGAACCAGGCCGTGCACGACGATCCACCCTGGATCTTCATGTGGTCCGACCAGTCGATCTGGGGCGTTCGCAAGGGACTCAATTGGAACCCGAGGTCGGATGACCTGGTGGTAGTCTACGACGACATCAAGTAGAGGCTTCTGTCCGGACGAGCAACTTTGAGAGCCCTCCGGCAAGCTCCTGCCGTGAGCTTGCCGGAGGGCTGTAGGGTCGGCTCCGGAGCTTGGTGGCCGCTGCATGGGGAGACCTGATCAGCCCGCCACCAGGCTCCCACGGTGACTGAGCGGCGCGACACTCGGCGGGCAAGGGGGCAAGATGGCATCCTTCTTGGTCAGACGGTTGGGATATTCGGTACTTGTCCTGTTAATGGTTTCCGTGCTGATATTCCTGATCTCGCGCCTATCCGGGGATCCAGCAGCATTGATGGCTCCCCCCGAGGCACGAGCCGAGGACATCCAGGCGATTCGAGTCAACCTCGGGCTGCACAAGCCGCTCCACGAGCAGTACTTTGTCTTCCTCGGCAACGCCGTCAGGGGCGACCTGGGCATCTCCCTCTGGCAGAAGCAGCCCGCTATGAATCTCGTGCTCGAACGTTTCCCCGCGACAGTGGAGCTTGCGGCGCTGGCCATGGTTATGGCCACGGTGCTGGGCGTTCCCATGGGGATCTTCGCAGCGATCAAGAGGGATGGCGTGATCGACAGATTGACGATGATGCTGGCCGTGCTCGGTCAGAGCATCCCGAACTTCTGGATGGGGATGATGCTCATCCTGCTGTTCGCCTCACTGCTCCACTGGCTGCCCTCGTCGGGGCGCGGCAGCTGGCAGCACATCCTGATGCCGGCAATCACCCTCGCGGCCTTCCCTCTCGCCAGGATCGCCAGGCTGACCCGCTCCGGACTGCTCGAGGTTCTGAGTCAGGACTACATCCGGACCGCGAGGGCGAAGGGGCTCACCGACAACGCGGTCATCTTGAAGCACGCGCTGCGCAACGCGGCCATTCCGATAGTGACTGTCATGGGCCTGCAGGTGGGGACGCTGCTGGGTGGCGCGGTGATCGTCGAGACGGTGTTCGCCTGGCCCGGATTGGGCAGGCTGGTCGTTCAGTCGGTCTTCATGCGCGACTTCCCGCTGGTCCAGGCATCCACGCTGTTCATCGCGGTGGTGTTCGTGCTGATCAATCTACTCGTGGATCTGTCCTATTCGGTGATCGATCCTCGTATCAAGACGGCAGGCTAGATCATGGCGACTAACAATATCGCAGTGGCTTCGGTGGCCGCCGTGCCTTTCCGCAAAGGAGCTTCCCGCTCCTTCTGGCGCAAGGCGCAGCGTTCCTTGCTGCACTCGCCTGTGACGGCGTCCGCCCTGGGGTTCCTGGTGCTGTTGGTGCTGGCCGCGCTGACCGCGCCCTGGATATCTCCGGCCGACCCGCTCGCGCAGGATCTCTTGAACGGCAGGGAGGCCCCTTTCTGGTGGCCCGGCGCCCCGGGCGCCGGCGGTGTCCTGGGCACGGACGCGCTGGGCAGAGACGTGCTCTCCAGGATCATCTTCGGGTCCAGGATCTCACTGCTCGTCGGGGTCACGTCCGTACTGCTTTCCGGGATCGTGGGAGTCGCGCTCGGTGCTGTCTCCGGCTTTTACGGCGGGTGGATAGACAACACGATCATGCGAGCGGGAGATGTGCTGCTCTCTCTTCCGTTCCTCATGCTGGCCATCGCGATAATTGCAGTGCTGGGTCCGAACCTGCTCAACCTGATCCTGGTGCTCTCGATCTCCAACTGGATCGTCTACGCCCGGCTGGTTCGCGGCGAAGTGCTCTCGGTGAAGCGGCAGGAGTACATAGAGGCCGCGAGGACGATCGGCGTGAGGGACTTCTCCCTGCTTGTCAGGCACATCATGCCCAACGCGTTCAGCCCGGTGCTGGTGATATCTTCGTTCTCGATGGCGCAGATGATCCTGACCGAGGCGTCCCTCTCCTTCCTCGGGCTGGGGGTTCAGCCCCCTACCCCTACCTGGGGAGGGATGCTTTCCGAGGCAAGGGAGTACTTCCAGTTGGCGCCATGGATAACCGTCTTCCCAGGTCTCGCGATCATGTTCACTGTGCTGGCGGTGAACACAGTCGGCGACTGGATGCGCGACTTGCTCGATCCGAGGCTGCAGGCGTAATGCTTCAAGGAAACCGGTGGGAGCCGGACTCCTACACTGTAGGCGGAGAATAACATGGACGAATCGCTTCACACTCAGGCTAGACTCAAGGCGGCGCTCGAGGAGGGCGGCGAGGTCCGCTCCCTGGGCACTGTCCTCGGTGGGTACGAGATACTCTGCGCGGTGCGTGGGGGCGACCGCCAGCCATCTATTGTGGTCACCGCGGGCGCCCACGCCGACGAACTGGGCGGGGTGTACGCCGCCTTACGGATGGCAGAGTGCCTGGATACCCCCCATCAGACGTTCATCATCCCCGTGAGGGACCCGTTTGGCTTCCACGGGTTCCGGCGAGCCGTCCAGTTCTGCGTGGGAAGGCCGGTACGGATCGAGGGCCCGGACGACGTGGTTCGAGTCCTGAAGTCCGAAGGCGAGCTGCTGCACGAGGATGGCAGCTTCCTGCTGGTGAAAACTGGGCCGTTTGCCATCGCCTTCGACGTCGGGACGGACTTCCCGACCTCCAGCGTTGGACGCAACATTGAGCCTTTGCTCAAGAGCAGGCCCGAGCTAGTGCCCATCCTAGCGGGATGCCAGCGGGTGATTTCCCCGTACAACCTGCCGATGCCCAGGTACGGCGACGTCTACGACCAGGCTTGCCGCTCCATGAAGGTGACTCCGGATGGCTTCGTCGGAAACATGAACCGCTTCTTCGGCGAGAAGGAGCAGCCGGAGGAGGTGGCGATCCTGCAGAAGTTTACAGAGACCGTCCGGCCGGCGCTTGTGCTCGACCTTCATGAGGGCTACGGCAGGGGTTTCTACATCTACGTCAGCGAGGACCGTACCCCCTTCATGGACCAGATTGCCGACTCGATGGTGGCGGCGGTCAAGGCGCACGGCGGCGCCACCGCGACCGTAGAGGAGTTGACGCCCTACTGGGGCCCGATAGCCGAGGGGCGCACCATGGTGAGCGACGGGTTGCTCTACTCGGGGCCGACGACGGCGTCCTCATTCGGCACATTTTGGGAGAAGAAGGGCGTCGCCTCCTTCACGCAGGAGACGGGCGGCCTCAACCCGCTGTCGTGGCGCGCCGACCTGCAGGAGTGGTCCGCGCGGGCGGCAATTGAGACGTTCACTGAGAGCTACCGGTAGGAGAGAGCACGTGGAGTCGTACAATCCGGAAATCGAAATCGAGTACTTGAGCTGGCCGGAGGTATCTGAGCGGATGTCCGCCGGATACAGGACGGCCGTCTTCGCCGTCGGCTCGTTGGAGCAGCACGGCACGCATTTGCCGATCACGGTTGACGCGCTGATCGGGAGCGCCATCGCCAGGAGGGTGACGGCCCACCTGGGGAACGCCCTGATGGCTCCCACGGTGCGGCCGGGCAACTCCTCACACCATATGGGCTTTCCGGGCACGATCACCCTGCGCCCGAGCACGCTGAGCGCCATCGTCGTGGACTACTGCACCTCGCTGGCCAGCCACGGCTTCAAGACGATAGTCGTGATCTCAGCGCATGGAGGGAATAACTCGATCGTCCAGGTGGCATGTATGGAGGCCCAGGAGCTATTGGGCGACAGGGCCGACATCATCCCGATCACACAGGTGATGGCGTACAACAGCACCGAGTGGGGCAAGGTGCGAGAGGGCTACCACGCCACCAGTGTGGAGACTGGCTGCGTGATGGCGCTCGCGCCCGAGTTGGTGCACCTCGACAAGGCGAGCGACTGGACCAACCCAATCGACCCGAACATCAGGGACATCAGCGCCCTGCTCAGCGCTCGCGGGACCAAGCACTTCGCCCCGAAGGGGATCATGGGTCGGCCGACCTCGGCGAAGGCCGAAGTGGGGGCGGAAGTGATCGAGAGCATTGGCGAGAACATCGCCGCGCAGGTGAAGCTGGTGATGCGGCAGATAGCCGAGAAGTAGATCACTCTGGGAAGCAGGCGGGCAGCGCAGCCCGCGAGAGGAGAAGACACCCATGGCTGACGAGATCAAACTGGAGCGGTTCAAACGCGCTCTTTCCGAGTCGGATTTCGACGTGGTGGTGGCCGTCACGCCGGAGAACAGCTGGTATCTGTCCGAGGCGGTAATAGACACCCAGCGGAGCCTGTTGGAGCGGCTCGCGCTCGTTGTTTGGGCCAAGGGCGCCGAAGAGCCGTTGTACATAGTCTGCACCAACGAACAGGTCCAAGCCCGGCACGACAGCTGGATAAAGGACATCCGAGGCTACGTGGAGTACGCGCAGTCGCCGATGCAGTTCCTGGCGGATGCCCTCGCCGAGCTTGGAGCCACCACTGCTAGGGTGGGCATCGAGAAGCATTTCCTGCAGACCCACTACTACGAGGAGTTGAAGGCCCTGGTCCCCAAGACCAGGCTGGATGAGGTCGGGGAGTTCTTCGACAGGGTCAGGGCGATCAAGACTCCCGATGAGGTGCGACGGATGGAGGAGGCCGGCGTAGCTACGGATCGCGCTATCCGTAAGGCGTTCGAGGCGGCCAGACCGGGGATGACCGAGCGGCAGGTCGGGGTTATGCTGACCTCCGAACTGATCCTGAACGGTGCCGAGTCGCAGGGGTTCCAGGTGCTGGCTGCGGGCGCCAACACCATGATGACCCATCACCGTGCTGGCGACTACGTGCTCCAGAGCGGCGACTTCATGCGGACCGACTTCGGAGGCGTCTTCCCGGGTGGCTACCAGTCCGATCTGGGGCGCGCGGTGGTGATTGGCAAACCGTCGCAGCGGCAACTGGATACCTACAGCTTCATATACGGAGAGCTGGAGCAGATGATCTCCGAGTTGCGGCCTGGGGTCACCCCGCGCGAGCTGTTCCTTGCCCATAAGAGCCGCTGGGAAGCGCACGGGTGGCCCATGCCGCGACCCCACATAGGCCACAGTATCGGCATCGGCATACACGAGCACCCGCTTATCCGGCCGGGCGACGACTCCCCCCTGCAGCCGGGGATGATCATATGCGTCGAGCCCGCGCACACCATCCCCGGCATCGAGCGATATCACATGGAGGACACGGTCCTGGTGACAGAAGGCGAGCCGAGGATCCTGTCCCGTTTCCACAATTGGTCGGAGCTGCTGACGCCCGGGGCGTAATCCGAGTAGGCGAGCGCGAGTCCTATTGAAGCGGGAACGGGGGCATGGCAGGAAGCTGAGTCCCCACGTCTGCTTGTGACTCGTGCTCGCCTATTTAAGAGGTGCTACAGGAGATGTTGGACATAGCTGGCTGCTCGCGCCGAAGGTACGTGGACCTTGAGCGGCTCCACGCGGCCATAGATGGCGGCCCCTACGACGCGGTGATCATCAGCTCGCCGCAGGCGGTGCCGCACTACAGCGGGTTTCACAACTGGGACATCAAGGGGCTGCCGGAGCGGCCCCACTTCGTGGTTTGGCCGAGGGGCGGCGACCCTGCCT
Source organism: Chloroflexi bacterium UBA6077 (assembly GCA_002436065.1). Lineage (GTDB taxonomy): Bacteria > Chloroflexota > UBA6077 > UBA6077 > UBA6077 > UBA6077. The sequence continues at coordinate 41,533 of DIXP01000118.1, forward strand.
TCGTGGTGATCGAGCGCAGGAAGATACTCTTCGCCCCGGGTGACACCTACATCTCAGACGTTGTGACATACCGCGGAGAGGGGCTCGACTGCGTCAGGGTGATCGTGGAGGTGATGCGGGAGCGCGGCGTGTCGGAGGGGGGGAGGATCGGGATCGAGGGGCGGCACTTGGCGGCCAACTATCTTATGGCGCTCCAAGAGAGGCTGCCGAAAGCCCGGTTCGAGGACGCCTACGACTTCCTGGAGCGACCAAGGACTGTCAAGACGGCCGCTGAGATTGAGTTGCTCGCGCGGATCAACCGAATGACCGCCGAGGCCATCGACATCGCGTTCCTCGCAGCCAAGCCCGGTGACACAGAGCACTCCATCGCCACGCGTATGAAGTCCGAACTACTCGGCATGGGCGGAGAGGCCATCTACTTCCACACCTTCGGCGCCGGGCACCGGAGTGGGGTCTTCCACGGGCTGGCAACGGACATGAAGGTGGAGACTGGGATGGTGGTGAAGACCGACCTTGGCTGTACCGTGGACGGATACTGCTCCGACATCGCGCGGACTGCCGTCATGGGCAAGGCCTCGCGGTGGCAGAAGTCGGTTCACGCCAGGCTCACGGAGGTCAAGCACCGGATCGTGGACTACATACGCCCGGGGATGCCCGCCTCGAAGGTGGCGCTGTTTGGTCGCAAGGTGTACAAGGAGTTAGACCTGGAATACAAATGGCACATACTGGGGCACGGCATCGGGATGGCAGTGCACGAGATGCCGCAGATCTACCCGGAGGTAGACGAGCCGATCCTGCCCGGAATGGTGATGATGATCGAGCTAGGTTACACGGACTTCCCGAACGAGAGCTTCCACATGGAGGACCCGATTCTCATCACCGATAAGGGTGCGCACTACCTGACGGACGCGAGCAAACACGAAGAGATCTGGGAACTGGGACTGTAGACTCCCTGGTGGCAGCGACTTGGCCGCCACCAGGGAGTGCGGGCGTCTCGCCCGCAAGGACCATGGCGGGCGAGACGCCCGCACTCCCGGCCAGAACTCAGCGGAGCACAGTCCAATGTCCGATCTCCTGATAACCGACTCCACGCGGGACGCCCTGATAGGCGCAGGGTTGCTGCTGGGCACCATGGAGGGTACGGTGACCTTCAGGGTCGTTGCCACCTTCCCTGAAGTGACCCGCCTGCTCCACGATGCGCGTCGCGCCTACACCCGCATTCTGATCTGTGGGGTGCCCGCGGCCCCCAGCGGCTCCCTGCGCTCGGCGCTCACCGTCCTACAGGCGCGCGGGACCGGCGTGTGGTGGTTCGATTCGCACGATCTGCTCTGGACGGAGGAGTTGCGGAGCCAGTTAGACCGGCTGGGGGTCCAGGTCAGGCTACCCGACCCCTACCGTCCCGAGACGGAGCGCACCGCCGGGGTGGTGCTGGCCCACCTGCTGGACACCGAGAATCCCAAGGCCCTGGCTTCCTCTCGAGGGCTCCTAGCTGCTGTGTCGGAGGCCCGTCGCGTGGAGATGGGCGGGCCGGACTGGCTGGCGCTGGTGGACGCTGTGGGGCACGACCATCGCCTGTTGACCCTGAAGGCGGCCAAAGCGGCAGCCATGCAAGTGTGGAACCCTGCCGCGCCGCTATCGTCCGCCGAGGAGCGGTTGGTGGCGATCCAGCGATCTCGAGAGGCGCGGGTGGAGCGCTTCCTGGATCGGCTGGCGGGTGAGGCGGAGTCGGGTCAAGAGCTGCTTCGTTTCGACGCCGAAGCACATCGGGAGCTGCGCTACGTCCGACCCTATCTGTACACCGAGGCGGCACGTCGAAGGCTGGCGGCGGAGTATGCCCAAGCGAGGGTGGGGAGAGGGTGGACCTTCGCCTGTCGGGATCCCTACCGGGCGGGGCTGGACCTCCCCGTGGCATTCCTGGAGCGACTGTTCGACCTGGATGTGGCGGTGCACGGTTATCCTTATTGGGCAACGGTTCGAGTGCAGGGGGGGCTGGACGTAGACGAACGGCTGATGAAGGTGCTGGAGACGGCCCTTGAGGAAGAGCGTACGGGCCGTCGGGCGGTGCCGGCGTTCCCAGATCTTGAGGATCTGGACATAGACTGGTGAGGTCTGAAGCCGCGCCTTTATAGGTGCGCAGATATCAGGACGATCCAGGAGGGGGAGACCATGGAGTTGCAGCCAATAGGCGTCGTCCACTCGCCGGTGGCAGACCATGGGCAGATGCCCTTTGAGGGCGTGCCGGCGCGGGTGGAAATCTTTCCGCAGTTCGAGAAGGGGCTGGAGGGGGTCTCAGGGAGCAGCCATCTGGTCGTCATAGGATGGTTTCACCAGGCCGGTCGTGAGACTCTGCAGGTAGCCCAGAGCCGCAGCGGTCCCTTGGAGAAGCCTCAGGGTGTCTTTGCCCTCCGCGCGCCCCATCGGCCCAATCCCCTTGGGCTGCTGGTCAGCAGGCTGGAGCGAGTGGAAGGCTTGAACCTCTATCTGGAGAAGCTGGATTTCGTGGACGGTACCCCCATCGTGGACCTGAAGCCCTACTCCCCCAGTTGGGACTGCGTCTTCGCCGCCCGCAGCCCACGAGACCTCCGCTTCACGGACGGAGGAGACCAGCGGGCCACCCTGGAGAGGATGCTTGTGGAGGCGGGCAACTTCCATGGGGAAAGCTGCGTTGGGCTGGCGTTGGGGGTTCGAATGATGCACCATGCGATCGCAAAATGGCACATTGCCCAGAAGGACCCCGCCGTGGTAGTCCATATGGCGGAGGACGGCTGTGTCGCCGATGCTCTCCAGGCGTTGACCGGCGCCACCCTGGGGAATGGCCGGATGAAGGTACCTTCCGGAAGAGCTTTCCGGTTGTCCTACGCCGACCAGAAGGTGCTGGCCTACCAGCCCAAGGAATTGCCCGCGGGCTGGGGGGTCGAGGAGGTGTTGGGTGCCGGGATTGACGACCTCTTTGCGATCCGAAGCGACATCTATGCCGAGGGAAGTGGACCCCACGGGGGACGGCCGCCCAAGCGGATGCCACCGGAGGCGAAGCGGCAGATGCTGCTGGAGCGGGTGCGACAATCGCTGGTGGATGGCAAGCTGCCCTGCGCCACGGCCCACCATCTGGCCCAAGAACTGGGGGTTAGTATCTCTGACGTGGGTTGGGCCGCCGACGAGTCCAAGGTTCGCATCACCCGATGCCAACTGGGCTGCTTTAAATAGCTGAGGTGCTATGTATGGAAGCCGCGAAATACGCTATGGTTATCCCCGAGGTGGCACTAGAGACAGTGCTCCGGCACACGCCGGTGCTTGGGCTGGAAAGGGTATCTCTGGTGGGGCTTGCCAGCCGGGTGCTGGCCACCGACCTCTATGCCCAGGAGAACCTGCCGCCCTTCCCTGCCTCGGCCGTGGACGGCTACGCCGTTCGAAGCGACGATCCCTCCCCGACAAGGAGGGTCCTGGCCGAGGTGACGGCCGGCCAAGCCCGGGACGTTGTGGTGGGGCCTGGCACGGCGGTGCGCACCATGACCGGAGCGCCCGTAGCCTCTGGGGCGGATGCGGTGGCCATGGTGGAGTATGTCCAGGAACGTGGCGGCGAGATAAGCCTCACCAGGCCGGTGCTGGCTGGGGAGAACGTCCGTCCGCCGGGCCAGGATCTCAAGGCCGGGCAGCCGGTGCTGGCGAAGGGATCACCATTGGGTCCAGCCGAGTTGGGCTTGCTCGCTGCCCTGGGACATCGGGAGGCAGATGTGTACCGCCGGCCGAGGGTGGCGGTGCTCTCAACCGGGGATGAGTTGGTGGAGCCGTGGGAGGCCGCAGGCCCAGCCAAGATCCGCGACAGCAACCGCTACGCCCTGATGGCCGCCGTGGAATTGGCAGGAGGGATTCCGCTGTCGGTGGGAATGGTGAAGGACGTGCGGGCCGAGCAGCGGGAGAGGATCCGCCAGGGGCTGGAGGGCGCCGATGTCCTGATCACCTCCGGCGGTGTATCCATGGGGGTACGGGACCTGGTGAAGGGGATCCTGGAGGAGTTGGGAACAGTCCATATCGGCCGAGTCGCCATGAAGCCGGGGAAGCCGCTCACATTCGCCACCGTGGATGAGAAGCTATCCTTCGGGCTGCCGGGCTTCCCAGTTTCCTCCCTGGTTACCTTCGAGCTGTTCGTACGGCCCGCACTACGGAAGATGCAGGGTTATCCGGAGGTCAGTAGACCTCGGGTCGAGGTGGTGCTGGAGCACGACGTGACACCCGCCCCCGACCGGAGGGAGTACCAGCGGGCGGTGGCACGGTGGGATGGCAGCAGGCTGATAGCCTCCACCACCGGTCTCCAAGCCTCAGGGCGGCTGCTCTCCATGGTGGGGGCGAACGCGCTACTGGTCTTCGAGCCAGGCGAGAAACGCAGGGCAGGGGAATCCGTGGCGGCCATTCTGACCGGGCCTGTGGGGTGAGGACGAGGGGAAACAGGATAGACTCGTTATCGAGTCTATCCTGTTTGTCTTTGTATCTTCGTGTTTAGCGACCCAACTCGCGGATCTTGGCGCTGAGGGAGGGGATCTCCTTCAGGATGCTATTGTTGACGCGGGCGACGATCTGCCCCTCCTTCTCGGTCTCAGCCTTGGCCGCGAGCCACTCGGGGTCGCTGGCGAAGGCGTCCCAGCGCTCCTCGCGCTCGGCAAGGCTGTTCCATTCCAACATGTAGATCAGCCGGCTGCCGGTACCGATGACGGGCTCCCAGAACATCAGAGTCCTGATGCCGTGCTTCTTGAACAACGCGAGGGTGACGTTGTGGAAGCGGTCGACGATGGACTTCATCCGGCCTGGCACGACCTCGTATTCTCGCAGTTCGTACAGCATTGTTCTCCTCCCACTATCACAGAATGCCGGTGCTTGACCTTCGCACCAATCCACTTGCCGCAGTTTACCACTCTGTTCTGCACAGCGCAGTAGGGTGAGACAATTTGGATCGACAGGCGACTTAGCTCTGGAGACGCTGCAAGGTATAGAATGGCAACCGGTGGCTGTCCTGCACCACTGCCTGTATCCTGAACCAACGGTGGGTCGTGATCGTGTCGAGACGGTTGGAAGGCTTTTTCTGGAAGTTCCTGCTGGTGGCCGCCCTGGCCCAGGGAGGCAACGCCCTGGCGGGCCAGTGCATCGCGCCGCTCGCCCCGCTGATCCAGCCCGAGTTGGGCTTGAGCAAGGTGGAGATAGGGTTCTTCTCCTCGGCATACTTCATCGGATCGTGGTTTCTGCTGCTGGTCGGCGGATCGCTCATCGACCGGTTCGGGATACGGAAGATGGTTGCCGCGGGCCAGATCTTCATCGGGCTCTGCCTACTCCTGATGCCCCTGGCCATCACCTTCCCCTGGGCCGTGATGGTGATGATCGTGGCAGGGCTGGGCGGGGGTGTGGTGATGCCTGGCAGCACCAAGGTCATCTCCGAGTGGTTCTCCGCCAGTGCCAGGGGCACCGCCATGGGACTGAAGCAGTCGACGGTGCCGGGCGCCGGCGTGCTCGCGGCCTCCACACTGCCCCTGCTCGCCCTTGCCGCGGGTTGGAGGAGCGCCATCGTGGTGGTGGGGATCGTCATTGCCGCGGGAGGGTTGGTAACACTGCTACTCTACAGAGATGCACCCCGGCCAGCGCAATCGGGGGAGCAGGGGCCACGGCTAAGAGAGGGGTTAGCGCGGATCCTTCGGAATTCCAGGGTGTGGTGGGTGAGCATCGTAGCGCTGCTTTTCGCCACTGCCCAGGTGGCAGTCATCGGCTACCTTGCACTCTACTTTGCAGAGGTAGTGCTGGCACCCTCGATCCCTGATCAGGCGGGTCGCGTGGTGGTTGCCGGTGGATACCTGGCCCTTTGCCAGGTTGGCGGCGTCTTTGGTAGAGTCTTCTGGGGATGGTTCAGCGACCGCTACTTTCGGGGGCAGAGAATGGCGGTTATGGCAGGCATCGGCGCCTTGGCTGCCGTCATATCGGTGTTGATGAGCCTATTGGGGCCGGCCAGCGCCGCTTGGTTCCTGGCAATCGTCGTGTTCCTTTACGGGCTCAGCGCCATCGGGTGGAACGGGCTGCAATACGTGTTGATCATCGAGGCAGTGGACCAGAGGTATGCTGCCACGGGTGTAGGCCTCAGTATGACTCTGACCAACCTGGGGGTTGTGGTGGGAGCGCCTCTCTTTGGTTACGTCGCGGAAACCACGGGATCGTATCAATACGCCTGGCTGTATCTGGGCTGCCTATCCGCGGCCACCTGCCTCATCGCTGCCGTGAGTGCCAGAAGGGGAAAGGCATGGTGAGTAGCCCTACCGTCGGGAGATGGGTCGCCATCGCCCTGTTGTTGGCCCTATCGTTCTTGGCGCTGACGGTGTTCCCCCACGAATCCCAGGCCATGGATGTCGGGATACCAAAGGATGTAATGACCCTGTCGCTGGAGGAGCAGGATCTGGAGGAGCTCGCTCGCTGGATCGATACCGTGGTGTTGCCCATTCCTGATGGGCAGGCACCGCCTCTGTCCGTGATCCGCGGGCAGGGATCCCAAGGGTGGGGCAGCTTTCGGGAGCCCTTCCCGCGGCTGCCTGCCTGGAACCCGCCCGGGCCGCTCCGGGTCGGCCTGCAGGCCGGCCATTGGCAGTACGACGAGGCGCCGGGCGAACTGGCCGAGCTTCGGAGCAACCCAGGCAGCTACGGTGGGAACCGGGCCGAGTGGCAGGTGAACCTGGAACTCGCACGACTGGCAGCCGCCTATCTGCGGGAAGCAGGTATCGAGGTGGACATCCTGCCGACCACGGTACCGGTGCGTTACCGGGCCCACGCCTTCGTGACTATCCATTGCGACGGCGACGCCAGCGGAGTGCTGAATAGCTACAAGACCGCCCGGCCAGGTTTCTCCAGCATTCCCGAGGTAGACGACCTGTTGGTGAGTGCCCTGAACGAGGAGTATGGGGTAGCCACCGGCATGCCCTGGAGGGATGAGCAGGTATCGGTCAGGATGCGATGGTACTACGCATTCAACGCCCGCCGGTATCAGCACGCCGTGGCCCCCGGGGTGCCGCAAGCGATCATCGAGACCGGCTTCCTGACCAGCAGTGCAGACCGACAGTATCTGATTGGCGATCCTGATCGGGTGGCAAGGGGGATTGCCAAGGGGATACTCAGGTTTCTCCATCGGGATTCGGAGCCAGGCACCACAGGCTCGGATGTCATCGCCGAGAGCGAAGAGAGCGCGGAGACGATCTACTAGACTCCCAGCATCCTGCGGATGCGCAACCTCGCAGGGACGACGTGAAGGAAGGACTACTCTATTGGAAGCCAAGATTCTCTTGGATGCTGGCGTCAAGGCATTGGTCGAGGTCCGAGATCTGGTGGTGAAACGAGGGGACAGGGTGGTGCTAGAGGTCCCCCAACTGGAGATCCGTCAGGGTGAGGTACTGTCGGTCATCGGTCCCAACGGTGCCGGCAAGAGCACTCTGCTCTACGTGCTGGCCCTCCTGCACCCCCCAGCGGCCGGAGAGATGTGGTTCGGTGGGCATCGTTTGTCTAGTGGTGACGACATGGTGAAGCTGCGTCGCCGGATGGCGGTGGTGTTCCAGGAGGCGCTATTGCTGGATGCCTCGGTGAAGGACAACGTCCTGGCGGGGTTGAGGCTCCGTGGGGGTGTGGCCCGACCTCAAGCCGGGAAGCGAGCGTCCTACTGGATGAAGCGGTTTGGCGTAGAGCAGTTGGCGGGACGGCACGCACGGCAGTTGTCAGGAGGCGAGGCCCAGAGGGTCAGCCTGGCGCGCGCCTTTGTGATGGAGCCAGAGTTGCTGCTGTTGGACGAGCCCTTCTCGGCATTGGATGCCCCCACCCGCTCCGCGCTCTTCGAGGACTTCGAGCAGGTGCTGCGGGATAGCCATACAACCACAGTGTTCGTCACGCACGATAGGTCGGAGGCGATGAGGCTGGGCGACCGGATCGCCGTGGTCATTGATGGCAGACTGGCCCAGGTGGCCGAGCCAGAAGTGGTGTTCAGCAGTCCGGCCGACGAAAGGATCGCGAGCTTCGTTGGGGTGGAGAACCTGATCCCCGGGCGGGTTCAACAGCAGCAGGACGGGCTGGCGCTGGTGAGCCTGGGGGCAGTGTCGGTGGAGGTGGCGAGCGACCTGCCGTCCGGACGCAGGGTGCTGGTGGGTCTGCGGCCCGAGGATGTGGTGCTGGCCCTCCCTTTCGTGGATCGCCAGCCGAGCAGTGCCCGCAACCATCTTCAGGGCAGGGTCACCCGAGTGACTCCCCTAGGATCCCTGGTGCGGGTCTCCGTTGATTGCGGTGTCCCGCTGGTCACCCTGGTGACCCGCCGCTCTTCGGATGAGTTGGGGCTCGCCGACGGGGTGGAGGTAATGTGCTCATTCAAGGCCACCGCGATGCACCTGCTCGCGAGGTAGCTCCCTTCCAGCCAACTGCTTCGCAAACACCAGGTAGCTCGATACCAGGAGAGTAGAGCTATGCCGCGGGGTGAATTGCCGAGTCCATTCCTGGCACGGTGTCTAGCCGCATGCGCTCGTAGCCAATCCGACGAGCCTCTTCGGCGATCGCCAGGGCCAGGGTCCTCCCCAGGGCACGACCGCGGGCCTCGGGTCGCACGTACAGCCGCTTCATCTCGCATACCCCCGGCTCCAGACTCCTTAGGGCAATGCACCCGACAGCCTGCCCCTCGGCCAGCGCCAGCAGCAGCCTCCCCTCAGGAGGAGAGTACTCCCCCGGAAGGCTATCCAATTCCTGGGAGAAGCCCTGGAAGCCCAGGTCGAACCCCAGGGAACCGGCGTACTCCAGAAACAGCTCCCTGGCAGCGCAGAGCTGCTCGGACGTGTAGGCGTGGGTCACTTCCATGGCACGAACCTCAAGGTGGCTACTTCTTCTGGTAGAATGGCTGCGCAGGTCAGGCCGCCGATCATCGTGGGCCCAATTGTACCATCTGCGCCGTCGCTGACCGCTGGATAGTACTACAGGCAGACTCGACAAGCGGTTCACGTCATTTCACCGCAGTGGGTGCGGAGAACGCGGAGACTTCGAAGGATAGTCTCTTTGCTCTCTGCGTTCCCTGCGGTGCTATCCTTTCCAGGTCGGAGGGGGCACTGACGGCGACCCTAGTTTCAGGGACGGAGAGCGCAGATGGAGGACGAATCTCAGGCGAAGCCTTTGGAACTACTGACCCGGTATCGGGCTCTCTGCGAGTCGGCAGGCGCCCACCGGGCTACCCATACCCCGTTGCCTAGAGTGATCCGCGAGCAGTTGGAGAAGGTGGAGGCGGAACTCCAAACAAGGCTCTGGTTGTCTTCCGCCGAAGTCGATCGTAGCGTACCAAGCAAGCCTCCGGCGACGCGAGGGGCACTCGTGTCCGCACCCAAGACTGTTGGCGCTGCGCCTGAGGCGGCAAGCACAGCCACTCTAACCGTCGCAGCTGGTCGACCCAGCTCTTCCAGCACAGCAACCGTCTACACCGATGGCGCATGCTTGGGCAACCCCGGGCCGGGCGGCTACTGTGCCATCGTGAGGATATCGGGACAGTCAGAGAGGGTAGTATCCGGCGGGAAGGCCAGAACGACCAACAACGAGATGGAATTGACCGCCGCCGCGGAGGGGCTGAAGCTGGCCGTGTCCCAGGCGGCCTCGGAGATCACCGTGGTATCGGACAGCGAGTACCTGGTGAAGGGGATGACCAGCTGGGTCCGCGGCTGGATTCGAAACGGCTGGAAGACCAGCAAGGGAGAGCCGGTGAAGAACCGTGGCCTTTGGGAAAAGCTCCACCGGCTCTCACAAGGACGCTCAGTGAGTTGGTCGTGGGTGCGGGGACACGTGGGTCACCCGGAGAACGAGCGCTGCGACACACTGGCCGTCGCCGCGGCTCAGGAGGCCGCCTCCAACCTATCGAGAAAGTACCTCCGGACGGACTGAGGAACCTTGTTGCAGCTCAGTGTCGTCGTCATCTATTATGATTCGGGCTCTGCATCTTCGTGGCTGGGCCTATGAGGCATTCCGAGAAGCCCTCCTTCTCCATAACGAAGACACGTCCTTTTGCCAGTGGCTAGCGGCCAAGAGCGCCGGGGCAGGCATGCCAGACTTATGGATGCATGCATTGGTCCAGCTGCTAAATACTCCCACCAACATGTGGAAAAGAGCTTCCAATGTCCAATCGGGTACGAACCACCTCCCCGCTCTCATTTGTCGGACAAATGAAGCGCGACTGGAACCAGCGCGCTCGCGGGGATGCCAGATGGTACATAAATACCGCTGAGACGCAACAGTCGGAAGATAGGTTCTTCGAGACCGGAAGAATGGAAGTAGAGCGCCTCATCCGTGCCGATCTCGATATTCTGACCCCCGACCAAGACCCGCGAACGCTCAGGCTGTTGGAAATTGGCTGTGGAATCGGGCGCATGACGCGCTTCCTGGCTAACATTTTTGGCGACGTTTGCGCAACAGATGTCTCGAAAGAGATGATCGCTAAGGGCAGAAATCACCTGCGAGATCTGCGGAACGTGCGCTTCCAGGAAACCGACGGAGTGGACTTTGGAGAGTTAGCTGATTGCACCTTCGACGTGGCATTATCGGCCTTTGTATATCAGCACGTGCCGAGCCGCAGCATTATCCGCGCCAATCTTGCCGATGCCTACCGGGTGCTAAGGCCGGGTGGGGTATTCAAGTTCCAAACCAATGGGGTAACCAATTGTGCCTATCAATCGGTTCATAAGGACACTTGGGGAGGAGATGTTTTTCCGGAGTCGGAAGTACGCGCATTGGCAATGGAGTTGGGCGCTCAGTTGATCAGAATCGTGGGCACGGATACGCAGTACTGCTGGACCATTTTGCGCAAACCTGTCGTTCCCATCGACTGCCTGGCCCAGTTTCCACGAATCGAGTGGCAGTGCCTGTCTGACGGACACTGTAGCATCGAATTCCGCGCGGGCACGGAGAGCAGACATCTAACGCTTTTGGTGTCAGGTCTAAATCACGAGATTGCGGATGCAAACAGGCTGAGCGTAGTGATCGGGCCGCACGTAGTTGCACCCTACTTTGTTGGGCCCGTCAGGCACGCCATTGCTGCGAAGTCAACGACGGCTTTGAGAGTCACGCCCAGTGCGCTTCGACAAGTTGACGTGGTAATCCCCCGCGATGCGACCCCGGGGTTGAATAGGATTTCCATCCGTATCAGCAACGGTGAAACATCGCCGGCAATTGATATTTCGATTCCTCAGTTCGGCCCGGTTGTCCCTCAGATTGTTCTCATCACGAATGGCACGGACGGCGGCATAGACATTTATTCCAGCGCCGGATCCAAAGTTCGCCTGTTCGTCGATGGTTTAGACTCAAGCCATGCCCCAGAGGAGTTCAAAGTAATGGTCGAAGATCGAGCTATCAGGCCGATGAGTGTTCAGTTTGTACCAAGCAACGGTCTCCACATGCTGGAACTACTCCTCCCTGACGGAATGGCATTTGGCAAGTTGCCTATCTATTTTGAGATAGGCAACATCCGTTCGCCCGCACAAGTGATAACCATTAAAAAGCACGAGCGGCTGCCTCAGGGTTTCGTGGACCGCGCAGGGAGAAAACTGCGGGGCATGGCTCAGCGCTGCAAAGGAAGATGTTCATGATCGACCTCAACTGCATGGAAGATGAGCTTAACCGGTATGTGGGCAGCGAAGCTGGACGGGGGTATGTGCGGAACCACCTGCTGCGCTACATGGAGATGATCAAGCTCATTCCCGTCCATGAACCCCTGGCCGTTCTGGATATCGGCGCCTTTATCCCTCTGGCTGCCTACCTCAGAAGAGTGACTCCCCACTCCTACACCTGGCACAGCCACGGAGAGAGCGGCAAGAAGACGGAGATCACTATTCAAGGCGAAGCCTTCACAGTCCAAAGCTTCGATGTGGAATTAGACCGTTTTCCGTTTGACGACTCCTCTTTTGATCTCGTCCTTTGTTCCGAGGTAGTGGAACACCTGGGCTTGGACCCTTTTTTTATGCTCGCAGAAATCAACCGCGTGCTGAAGCCGGAGGGAGTGTTGTTGCTATCCACTCCCAATGTTGTTTCAGCCAGGAACGCGTGGAAGATGTTGTTGGGCTTTTCTCCCTATCTATACGCAAGCTTTACGCTGACTAGAGACAGGCACAACCGTGAGTACAGTGCTTTTGAAGTTGCGTCAATGCTCCTACACTCTGGTTTCAAAGCGGAACGGCTGTTCACCAGCAATGTCTACTTTCCCCGCATCCGGTTTCCCTCCAGGGGTTTCCTCAGGCAGTGTGCCATAGATCTCCTGTTCAAATTGAACAGGACCTCTCAGTGGCGAGGAGACTGCATCTTCGCGCTTGCGCGCAAGACTGGCCCTGTCGTCGAACGCTATCCACGGGAGTTCTACGATCTTCCTTCCGCCCACAGCATGAAGTTTCGTGGATGCGTTCATGGACGCGCATAAGCCCGCTCGTTTGGTCTCAGTGATCATCCCCACCTGGAATCGAGGGGCGTTGGTGATTGACGCCGTGAAAAGCGCTCTACGCCAAACCTGGCCTCGCGTGCAGATAATCGTCGTGGATGACGGATCCACAGACGATACGGAGGAAAGGGTAACGGCTCTACCCAATGTACAATATCTGCGGCAAGAACATCGCGGGCAGGCTTCGGCCCGCAATCTGGGTGCACGGCATGCCCGCGGAGACTACATCGCAACCCTCGATGCAGACGATTTGTGGGAAGCGGATTTCCTGGCGAGAAGCGTCCTAGCTCTGGAGTCACTCAATGCCGACTTCGCTTTCGCCAATTGGACTAGGCAAACGCTCGACGGGCGCCGCGACGCCAGCCATTGGGAACGAGATGGCAGGTGGCGCCAATACACCGCCGTGGCCGATGGTGAGTGGTATCTGCTGACTGAATCCCAATCACGTCAGTTGATGTTAGCATCCCCAGTCCCGTCCTCTGCCGTCCTGTTTCGACATCAGCCGCTGCTCTACGGCTGGAACGAACAGATCAATATCACCGACGACTGGAACCTGCTCCTGGACTGCGTATTGACACAACCCTGTCGAGTAGCTTTTACCATGAGGCGGCTCTGGACCAAGCGCGTTTCTCCGGATAGTATTTCTGAAAGTCTTAACCCTCAAGGGACCACACACACTCTCTACTTGCAGGACGCACAATTCATTAAGGACAGGTTTTGCCATCGCCTAAGCCATACGGAAATAGCCATCCTGTCCAAGACACGGCTAAGTATGCAATGGTATCTTGCCTCATTACTTATACGCAGCCACAATCAGTTTGGACGCGGATTACCACTCCTGGCAGGAGTGTTCCTGAAAGACCCATTTGGCTCGATCGAGAGGACGTGCAGGTTTGTTGCTCGTCGATTCCTGGCTCGTCCTTTCAGAGGTGATCAGTCGCTCTAATGATGGCCCTGGTCATTATGCACAATCCGGCAGCCAGCCTTTCTACTCATGATTAGCTCCAAACTGCGAAGGGCTCGGTTCATGTACCGCGCCGTATATATGGTGTGGCAAATCACCCCTGGCTGGACGGTGGCCGGAGGCGTGCTAGTGGTCATGCAGGGCGCCTTACCACTAGTGTCGCTCTATCTGATCAAGCTGATGGTAGACACCGTGGTAACCGCCCAAACCGGCCTTATATCAGAAACTGCGCTGGAGCAGGCAACAGTGGTAGTCGTCGGCCTGGCAGGCGTGAGCTTTGCCGGCTCACTGTGCAACTCGCTTTCGGCATTGGTGAGTGAGGCTCAGAAGCAGGTGGTCACCGACCACGTGCAGCAGATCATTCAAGCGAAGTCGGTCGATCTCGACCTGGACCATTTCGAAAACGCGGAATACCACGAAACCCTGCACCGAGCTCAGCAGGAGGCACCTTACCGTCCGGCCCTGGCCGTCAATGGCCTCATTCTGGTCGCTCGGAGCGGTCTTACCCTGGCCATTATGGTCGGGCTCTTGGCTTCGTGGCACTGGTCCATGGCTCTAGCCCTGTTGGCTGCCGCTCTGCCCAGTGTGTTTGTGCGTGGGGCCTATGCCCGCCGATTGTACATTTGGCAGCGACGACACACGTCGCAGGAACGGTTAGCCTGGTACATGCACATGCTGTTGACTGTCGAGGCGGCCGCCAAGGAGATCAGACTGTTCGGTCTTGAAAGCCTCTTCATAGAATGGTTTGGGGACTTGCGACGAGGTCTGCGCCAGGGGCATCAGCGAATTGCTACGCAACGTGCCGCCCTGGAAACGGCTGCGAACGCCGGCTCATCGCTGGTCGTGTTCGGGTTCTATTTCTACATAGTCCGGCAGGCATTGCATGGCGACATCAGTCTGGGCACAATGATCGTATATCAGCAGGCATTCCAACGCGGCCAGGGATACCTGGCTGAGTTTCTTGGCGGCCTGGCGAGCCTCTACGAGAACAACCTATTCCTCGTGAACCTCTTTGAGTTCCTCGATCTGCCATCGCACGCCAAACCGTCGCGCAAATCGCGCCAACTCTCCGATACTCTCTCCCAGGGCTTCGTAATCGACCATGTGAGCTATCGACATCCCAACAGCAACCGAAAAGCAGTGGACGACGTGTCGCTCAAGATCCGGCCAGGCGAATGCATCGCGCTCGTTGGCGACAACGGGTCTGGTAAGACCACGCTGATCAAGCTGTTGTGCGGGCTATACGATCCCTGTGAGGGACAGATCACTCTAGAGGACACAGACTTACGCCAATTCGAGACCACTGCGCTCCGCAGCCATATCAGCGTTGTATTCCAGGACTACATCCGTTACCACCTGACCCTGCGTGAGAACATATGGTTGGGAGATCGCACATTGTCTCCGAGCAACGAGGGTATTCTAGACGCAGTATCCGCATCAGGCACGGACACCATCGTCACCAAGCTACCACACGGCTATGACACTGTTCTGAGCAACTGGTTAGACGAAGGCACTGACCTGAGCTTGGGCGAGTGGCAGCGAGTCGCCTTGGCGCGGGCATTCTTCCGCGCAGCGCCCATTTTCATCCTGGACGAGCCGGCCAGTGCGCTGGACGCGCAGACCGAGCATGAACTTCTAGAGCGCTTCTACCAGCTGGCTGCTGGCCGGATCTCGATCCTTTCCAGCCATCGTCTTTCCGCCGTCCGACGGGCCGATCGCATTTATCTGCTGGAGGATGGCAGGATTGTTGAGCAGGGGGGACACGAGGAACTAGTGCAACTCGGCGGCAAGTACGCTCGTATGTTTCAACTGCAGTCCGAGGGCTATCAGTAAGGGCCGGTGAAGAAGTGGCTAACGGTGCGACGAGAACCAGACATGGAGATCGAGAAACCAGGAGAGTCTAGATGAGGATCAACATGTTCTCCCCCTTCGCTCCCATTACGAGCGGAGTCGTGACCTATAGCGAGGACCTTGCGGAAGCCCTGGAAAGGCACGATGTCGAGATCAACCGGGTCAACCGGCAATTCTGGAGCTCGTATCGGCTCAAGCTGCCTGGCATCTACGCCTCTGGGTGGGCAAATCGGTTTGACTGGGCGTTTACGAAAGCTGTCTCGCCCTTCTATGGCCTGCCGCAAGGTTCGGAACGGACTATTAATCATTTCCACGTCAGCGGAGGATTGTTCAACTGGTTAGTCCAGAAGCATTACGACCGTGTGAAGGGGTATCGGGTAGTCACAATCCACGATCAGAACTTCGTGACTTCCAACCGCCACCATCCCTACGATGAGGCCGAACAACTGAAGATGCTCAGCGAGAGCGATCTGGTTATTGTGCATACCGAGGAACTTAAGCGACGCGTGGGTTTCGCCAATCCCAATACTGTAGTTATTCCTCATGGTGTATACCGAGAGCGGTTTGCTATCGATCCAGTCGAGGCCAAGCATCGCATTGGTGTGGAAGGACCAGTGGTCTCGCAGATTGGCTTCATGTTCAACCACAAAGGCATTCACGACTTCATTAAAGCAACTACACGAGTTGAAGCCACAATACTGATCGTCGGCAGCGGGCCGGACGAGGCGCGACTAAGGAGACTAGCAGACTACCTGTGTCCAGGACGGATCTTGTTCCGCCCATATGTCGCGGATAGTGAATTCCCCTACTATCTGGCAGCTTCTGATATCGTAGTATTTCCGCGCATTCATTCCCAAGGTGAATGCAGCGGCGTGTTAGTGCAGGCTATGGCGGCGGGAAAAGCCATCGTCGCCAACAACATTGGCTGCTTCACAGAATACCTCTCTCATGGCCGTGGCATCCTGACCGAACCTGAGAACATTCATCACCTGCAATCGGCTATTCTCAGCCTCCTGCAGGATAGCGCGGCATGCAGGCAATATGGCCAAGCCTGCAAGGACTTCGCCCAGCGCCACTTGGAGTGGGACCTGATTGCTGATCAACACATGACTCTCTACAAACAACTCGCCTACAATCAGAGCTGAATTGGCAAGTTGATCCTTGACTAGTACCCTTTCCAGGTCAGGTATCTTGTCCCGTAGCCGCCCCCTATCTTTCTTCGATCGGTGGAGATCGCCCGAGACAGAGACAGCTACCGAACGTGATCTCTCAGAAGGTGGATCAACGATGCAGGAAGGTTAGACGGGGAGCCGCGCATCCTTTACTGGGCCAGCTAACCGGCGATGGACCTCTCTGCTGGTCGCAGTGAATCTGGCGCTCATTATGGAGAATAACCTCTTCTAGTTCAAGGCTTCATCGAGATTCCCACCCACGAGTTCGGGGAGCCGTCCATGAGACGCTCGGATTGGCGTGGTGCGCGTTTCGACGATAGTCCATACACGCCGCCAGTTTGGAGGCTGCGATTGCGGGAGGGTGGTAACATGGGCCTGCTGAGCCAAGCACTCCGAAGGGGGGGCAAGGAAATGGCGACTCTTAGCCGCATCGAGCTTGTAAGCGCGTTCATAGCCGGCCTGCTTGGGGCAGCAGGGCTTGCGTACGCCACCTTCGGCCCCACCTATCGAAGCTCCACTGGGGCGACTGCCAACCTGGTGCAGGTCAACGGCCCGCAGGTGCTCTGGGTGATCCTCGTCCTGCTACTGCTGGTTTCCGCGGTTCCCATCGGTGCCTACCTCCACGGTAGACGCCACAGCGATGCCGCCGGTTTGTCCCTGCTCTGGGTCGGCGCCCTGTTGCTCGCCATCGCCCGGGCGCTCACCGGCTTCAGCATAGGTGGATTCATTCAGCCGGTCGCGGCCTTCTCCCTGGTCGCGGCCGTCGCGGGCAGTCTGGCCGGGAGACACTCCCTCCGAAACACCGCCTACGGCCTTGCGCTCTTCTGGGCCACCAGCAGTCTCTTCTACTACGTCGTGCTAGCCGGGGGAGACACCCTCGATCGGATTGGCCAGTCGCTGCTTCGCGGCCCCTTGATGATGCTCGCCTGGCTGTTCGATCCCCGCTACCTGTTCCCCATCTTCGGGTGATGGGAGGCGAGTCTATGCGCCAACTCGAGCGTGACTTTTGCACGAGCGCTCCGTCTATTACTGTGACAGAGACGTGACCACCACTTAGGAGCGCGAAGGAATGTTCGTGACCTCGCTCTCAGCACGGGGGATGGCAGACGGCAGAGACGGCGGCGCAAGCGACGAGCAGGTCGACGAGGAGTTGGTCGCCACCGCCAAGTCAGACCCTCAAGCCTTCTCCCTCCTCTACCGGCGATACGTAAGCCCGATCTATCGCTACTGCTACATCCGTCTAGGGAACCAGGAATTGGCGGAGGACGCCACGAGTGAGGTCTTCCTGAAGGCGCTGGCCGGCCTCCACCAGTACCGAGGAGCAGGCTTCCCCGCCTGGCTGTTTCGGATCGCACGCAACGCCATCGTTGACAGCCAACGGCGGCACCGAACCACCGAACCGCTGGACATGGTGGAGCCGGCCGACCCAGCGATGAGTCCAGAGGAGGTAGCTCTGGCCCGAGATGAAGCGGCCGCCCTTCGCTCTGCACTGGCCGCCCTCCCGGAGGATCAGCGCACCGTGCTGGAGTTGCAGCTTGCCGGATGGTCGGGAGAGAGGATCGCCTCGGCCATGGGAAAGAGCGTCGGAGCCGTGAAGATGCTCCGCCACCGGGCGATTGAGGGGCTGAGGGATCTGCTGATCCGAGGAGCAAGCGGTTCTCAAAGGGGACGAAGATGAACGAACAGGACAGACACCAGGCAGAGCCGCTAGAGGGCTACTTCGCCGCTCTGGAGTGCGACCCCGCGGCACAGCGACCCGAGAAATTGGACAGCGAGCTGGCAGGGGTAGTCGAGCGACTGGAGAGCGCCTTACGCCCCCCCGAACCTCGCCCGATCTATATGGAAGTACTCGGCGCCAGGCTGGAGGCCCAGGCAGCCCAATTGGCTGCCGCACGCAATGGGAGCGGGCAGAAGAGGGTAGGCAATCCCCTACTCAATCGATCGTCCCTCTTCGGCCGACCCTGGCCCCTCGCCGGCCTTGCCGCCGCGATTCTCGCCGTCATGATCCTCGGGACCTACCTGGTGCTGATGCGACCGGCGCCAGTGAGCGCCGAGGAGATCGTGAGAAAGGCCCAGGAAGCGGCGGCATCCCCGGCGATGGCGGGCATAAAGAGCTTCGTGTCGACCGAAAGGACGGTCGGAAGGCCCGGCAATCCACGCATGAACAGCTATGCGGGTCTTACCGGGGAGGAGGAGATCCGCAGCGAGACAAAGCGGTGGTATGAGGCACCCAACCGCTGGCGGATCGAGGGCAGCGGTACGATGGTCGATGCTCAGGGAAAGGAGATCCCCGGCCGGGACTGGCGCTGGATCAGCGTGAGCGATGGTAAGGACGCCTGGCGCTACGACGCCAAGGAAAACAGTGTCACGGTGCACCAGCTGGATATCTCCCCTTCCGGCAAGACCGATTCCTACGGTGGGGAGTCGCCGCTCGGGCAGGGGACGGTTGATCCCCAGAAGGCGCTTCAGACCACCAATCCCAACGTCAGGCCGAAGCTGCAGGGGGAGGAGACCGTAGCGGGCAGGAAAGCCTACGTCCTCACCTTCCCGACAGGGACACCCTCAGCCTCAGCGCCGGAGATGAATGGGCCGCGCACAGTCTGGGTAGACAAGGAGAGCTACTTCGTTCTCAAGGTCGTCCAGATCAGCGGGACCGATGGAAAGCTGCTCGAGACGACGGAGGTGACGAGCATCCAGTACAACGTCGCTATCGACCCGTCTGTCTTCACCTTCACCCCCCCTGCCGGGGCGAAGCTGGATGACCAGCGGCCAAAGCCGGTACCAACGCAGGGCGAGTTCGATCGGCAACTGGAAGCGCTCGCCAGGCAGGCGGACTTCCCGCTCTTCATTCCCAGCCGGGTGCCGAACGGCCTCGTGCCACGCCAGCCTCGCATGGACCCGGCGCTCGGGCTGGAGATAGAGTACGCACCGCTGATCGAGGCGTGGAAGGACAGCCTTCCGACCACGAGGGTCTCGGAACAGAAGGCTACATACGCCATGGTGAGGCGCTGGACCGAGGGGGCCGAGAGCATGAGCATCGGCGGCACAGAGGGCTGGCTGCGCCGGGGCTCCCGCAACGTGGACGGTACGGGCTTGGACTCCGCGGCCATGGTGCTGCGGGACGGCACGCTCGTTTCCGTCTCCAGCTTCACGGTGCCGCCCGAGGAGCTGTTGGCGATCGCAGCCTCTCTGCGGCCGGTGCCGGGCAGCCGCGCGCCGTTGCCCAACCCCATCCCGTCCAGTCTGGAGGAGATCAGGCAGAAGGCAAGCTTCAAACTGTTCCTGCCGGGGTACCTGCCGGCCGGGTTGAAGCCGGAGCCGCCGGTGGCGGGCAGCAACCAGGGGAGCGACCACATCGACACCCTGAACGTCACCTACCATGGTGCCGACGGCGCGGTGGCCCTTCGGTTGGTGGAGGGACCACCCAGGGATCCCAGCAGCATGGCTAGGCCGATGCTGACAGCGCCGGGAGTGGCGATCAAGGAGGGCATCACCGGACGGCTGCTGGACGCACCGAGCGGGCAGACCAAGCTGCTCTGGTGGGTTCAGGATGGCAGCTACATTTCGCTGGAGACCCGCGTCCTATCGAAAGAGGAACTGCTGAAGGTGGCCGCCTCCATGTCCGCGACGGCTGATTTGGGGCAGGTGGAACCCCCGCCCCCGCGTCCCACACCCACGCCTGTGCCGGCGCCGAAGTTCACCGTCCTGCGCCCCACTTGGCTGCCGGAGCGGATGGTGATACGGGAGCAGTACCAGCCCGACCCCACGGGTATAGGATCACAGATAGTGATCGGCTTCGATCCTCGGCCAGAGGACACAAAGCCCCACGACGTGCTGACGCTGACCGAGATGGCGAAGGATGCGGCGGGAGATCGCCGGATCACGGACCCGGAGGCGATACGAGAGAACATCGGCGGGCGGGATGTTACGGTGGTCATGCGCGGGGAGGACTGGATCAGCCTCTACTGGGAGCAAGGGGAGGTCGTGCTCACCCTCACAAACGCTTACGATCCGCCAGGCCACCCGCGATACACGCCCGAGCAACTCCGGCAGATCGTGGAGTCGATCCAATGAGGAGCCACGGGGCTCGAGTTGCTCTCGTTAGGCAGGTGCCAACACTGTTGACATGTAGCTCCAACTACCACTATCCTACTCCATACCTAATGAATTTAGGTATGGAGTAGGGCCACATGTCTCCCAGCCACGACCTCCAACGGGGCAGCGCCGAGCTGCTCGTCCTGGCGCTGCTGCGCGACCGCCCAATGTACGGCTACGAGATCATCCGGGAGCTTCGGGACCGCAGCGAGGGCTACTTCGCCATGGAGGAGGGGCTTCTCTACCCCACCCTGCATCGGCTGGAGAGGGAGGGCCTGGTACAGGCAGAGTGGCAGCTGGTGGGTGGCCGCAAGCGTCGCTACTACGCCATTACAGAGTCGGGCCTGGCCGCGTTATCCTCGGCGGCGGTCGAATGGACGACCTTTTCCCGCAGGTTCCTCGGCATCCTCAACCCTTCGGGAGGTGCGGCCCTTGGCTGAACAGAACCGGTTGTACCCTGAGGGCTTTCTCACAGAGGTACAGCGTCATCCGTACAAGTTGCTGGCCTTGCTGGTCCCTTTCGTGGGCTTGGTGGCGGTAGCGGCAATGTCCCGCGCGAGGCAGGATCTCGCAGCTTGGGCGTTTCTGCTTGGAGACTGGCTGCTCGTCGCCCTGGGACAGTGGTACTTTCTCATCTACGAGGCGCCCCACCACATGAATGACCTGTGGCGGCAAGCCCACCCGCCTACGGCCTCCACCGTCTGGGGGCTCATGCCGCACCCGGCGCTCGCCTTCAGCCTGGCGCTGCTACTCTGCATGCAGCTACTCTCTGCGGTGCGGAGCCGACGAGCCGAGATGCTAGGGCCCAAGGTCCAAAGGTGCCTAGGCCGGTTCAAGATGTCTAGCTGTCTCTCGAGCGCTGTGCTGGAGAACTGCGCGCCACGTTGGGGAACCGATCAAAATGGGTGTCGTAGGAGTACAGAATATGGGAACCCACATGCTCCATCGTCGCGACAATGAGGGCGTCACCGAAATCCACTCATGGTTTGGTGTTGATCTCGCCAAAGGAGCAAGGCATGGCTGCATCGAATGACGGGGTGACAACCAAAGACCGCTACGCCGATGCCGCGTGGCTCGTGGCTTCAATTGTGCCCCTCGCCATCACCTGGCTCATGCTGTTCGGCTGGCTCGCGCTGCTGACCTCGGTGCTGCTGACGCCCTGGGATGTCATCCAACCGGACTTCCGCCCTCCCAAGGGCAGTTGGTCGCGGACGGTGAACGACTTCTTTGAGGGTGCACAAGGCGACGGGTTGCTCGGGCAGATCATCGTGGGCCTCAGCGCGCTCGCCTTCACCTTCAGGACGATAAGGGCCAAGGATCGTCCCTCAGTTGCGCTGGCCTTCGCTGGCACAAACCTGCTGTTCCTGGTTGCCAGCTTTATCCTAGGACTCGCGCTGGTCTTTCTGTCACGGTGGCTCTTACCCGGCGGATACGGCACCCCCGTCGGCACCGGCCTCCACAACGGCGCGCTGCTACTGGCCGCGCTGGCGACCCTCGCGGCGATGATCCTGCTGGGGCAATGGACGATTGAGGTGGGGCGCCAGCCGGGCGGGAACCTGGCCCTGAGATGGATCTGGCGCAAATCACCGGACGGGGCGTTCACCAGGTCGAGCTACTTGCTGCTGGCCTTCTCCGCGCTGCTGGCGACGGCCGCCCTGGCCTTCGCGCTGCTCTGCCTGTCAGTTCCCCGATGGCCGCCGATTCCAGTCCACTCGACCCCGCACGAGGCGCTGCTGGAGCAATGCCTGAACGCCGTGAGGGCCGATACAGCCTCGGCCGAAACCCTCCAGCAGAAGGCGGTGCCAGCGGGCCTCGTGGTATTCCAGCGTTGGAAGCCCCAATTCCACGGCGAAACGGTACCCAAGAACCACTACTCGGCCAGTCTGGTCGTCCCTACCCGCTTCGGGTGGCGAGTGGAATGTCGGGCATCGACCGTGCTGGGCAGGGTGGAGTCGGGGTTCGCCGCGGGCAAGATGAAGGGCGACGCCGTGGCGCCTGTGAGCTACGCATTCGGCCTGAGCGAAAGAGGCGACAGCGTTCGGGTGGAGTGGACGGACGGCCACGCCGACGTCGAGGAGCTACTCCCCAACGGGTCGTTCCTGGTGGTGCGCGACGGCAGGCTCCAGCCGCTGAAGGTGGAGCTGCTGGACAGCGACGGCGGCATCCTGGAGACCAAGCAATGGTTATCGGCCGCTCCGTAGTCACCATCTGCTCGCACGCTGTCAGGCTAGAATGCTTCTGGTTCTCATAGCCGTCGGCGTGCCAGTGGGGCCCTGGGTCTTTGGCCACCAACCGGCCGGTGGATTGCAATGATCTCCAGGTGGACTTACAGTATGGAGGACGTGATCGTCCTCTCTAGGCAAGCGGAGGATTCGCAATGAAGTGGATGGTCTCCTGGTCGATGGCCACGCTCAGCCTTGTCCTGTCCATAGCGGGATTGCTGAGCACATCATGCGGAGAAGCTACACGCACTACGCCCGCCGCGGCGGGCGGTCCTCCGATCACAACCCCCTCTGCCAGCGCTACACCCTCGCCTGCTATCTCTCCAGCTCCAATCCGGACCGCGACAACTGTTGCCGAGATGATCGTCGCTCCTCTACCTGGAATCAGTCCACGTGAGAGCCTGGAGCGCCTCATGGAGGCCCGCATCCGGCGGCAGGATCTGGCCGTACTGGGCCTATTGAGCGACGGCCTCAGCCAGGACTTGCGGACCAATCAGCAGGAGGCAGCTCGCCTATCTCTCTTCCAGGTGAGCAACCCCTGCTGGTACCGCTACGAGACGCTGAGCTTCGAACAGCAAACGCCGACGGAGACCACCTCACAGGTCCGGGTCTACCAGCACTTCTGGGGTGGCGACGTCATGGGCGGCCCGCCCCGCTCGTGGGAGCAGGAGGTCGTCTTGGTCGAGACGCCTGCGGGCTGGAGGGTGGACCAGCTAAGCGAGCCGCGGAACGAGCGGGAAGAGCCCAACGAGCCGCACGAGCGCACCCTTTCAGCCTGCAACGTCCCCAGAGCCACGGCCACAGCCGCGACGCCTGCTACCTCCGCGACGGCCTCCGAGGCTAGGAGCGGCGGCCAGGCCACGGCCACCCCCTGCCCATCGCCCCCTCCACGTACCCCTGACGACTCTATGTACAGCTACGTCTCGGGCCGTGTGGTCTTAATAGCCCCGGACCACATCGTGGTGCAGACGGCTGACAAGGGCGACGTGGTGCTCTATCCAGCGTACTACAAGGTCTGGAACGACCTATGGGTCAAGGATATCCCAATCGAGATCGGCGACGAGATAACGGCGGCGGATACCCCTACAGGCGGTCCGGTGCTCTACGTGAACATAGTCAACCTGATAGGGACGATCTCGAACGTTCGGCGGGAGGGGGATCTGCTGCTGTTCGAGATGGAGTACGAGGTGAGGTACACCGGCAAACGGAGCTCGAACACGATCAAGGTGGAGCAGCGAGCCAGCGTGAGCGGATCGGGACCTCGAGAGGGCCAGGGGGGCCAGGTGGTCGGCCGCAGGCTGAAGGACGGCACAGTGCTGGGGGTAACGGTGTTCTACTTCGACTCGGGCAAGAGTCAGGATACTGGCCCAATCCCAACAGAGCCTCAAGCCACTCCGAACGAGACGTCGAAGAGTACACCGGAGGCCAATGCAACCCAGCCGAGCCGAGACGCTTGGGCGGAAGCGCGAGCAGCCCTACCATCCTCGGTCCCGGTCTACAGGCCTTCCTTCGTGCCGGATCGTTTCGGCCCTCCCAGCCTTGAGGAGGTGAAGACCGACGATCAGTTCGGGCCCAGGTACACCATCGTCTATCACGCCGAGAACGGGCTTGTCGCCTTCATACTCGGGATGGGGAAGGGCGCCCTCGGGAACTCCCCGCCGCCCGACACCACCGAGCCGATCGACGTTCACGGTGCCCAAGGCTGGCTATCCACGACTGGAGTCACGACCACGAGGAGCCGGCTCAATCTCCAGGTCAGTTGGCAGGAGCAGGGTCGGATCTACCAGATCAAGGTATCTTCCAACCGCATGACTCGGGACGAACTGCTGCGCGTAGTCGCAAGTCTGGTCCCATCAGAGGAGTAGTGCTCAAGTGGGAAAAGGAATCGAAACGGGCGAGCTGAACGTCGTCACCGGAGCCTTCGGCTTCACGGGCAAGTACATCACACGACGGCTCCTGGCCGAGGGAAAGCGCATCCTCACCCTCACCGGCCACCCGCATCGTGAGAACCCCTTCGGGGACCGCATCAGCGTCGCCCCGTTCAACTTCGATGACCCCGATGCGTTGGCGGCGTCCTTACGTGGGGCATCGGTCCTGTTCAACAGCTACTGGATTCGCTTCCCCCGGGGTCCGATCACCTACGAGCTGGCCACCAAGAACAGCAAGACGCTGATCCGGGCCGCCAGGGATGCCGGCGTCCGAAGAATTGTCCACATCAGCATCGCCAATCCCTCGAAGGACTCGCCCTTCCCCTATTATCGAGGCAAGGCGATGGTGGAAGAGGCCATCATCGCCTCCAGCATCCCCTACGCGATCCTGAGACCCACCGTGATCTTCGGGACGGAGGGCATCCTCATCAACAACATCGCCTGGCTGCTCCGGCACTTCCCGGTCTTTGCCATCCCTGGATCAGGCAACTACCGGCTGCAGCCGGTCTATGTGGAGGACGTGGCAGAGACGGCCGTCCGAGCAGCAGATGCAGATAGTGAAGCCAGCACCATGAGCACCATCGTCGACGCCGCTGGTCCGGAGGTATACAGTTACAATGAACTTGTGTACCTTCTCGCAGTCGCCGTTGGTAGCCACGCGCGAGTCGTCCACCTGCCACCGAGGCTGACACTTGTCCTCTCGGGGCTCGTCGGACTCGCCCTCCGGGACGTCGTGCTGACCCGAGACGAGCTGGAAGGGTTGATGGCCAACCTCCTCGTCTCCAATGGACCCTCAGCAGGAAAAACAAGGCTGAGCGATTGGGTGGCGCAGCACGCCGATCAACTGGGCACCAGCTACGAATCAGAGCTGGGTAGACACTACCGCTGAAAGATGACAGTGGCTACCTTTGTCCGATAGGGTCGGATGGTTACCACCACCTATCTCCCCTCTACGGCCTGCCAGGCGGAAGACTGAATCTCTAGTAGCCGCGCCCGCCACAGATCGACTCTGACATCGCCTGTACGTCAAAAGACCCCTCTATGTACTCAGCCGCTCGTAGACCATGCGGAATATCTCGGTCTGAACCCGGGATGCCTCAGGAGGATCAGCCCCTTCGCTCATGGTCGCTATGGCGTAGGGTCCGCTCGTGCCGGTAGATCATTCCCATCACGAGACCCGAGAGAAAAGCGAAGTTCTCAGCTGCTGAGACGACGAACCTATCCCCACCGGTGAGGGACGCCCTCACCGGTGGGGTCAGCGACCATGGAGAAGATCAGGTAGCCCCGCAGGAGGTCCAGCCGGAGGTCTATGTCTCCTTCTGGAACGTATCGCCAGCCCTTCATAGCGCCATCAGGCAGGTTGATGCCCAACATAACCCGCCTGTTTGACATCCGCCCGGGTCACCTCTACAGGAAAGGGTGGCCCATTAGCAGGATCCCGGCCAACACCAGGGCGACAGCCAAGGTTATGACGGCAAGACAACCACACCCGGTGTCCGCCCAGTTTGGAAAGCCTTCCATGCCGGATCACCTTTCTCGCCCTGCTCGGCAAGTCTACTGGAACCCAAGGCATCGTGACGTTTTACCCATCACACACGTCCGAGCTGTTGGCGCGTAGTCCCCTTCTTATCAGACATTATGGCATTGCCTTGCCACGAAAATGTGAAAAGAGCGTTAAACGGGTGCAGAATGCACAGGGCGATTACACGGATCGGCCTCCCAAGGGCAACCACCGTGCCGGGATGCCGATGCGACCTGGCAGTCTTCTTGCAGTCGGTTGAAGAACTGACCTCAGGAGGCTGCCCATGTACGAACTCGCTCCCAAAGCCCCTTCATGGCTGGTGCCACGGGGGCCCGGAAAGACGGCCATCCGGCTGATGGTCAACGATGCTGAATACGCCCTCTCCGTCCAGCCGCGATGCACCCTGCTGGAGGCCCTTCGCGACAACCTCGACTTCACCGGCACGAAGGAGTCCTGCGACATGGGGAACTGCGGCGCCTGCACGGTGCTGCTGGACGGCAAGCCCGTCTACGCCTGCCTGCTCCTCGCCATCGAGTGCGAGGGCCGGCGGATCGAGACCATCGAGGGGTTGGAGAAGGAGGGCCGCCTCCACCCGATCCAGGAGGCGTTCGTCGAGGCCGATGCCTTCCAGTGCGGCTTCTGCACGCCGGGACAGATCCTGTCCGTCAAGTGGCTGCTGGACAACCACGACAACCCAACTCTGGAGGAGGTGCAGAGGGCAGTCTCGGGCAACCTCTGCCGCTGCGGCGCCTATCCCAACATCCACCGGGCTGCCCTCCTGGCGGCCGAGCGAATCCGGAAGGGTAGGTGAGGCCATGACCAGGGTAGTGAAGACCCAGGTGGAGCAGGAGGGACGCATCGTCGAGGAGAAAGTGGTGGTCGACGGGCCGGAACTGGAGCCATGGCCACCGGATGCCGCTCTGGAGGTCGTCGGACGACCGGTCTCCAGGGTGGATGCGGTCGAGCGGGTAACCGGGCGAGCTGTCTACACCCACGATGCCCACCCCCAGGGAATGCTGTACGGAAAGGTCCTCCGTTGCCCCTTCGCCCATGCCAGGATCAAGCGGGTCGACGCCTCCCGAGCCTTGCTGCTGCCTGGTGTGCGAGCAGTGCTCACCCACCAGAACGCCCCACCCATCCAGTGGATCGACGGTCTTCAACTGCTCGATACCGTCGCCCGCTACCAAGGTTACGAGGTGGCGGCAGTGGCAGCGGAAGACCGGCAAGCGGCCGAAGACGCCCTGAAACTGATCAACGTGGAGTACGAGGAGCTACCCTTCGTGACGGATCCGGAGAAGGCCCTCCAGCCAGACGCCCCACAGCTGCATCCTGAGGGGAACCTGGTAGGGGGGCGGTCCAGGGTCTACGAACGGGGCAACATGCAGCAGGGATGGGCGGAAGCGGACCTAGCCGTCGAGGAATCCTTCCACACCCAGGCGGCCCTCCAGAACCCCCTGGAGCCCCACGGCAGCGTTGCTATGTGGGAGGGTGACTCCCTGACCCTCTGGGACTCCACTCAACACGTCTACGCCGTGCAATTCGGTTTGGCGGGGATGCTGGGGCTCCCTCTCCACCATGTCCGGGTGATCTGCCAGTACATGGGGGGAGGCTTCGGCAGCAAGCAGGAGTTGGAGAAGCAGTCCCTGCTGGCGGCCCTGTTGGCCCGCATGGCGGGCAGGCCGGTGAAGATCATGCTGGATCGCGCCGACGAGAGCCTGGTGGCGGGGCACCGGCATCCTACCATCCAGCATCTGAGGATCGGTGCCCGCAAGGACGGCACCCTGGTCACCGTCGAACTGAAGGCCCTCGTCCCCGTCGGTGCTCATGGCAGTGACTCCATAGTCGAGGGGCCTGTCAAGGAACTATACCTCTGCCCCAACGTTCGGACGGAGGTGTCCACGGTCCGGACCAACGAGGGGCCGGCCAAGGCGTTCCGAGCACCCGGCTACGTCGAGGGCAGCTTCGCCCTGGAGTCAGCCATGGACATGCTGGCCGAACGACTGGGAATAGACCCCCTGGAGTTGCGACTGAAGAACTATGCCGACATGGACCAGGTGAGGGGAAAGGAATACTCGGCTAAGAACCTCCGCCAGGCGTACACGGAGGCAGCCGAGAAGATCGGGTGGGCATCGCGCCCCCACAACGGCTCCTCTGCTGCGGCGGACTTCCCCTTCATCACCCGAAAACGGGGAATCGGAATGGCGAGTCAGATCTGGGGCGGCGGCGGGGGACCTCCGGCCTACGCCGTGGTGAAGGTGAACGCCGACGGCACGGCCGAGGTGATGCTGGGCGGCCAGGACATCGGGAGCGGAACCCGCACGGGGATGGCCCAGATAGCGGCCGAGACGCTGGGATTCCCCCTGGATCAGGTCAGGGTACTGCTCGGAGACTCCCAGGCCGGGTTCTACGCGCCGGCCAGCGCCGGTAGCCGCAGTATCTCATCCCTGGGACCCGCCGTCCGGAGCGCTGCAGAAGACGCCAGAAGGCAATTGTTGGACATAGCAGCCCAGATGCTGGACGTGGCCGCGGACCAGGTGGAGTTGAAGAACGGCCACGCCTACACCCGCTCGGCGCCAGATCAACGCAGGTCCGTGTCGGAGCTGCTAGCCGCCTTCAGCAATCCAATGGTGGTAGGCAAGGGCTCCCGCGGACCCAACCCTCCCGATCGAGCGCTCAGGACCTTCGGCGTCCAGTTCGTCGAGGTGGAGGTGGACGTGGACACCGGCCACATTCGCGTACTACACGTGGTGGCCATGCACGATTGCGGGCGGATCATCAACCCCAGGCTGGTCCAGAGCCAGTTCGAAGGAGGAATAACCCAGGGAGTCGGCTACGCCCTGACGGAGGAGCGAGTAGTGGATCCACAGACGGGTCGGGTGCTCAACCCCGGCCTTGAGGAGTATCTGGTCCCCACATCCATGGACATCCCGGAGATCAACGCCTCTGCCCTGGGGCTGCCAGATCCACACAGCAACAACCTCGGTGCAAAGGGAGTCGGGGAGCCACCCATAATACCCACGGCTCCGGCCATCGCCAACGCCGTGTACAATGCGACGGGCATACGGCTGACTACCCTGCCAATGTCCGCCCGCCAGTTCCTGCAGCGGAGGTCAGCCCCATGATGCCCTTCGAGCACCTGAACGCCACCTCCATGGAAGACGCCCTGGCTGCCCTGGGCGACGACTGGCAGACCCGCATCATAGCAGGTGGCACCGACCTCCTTCCGCTCATGAAGGAGCAGATCATCGCGCCGTCGCGGCTGGTCAATATCAAGGAGGCTCCTGAACTGGCACGTCTGGACTTCGACCCGGACGACGGCCTGGTAGTGGGGGCGCTGGCTACCCTGGACGAGGTGGCGCGCAACCCGGCGGTCCGGCAGAAGTACAGGGTGCTGGCCGAAGCCATTGATGTCGCCGCTTCACCTCAACTCCGGAACATGGCCACCCTGGTGGGAAACCTCCTGCAAACCAGCCGCTGCTGGTACTATCGAGGACCCTTCTTCTGCTGGCTCAAGGGTGGCGACAGCTGCTGCGCTGCTGCGGGAGAAAACCGTCTCCACGCCCTCTTCGGAGGTGGACCCTGCTTCTCTGCGCACCCTTCTGACCCAGCACCAGCCCTGGTAGCCCTGGGAGCACGGCTGACGATCCACGGCCAAGAGGGCAACAGTCGGTCGGTGCCGCTGGAAGAGTTCTATGCGCTCCCAACCGAGGACCGCCGCCGGGAAACCATCCTGGGGCCAGGCGAACTGGTTGTGGAAATCCGTATTCCCCCGCAGCCCCAGGAGGCCCGCGGGAGCTACCTGAAGGCCATGGCTCGAGAAACCTGGGCCTTCGCCCTGGTCGGCGTCGCGGTCCACGGCGTGTGGGAAGGGCCCATGGCCAGGGAGATCAACGTGACCCTGGGCAGTGTGGCTCCCATACCTTGGAGAGCGCGTCAAGCCGAAGACCTGGTGAGAGGCAAGCCGCTGGACGGCAATCTCGCTCGCCAGGCCGGCGAGGCCGCTGTCGCTGATGCCCGGCCACTCCAGCAGAACGGGTACAAGGTGAAGTTAGTGCGCACCCTGGTTGAGCGCGCCCTCCTGATGGCCTCAGCCCCCAAAGGGAGACGCCATACCGCGGCGTGAGTCTGTTGTAGGGCATGGGCAGTTGCCCATGCCCTACAACAGACTCACCGGGTCCACGTCCAGACTCCAGCCCAGGGGCAAATGGATCTCTTCCAGCAGGCGGCCCAGCCCCTCGCCCACCAGGACGATCTGCCACCGATATCGCGCCCGTATACGATGGTGGAAGGCCGGAGCAGGCCCTAGAACGTCCACATCGGCAATGCCCAACTCCTCCACCTTCGCATGCAGCGTCTCCCGCATTCGCAGCGCCTCGAAACCGGCCCGCGCCTCTCCGCCCCCTGAGAACAGCAGCCGCGCCATCCGGCGGAAGGGGGGGTAGGAGTGAAACCGCCGAAAGGCCATCTCCTGCTGGTAGAAGGATCCGTAGTCGTGGCGGCTGGCAGCCACGAGGCTGTAGTGTTGGGGAGTGTAGGTCTGGAAGATGACCCGCCCCTCCCTCGCGCCCCTGCCTGCTCGCCCCGCAACCTGTGCCAGCAGTTGAAAGGTCCGCTCCGCAGCTCTGAAGTCCGGAAGGTGAAGGGTCACATCCGCCAGCACCACCCCTACCAGTGTCACCATAGGGAAATCCAGCGCCTTGGCTACCATCTGCGTCCCCACCAGGATGTCCGCTTCGCGATCACGGAACTGCCTATGCAGGTGGTCGTGAGCACTGGGCTTGCCGGCGACATCGTGGTCCCACCGGAGAACCCTCGCCGAGGGGAACAGCCTGCGCGCCTCCTCCTCCACCCGCTCGGTCCCGGCCCCGAAATAGCTGATTCGGCTGCCCTTGCACTGCGGGCACCGATCGGGGATAGCTGTTCGCCGATTGCAGCTGTGGCAAACCAGCCCCCCCTGCTCACGATGGAACACCATCGGGAGATCGCAGCGACGACACTTGAGAACGTGGCCGCAGTCCCGGCAGACTACCGAGGTGGATGAGCCGCGGCGGTTGAGGAACAATATGGCCTGCTCACCCGCCGAAAGCGTCCTCTCCAGCGCGACCTGAAGGGAGCGACTGAAGAGGCTCCTGTTCCTCGCCTTCAGCTCCTCTCTTAGATCGACGATCTCCACCCGCGGCAGCGCACCGGCGGACCACCCTCGGGCGCTCGGCCCCTCGTAGCGGCTGGGGATGCTCAATAGTTGGTAGACTCCCCGCTCCGCCAGGTAGTAGGAAGCGACGTCAGGCGTGGCGCTTCCCAGCAGGACAGCTGCACCCGTTCGGCGCCCCAGTTCGATCGCCACGTCCCGAGCGTGGTACTGAGGGTCCAACCCCTCCTGCTTGTAGGCAGGCTCGTGCTCCTCGTCCAGCACCACCAGACCCAGTTGCGGGACAGGGGCAAAGAGGGCGGACCTGGGACCAACCACCACGTCGTACTGCCCTTCGTACACTCCCCGCCACAGCCTAACCCTCTCGTGGTCGGGTAGTGCGCTGTGCATCAGTGCAACCCTGCCGGGGAACCGCTCCGAGTAGCGACGGAGCGCCTCCGGCGTCTGGGCGATTTCGCTGACCAGGACAATGGTCTGGCGGCCCAGCGCGACCAGAGTCTCTATCAACTTCAAGTATATGTGGGTCTTACCGCTCCCCGTCACGCCGTGCAGTAGGGTGACCTGATGCTCGCGCCGCTTCAGCGCATCGGCAATGGCCTTGAAAGCCCCCTGTTGGGCGTCGCTGAGAACGATGGGGGGAGGCGGTACGGACCCCACCCCCCGGCCCCCTCCCCCACGGGGAGAGGGGGAGGCGAGGACTCCCTCTCCCGCCGCAGTGGGAGAGGATCGGGGTGAGGGATCGTTCTCAGGGCAAAGACCCACTTGGGAGACTACCAGGCAGTTCCCCTCACCCTGACCCTCTCCCTTTGGGAGAGGGGATTGATCGCTCCCCCTTCCCGTATCGGGAAGGGGGGCCGGGGGGGTTAGGTCATTCCCCATCCGCACCAGCGTCCCCTCCCTCACCATCCGCCTCAGGGTCACCAGCGCCACACCGGTTTCGTCCATCACCTCCCGCGCTGAGGAGGGGCCTCGATGCCGGAGGACCTCGACCACCCGAACCCTCACGCCGGTGAGAGCCACTTCCACTAGCGCCCCCTCGGCAAGGTCGATCACCGTCTCCTCTGAGAGCGGCGGGCGCGGCCATTCGAACTCCCACTGTCCGGAAGCCGCATTCGAACCGCCTCGTTGCTGGATGCACCGCTGCCACCCGGGAGGAAGGAAAAGCGTGAGGGCCCCGAAGGGGCTGCACCGGTAGTAGGAGGCAATCCAGAGGGCCACCTGCACCCGCTCTGCCCCCAGAGTCGGGGCGCCCTCCACCAAACCAAGCAGGTCCCTGGTCGGGACATCGGGGGGGAGGGAGTCGACACGCGCGACGATGCCGGGGAGCACCCGCGAGCCGAAGGGGACTATGGCAATGCAGCCGGGCTGCGCTGCCATTCCTGCGGGAATGGCATAGCTGAAAAGACGCCCAACGCGGGCCGGCACAGGCACGGCCACATGGGCGTACTTCATACCACTGCTTGGCGGCGATGCACCCGGCACTTCTCGGCCACGATAATGGCCTTGACCTTCTCGACGGCCTCTGCCAGGCCATCGTCCTGGTTGACCACGCAATAGTCGAAGTCGGGCAGACGCTTCATCTCCTCCACGGCATTGTCGATCCGAGTCCGCAGCTGCTCGGCAGTCTCGGTACCGCGACCGGAGAGTCGCTTGACCAGCACCTCCATGGAGGGGGGCGCGAGGAAGATAAGGACGGCGCCTGGGACCTTCCGCTTGATGGTCGCGGAACCCTGCACGTCCACCCGCATCAGGACGTCCTCCCCCCCCTGGAGGATCTTGCGCACCTGTTCTCGCGGCACGCCATAACGGTTCCCGTGCACCACCGCCCACTCCAGCAGGGCATCCTCCGCCACCATCCGGTCGAACTCCTCGTTGGAAACGAAGAAGTAGTCTTTGCCGTGGACCTCCCCTTTTCGAGGGCTGCGAGTGGTCGCGGTTACAGTGAAGCGGAGCGGGTAACACTGTTGCCGCAACCTGTCCATCACGGCGTCCTTGCCAACCCCTGACGGCCCCGACAGTACCACCAGGAGACCGGCTGCCGGCTCCTCACTCACTACCTTCACCTCAACGGCGGGCCGGAAGGCCGCCTGGTATATCGTACTGGTATGCGGCAATTCTGCGGCCAACGGTACGTCTCCTGCGTGCTATACTCGAAGAGAGATCTCCACTTCCCACAGCCCTCTAGAAAGGGGTGCCGGCCATGACCTTTGACGCCCTGGCGATGCACGCCATCAGGGATGAACTGGAAGCCGAGCTCCTGGGCGGCCATGTGGAGAAGCTGTTCCTCCTGTCCGGCCTGGAGGTTGGCCTCCGCATTCGCGCCCAGCGCCACGACCACAACCTGCTGATTTCGGCTGATCCACAGTTCGCCCGGGTCCACCTGATAGGCGAAACCGTTCGGCGGCTCTCCGAGGAGGTTACGCCCTTCCTGTTGCTGTTGCGGAAGTACGTACGCGACGGTCGGATAACTTCCATCGAACAGCCGACTCTGGAGAGGGTGCTGAGGTTGTCGGTGGAGAACCGGCTGGACGACGGTTCAACAGCCGCCACCAGTCTAATTATAGAGATCATGGGGAAGTACAGCAATGTGATCCTGGTCGGGCCGGATGGGAATGTGCTGGATGCCCTCAAGCGGATCCCACCCTCACTCAGCCGCCAACGCCCCGTGCTGCCCCACCTGCCCTACAGCCCCCCGCCGGCCACAGAGAAGCTGAACCCCCTGTCACCGATCCTCGCGCGCCAACTAGCTGCGGCTGCCCGCCAAGTCAAGCCGGGCTCCCCCCTGTGGCGGTTCCTGCAGGAGTCGGTAAACGGACTGGGTCCCCTGGCTGCTAGAGAGGCAGTGTACAGGGCCTTCGGCGAGGCACAGAAGGCCGTCACTCAGGATATCCCGTGGCAGGAGCTGACCGCTGCCCTGGACTCGCTTCTCAAGCCTCTTCAGACGCGCCAGTGGGGCCCCTGTGTGGTGGTGCGGGAGGATGTGGTCGTCCACTTCGCCCCCTACCTACTCACCCAGTTCCCAGAAGCCGAGGTGGAGAGGGTCCAGAGCATGAGCGAAGCCGTGGAGCGTGCCAACGCCGACCGGCTGAAGTTCCGCCCGGCCGAGGCACTTCGAGCGCCCCTGCGAGCGTCTCTCAAGGCCAGGCTCGATCGTGCGCGGCGTAAGGAGGAGTCGCTGCTCCAGGCCCTGTCCAGGGGTGAGAAAGCGGAGGAGCTAAAGCAGTTCGGCCAGGCTATCCTGGCGAACGTCGGGCAGATCGCCCACGGCCAGGAATCTCTGCAGTGGGAAGGGATGACGATAGCCCTCGACCCCAAACTGAGTCCCTCGGAGAACGCCCAGCGCTACTTCAGAGAGTATGCCAAGTCCAGGGATGCCGCTCGAGAGATACCGGCCCTCCAACAGGCCGCCAGACTCGATAGGGAGTACCTGGAGCAACTGCTGACCCTGGCGGAGCTAGCCAAGAGCGACGTAGAGCTGAAGGCCCTTTCTCGTGAGTTGGCGGAGACTGAGAATCGCCGACAGGAACCCGCTCAATCTAGGCCTCAGGTGGGATCGAGTGGCCGCTCGCGCCCTGGGCCAAAGCCGAAGCCTGGGAAACCAAGGGTCGAGCAGCCCACGGGCACTGTCAGGCGACTTACCTCCAACGAAGGGATTCAGATTCTGGTGGGCGGTAGCGCAAGGGGGAACGAGAGAGCCACCTTCGACCTGGGCACAGGAGGAGACCTCTGGCTCCACGCTCGAGGCATCCCTGGCGCCCACGTCATTGTCAAGCTGGGAGGCAGGGAACCCTCCAGGCAGATCCTGTTAGAGGCCGCCCGAGTCGCAGCTATCCACAGCCAGGGGAAGGGATCAGCCAAGGTCCCCGTGGATTACACCCTTCAACGCAACGTGAAGAAGGTCAAAGGTGGGCCTCCTGGGCTCGTCACCTACTCTGGAGAAAAGACGATCCGCGTGGACGCCCTGGAGCCAGAAGAGGATCTAACGTGACAGGGGCGAATCTGGAGCAATCGTTCGCTCCAGATTCGCCCCTGTCACAACGCCTGGCTAGACCTCGCGTCTGGAACTCTGCTTCCAGAACAGATCGACGAAGAAGGCCAGGACGATGGCTCCAATTAGGGCTGGGATGATGGCAATGCCGGCGATCACCGGCCCGAGCTCCCCAAAAAGTGCCGTGCCCAGCCAGCTACCCACCAACCCCGCCAGGATCGCGCCCAACCACCCAAAGGGCAGCCGGCCCGGCACGATCACGTCGGCCAACCAGCCGACGATGCCGGCGATGATCAGCGTGATGATGACCCCCAGGAAGTTGGTGGTGAAGAAGAACAGCGCCAGCACCAACAGGACTAGCAGTATCACAAGTACCAGAGGCATCTCTTCTCATCTCCCTACGCACTTTAGCATTGCCCAAGCACCATCAAGCTGGGCACGCATTAGAGCACGCCACATGCCACGGGGTAGATGAGGATGAGACCCTGGGAACCGCCCAGGGTCTCATCGCGATCGTCTTCTGATCTCCCGGAATGGTCGCCGAGCCTCACGACTCAGGCACCACCATCCAGATGAGGAGAGATTGATTTCAGCAACCGATCCTTGGGATTGTAACCCACTATCCTCTGGACATCCTTCCCACTCTTGAAGAGGATGAGGGTAGGAATGCTGCTCACATTGAACTTCCGAGCGGTAGCCATGTTGCTATCCACATCCAGTTTGGCCACCTTGAGCTTGCCACTCTGCTCATTGGCCACCTCTTTCAGTACCGGTGCAATCTGCCTGCAGGGCCCACACCATTCGGCCCAGAAGTCCACCAGTACCGGCTCAGTGGCCTTGAGTACTTCCTCCTCGAAGGTGGCATCAGTCACCGCTATCGGCTCTGCCATCTAGGAAACGTCCTCCTTACTTCTCGGGCGAACTCTCCACACCCGGGGACATACGTAGGAACAGGGTCAGGGCCCGCTCTATGGTGGCCTTCTTCATCTCTGAAGAGGCCGACTCCGCCAAACACTGTTCCATGTGCTCGGCCATCACGCTGAGCGCCACCTTGTCCAGGGCGGCACGAGCAGCCATGATCTGGGTGATGACGTCCTCACAGGGACGCGCATCATCCAGCATCCGCTGGATCCCCTTGACCTGACCCTCGATACGCCTCAAACGTGCCGCTATCGCTTCGTTGCCGCTCACCTTGCCTCCATATACCCTCCATGGGTACCTGGAGCGATTCTAGCCCCCGCACCAGTCCCTGTCAACAACAGTTAACTGCTCAATCGCTCCTCTTCCCTGATGGGTAGGGGCCGGGGGTTAGCTATTCACTTCTCCATCTGTCGCTTCACCTCGCGCAGCGCCTGCTCCGCCGTGAGCACCGGCACCGTCGCGAAGTCCCTCTTGAACCTGTCCATGATCAAGCCTGCTCTGAGGGGTCGAGGGGCCGGCTGGTCAAGGTCCTTCGTCTTGATCCTGTCGATCAGGCTCGGGTCCAGCCCAAAAACCCGGGCTGCGAGCACAGCGAAGGCGTGCCGATCGATGACTGTATCTCCAACAGTGTTGTACTGCCCCTGTCGCCCCGAGTCGAGAAGGGCTAGCAGCATCTGGGCCAGATTGTCGGCTAGCGTCGGCGACCCTACCTGATCGTCCACTATCCTGACCCGCTCCCCCTTACTCAGCTTGCTCGCCAACCAGGCGACGAAACTCGGCCTCACGTTCGGCGCGTGCCCGAAAAGTACTGTGGTGCGGACGATGGCCAAATCGGCGCAGTTTTCACGAGCAGCCTTCTCGCTCTCCAGCTTGGTCAGACCATAGTGGCTGATGGGGTTAGGAATATCCTCCTCGCTGTAGGGGCCATTCTCGCCATCGAACACATATTCCGTGGAAATGTGTACCAAGCGCGCACCCGCTTCGGCGCACGCCCTGGCCACGTTAGCCGTCCCATCAACGTTGACCCGCCACGAAAGCACCTTCTGGGACTCGGAAGCGTCCACGGCGGTGAATGCAGCGGTGTGGATGACGGACTCGGGCCGGGTTCGGAGGACCAACTCCCGCACCTGCTCAGGCTCGGTGATATCCACCTGATGGTAGGAGAACTCTCCCAGGAAACAGTTCAGGGCATCGGGCTCCAGAGAGGCCGAAACCGGCTCCCGACCTTCGGCCAGCAGCAACCCCAACATCTTCGTCCCCAGCAACCCGTTGCCCCCAGTAACCAGCACCCTCCTGTACACCATCTCACCCCACCTGCAGAATCAGCCGCTCGTCACCATCGATGCTAGAACAGCTTAAACCACCTTGTCAAACCGTTTGTCAAACCGCCCCGATGGCACCATTCCTCGTCCAGAAATCGCCCACTTCTATCTCACATTCCCACTAAACGAAATGCCCACTTGTGTTGTATACTTACGGGTGATCGTGGCTCTGTTTGGCCTCGGGGGTTTTGCTGACCCCTGATCCAGGCATCACTCCGAGTCGACGATCCCGTCGGGGCTGGCCCCGTTGGCCGCCCACATCTGTTCAGTTGCAGTTAAGTCGCACCCTGAGGAGAGGAAATGGCTTACACCGAGAGAACACTTGCCTGTCGAGACTGCGGACGGTCCTTCCCCTTTACCGTTGAGGAGCAAGAATTCTTCGCCCAGAAGGGATTCACCAACGACCCCGTGCGCTGCCCCGAGTGTCGAGCAGCCAAGAGGGCCGAGCGAGGCGATTCCCGAGGCGGCTTCGGCGGCGGATTCGGTCGCCAACCCCGTGAGATGTATCCGGCCGTCTGCGCTCGCTGTGGCAAGGATACTGAGGTTCCCTTCCAGCCACGTGGGGACAAGCCAGTATACTGCTCGGACTGCTTCTCCAAGGAACGCGGCAGCTATGGGGGGCGGGGGCGCTAATGCAGGTAGTAGCACGAGACAACGAACCAATCGATGAACTGCTCGCTCGCTTCAAGCGAGGCATGGTCCGTTCGGGCATCCTGAAAGACCTCAAGAAGCACCGATTCTTCGTGGGCCCCGGCGAAGAGCGCCGTATGAAGGCAAAGGCCGCGGAGAGAAAGCGCAAGCGCCGACAGCAAAAAACCACCAACTGGCGACTGCGACGTTCCGCTTCCCATTCCCGATAGTCCGGCGGGTTTGACCCTTTGAGGCCAGCTACCCCACCATAGGAGTAGCTGGCCGTTGCCGTTTCGGCAATCATCACCGTGAATAGTCCTCTGCTATACTGCTCCGAGTCCAGATCTCTACAGCCTCGGGGGGGTCTCCAGAATGGCAGGTCGCAGCCTGGCGGTCGCACACGAAACCTCCATGCCGGCTCGCCGGCATCGCCTTGAGCCAGTGCCCGCGGTGCTCGCCGTCGTCGGCGGAATCATTCTGGCGATATCGACATCGACGGGCCCATCGCTGCTAGGTCTGGGTATCATGGCAGCGGGGCTGGCTTGGCGGCCAGGCTTCGGCCTGTCATTGCTCGCGGTCTCCCTGCCCTTCTTCCTGTTCCCCAAGAAGCTCGGCGGGATGGCCTTCTCCATGCCCGAACTGATCCTCCTCGCGACCGTGGTAGGCACCGCCCTCTATGCCCTCCGCCGATGGTGGTCTGGCGGCCAAACGGGTATCGCCACTCTGGCCACCCCCTTCGACCGCCCCATCGCCCTCTTCCTGGCGGCTGCCCTACTCTCCCTCCTGGCCAGCGAGGTGCTACGGGTAAGCCTGCGGGATCTGCGCACCCTGGTGTTGGAGCCAATCCTCGCCTTCTATCTCGGGGCCTGGTTCCTCCGCAGCAGGCACGAACGGGCGCTCCTGCTGACCGCGCTCTTACTGGGAGCCGTCGCGGCCGCCGCTCTGGGTCTCTACCAGTACCTGTTCACCGAGCATGTGGTGGAGGTAGAAGGGGCCAAGCGGATACTTGGCCCCTATCTCTCGCCAAACCACATGGGGCTGTACCTGGGCCGCGCCATCCCGATAGCGGTGGCCCTGTCCCT
The DNA here is from genome assembly GCA_002436065.1 of Chloroflexi bacterium UBA6077. GTDB lineage: Bacteria > Chloroflexota > UBA6077 > UBA6077 > UBA6077 > UBA6077. The sequence goes on from DIXP01000118.1 coordinate 80,833, forward strand.
CTTTGCGCCCAGGACGCGCCCTCTCGCGATCCCGCTCCTGATACTGCTGACGACGGCCCTGTTCCTAACCTTCTCGGTCGGGGCATGGATGGCGACCCTACTGGCAGTTGGCACCGTCACCCTGCTGTGGAACGGACGAGCAGCCCTTGCCCTGACAGCCAGCGCCCTGATGGTGGCCGCCGCCGCATTGCCGATACTCTCTCTGGAGAGAGTATCTTCGCATTTCAGCCTCAGCCGTGGCACCAGCTTCATCCGCATCCAGCTCTGGCAGTCCTCTCTAGAGATGATCCGAGACCACCCACTGCTGGGGGTGGGAATGGACAACTTCCTCTACCACTACAACTCATCCTACCTGCAGGATGCGGCGGCAGCGGAGCCAAGCCTGTCTCATCCCCATAACATCCTGCTCAACTTCTGGCTACAAATGGGTGCCCTTGGCGTTCTCGCCATCGGGTGGCTGCTGGCTGCCCTAGGGAGATGCTGGGCAAGCTTGTGGCGGCTACCGCAGCCGTCCCTGGAGAGGGCCATACTGGCAGGGATAGCGGGTGCCACGGTGGACCTCGTTGTCCACGGCATGGTGGATAACTCCTACTTCCTGGTCGACCTGGCCTTCCACTTCTGGCTGCTCGCGGTGATGTTGGTGACCATTAGGAGGTCTCCGTCACCTACGCTTTCTCACGAGGCGCAAATGGAGTAGACTATGCCGGTTCCATGGCACGCGTCCCACGGTTCTTCATCTGAGTGATAGATATCGGGCTGTTCTCAGCCCTGCTCCATCGATCATCTAGCCCGATCTCATCAGGGGACGGAGGTCTACCTTGCGCATCGTTGTCACCGGCGGCGCCGGTTTTATCGGCTCCCACCTCTGCGCTCGCCTTTTGGCCGGAGGGCACCAGGTCACAGCCGTCGATAACCTGATCACCGGCAGCCGACGCAATATCGCGGGTCTGCTAGGGCATCCAGCCTTCTCCTTCGTAGAGCATGATGTCATACACCCGCTCGACATCCCCACCGAGGTGGTCTTCCACCTGGCCAGCCCCGCTAGCCCAGAGGGTTATATGGCCAATCCGCTAGAGACGGCCCTGGCGAACTCACAGGGAACCTACAACCTCCTCGAGTTGGCGAAGCGATACAGTGCCCGATTTCTGGTGTCGTCCACCTCCGAAGCCTACGGCGACCCCCTGGAGCACCCGCAGAGAGAGTGCTATTGGGGCCATGTGAACCCTGTTGGACCTCGATCCTGCTACGACGAGAGCAAGCGGTTCGCCGAAGCCCTCACCATGGTCTACGTGCGCGCAGGTGCGGTGGACGCCAGGATCATCCGCATCTTCAACACCTACGGCCCGCACTCCGATCCCAATGACGGCCGCATCGTACCCAACTTCATCACCCAGGCACTCGCTGGCAAGCCGATTACCGTGTACGGGAACGGGACTCAGACCCGGAGCCTCTGCTACGTGGACGACCTGGTGGAGGGAATCATCGCGGCGATGCTTACCCCGGGCACCACGGGCCAGGTGGTTAATCTGGGCAACCCTCAGGAACACACAGTGCTGGAGTATGCCCACATCATCAGTCGCCTGTGTGGCTCCCGGTCGGAGGTGATGTTCCAGCCACTCCCCCAGGATGACCCCACCCGCCGCTGCCCGGACATCTCCAAGGCTCGCGAGCTGCTGCAGTGGGAACCGAAGATTGGGCTGGAGCAGGGGCTCAAGCGCACCATCCAATGGTTCCGAGAGATAGCCAGCCAAGAGCATTCCGGATGAGCCAACTCGAGGGCAGCCACAGGCTGGCCCTGCCCACCCCCGACTGGTTGCCCCGCCTGCCCCTCTCTCAGTGGATCCTGGCCCTTGGGCTGGCAATAGTGATCGCCACCCTGCCAGGCCTCTGGACACTCCCTGGCCTGGTGGTCCTCGCCGCCGCCCTGGTGGTGCTGATGAAGCCGGAGGCAGCCGTCTACCTGCTCACACTGTCGGTGCCGCTGGGTTACCTGTTGGAGATTGAAGGCGATGAGTTCTCCGTCACTCCAACCGAGGCCATCGTCGGAATGATGGTGATCGGATGGGCCTTGCGAGCCCTAGGCAGGCGGAGCTTGGTCATCCCCCTCACCCCCCTGTTGGTCCCACTCGTCGGCATGCTGGCCGTTGTGGCCTTCTCGGGAAACCACGCCGTTGCAGCTGGTCTAACTCTAAAAGAGAGCCTGAAATGGGGGGAGTTGCTCCTGGTATACCTGTTTGTCATCGCCGAGATGGGTAGCTTGCGCCACGCCCTTGGCCTGCTGTCGATGCTGTTCCTCGGAGCAGGCATCGAAGCCCTGATAGGCGCCGCACAGTTCTTCTTCAACCTTGGGCCAGACTTCTACTCCGTGGGCCGCTTCATGCGCGCCTACGGCACTTTCGAGCAGCCGAACCCCTACGCCGGGTACCTGGGCATGATTATCCCCCTGGCCTTCGGGCTGGTGCTCGCACAGCCCAAGGGGCGATGGCGCAACTGGACCTTGATAGTCCTGGCGATGGCCGTCGCTGCCGTCGGGATGAGCTTATCCCGCGGTGCCTGGATGGGAATCTCCCTGGCAATCGCCGCCATGATGCTGTTCTGGAGCCACCATACCCGGATCCTGTTGGCTGCCGGCACCCTGGCCGCCACCCCGCTAGCTGCTCTGGCCTATATGAACCTCCTCCCAGCGGAGTTGGCAACCCGGATGGCCACTGTCCTGGACTACTTCCGCTTCGTGGACGTCACTCGGGAGGCCGTCACCCCCGAGAACTTCGCACTCATCGAGAGAATGGCCCACTGGCAGGCGGCCCTCGATATGATCGCTGCCAGCCCTCTGCTGGGCATGGGCGCCGGCAACTACCCCGCGGTCTACGAATGGTTCGCCGTGCGAGGCTGGAACGAGGCCCTCGGCCACGCCCACAACTTCTACCTGAACATCGCGGCCGAGACGGGGCTTGTGGGCGTGGCGGTGTACCTATCCATCTTCATCGTGGCGCTGCTGCATACGGTGAAGGCCCTGTTGCAGGGAGCGCGGGCATCTTGCCCACCAAGAGTCGTAGGGCAGGGGATAAACCCCTGCCGCCCGGCGGTGGTGGGCGAGGTGGTAGGGGATGGGCAACGTCGCGCGTCCATGTCCCCCGGGCGGAAGGGGACGAGCCCCTTCCCTACGGGAAGGGGGGGCGGACCGGTCGGTGGGAGACACTCCCAGGCAATCTGGCGTGGCATCCTTCTCGGAGTCCTGGGATCCCTGGTCGCGGTATGTGTGCACAACATGTTCGATAGCCTCTTCGTCCACGGCATGAGCATTCAACTGGGAATGATCCTGGCACTGGGACAACTCTCGGCCACGGCGCTGAGCCAACCCCTTCTTCGGAGTCAATCGAGTCTATGAACAACGACCAGGTAGTGGCCGGCAACCATGCCGCAGAAACCGCCGAGGATGCTCCAGTCGCTCTAGAGAAGAAGTTCCTGAACGTCCGCACCTTCGTGTCCTTCGGTGTGGCCTTCGCTATCCTGTACTTCGTGTTCCGCCAGATGGACGTCAACATTGGGGAGATCGTAGCCCACATCGCCACCGCGAACCCCCTCTACTACCTGCTGGCCATGGTGATCTACTACTCCGCCTTCATCGTCCGCAGCCTGCGCTGGAGGGTGCTGCTGGAGAACGTGGGCTTCGGCGAGCGACACGAACACAGACTGCCCTCGGTGCCGGGCATGGCGGAGATAATCTTCCTCTCCTGGTTCGCTAACTGCATCATGCCCGCCAAGCTGGGAGATGCCTACAGGGCCTATCTGCTGAAGCGAAACGCCAACGTCTCCTTCTCCAAGACCTTCGGGACCATCCTTGCGGAGCGAATCGTCGATCTGCTGCTCACCTTCATCATGCTGGCAATCACCGGCCTCATCGCCTTCCGCGGCACCCTGCCACCAATGGTACTCACCGGAATGCAGGCATCGGTGGTCCTGGTGTTTGCCGTAATAGCCGGCCTGCTGGTGATGAAGAACTGGGGCTCCGCCGTTCGTCGATTCCTGCCCAAGAAGTTCCATAGTTACTACGAAGCCTTCGAAGAGGGAACCCTCGGCTCATTCCAACGAATGCCGCTAGTGCTGTTCTACTCCCTGCTGGCATGGGTGATCGAAGCATCCCGCCTCTACTTCGTGGTACTCTCCTTGGGGCTGGGCGGGATCAGCTTCCCCATCGTGCTGTTCACCGCGATCGCTGGCTCGCTCCTGACCAGCCTGCCGGGTACCCCCGCTGGTCTGGGGGTGGTGGAGTCGGTTATCATAGGCATACTACTGCTATCGAGTAATCTAGGATTGATTTCGGGGGTCAGCGAGAGCCTGGCAACCTCCGTGGCGATCCTGGACCGAACGATCAGCTACTGGAGCCTGGTGGTCTTCGGTTTGGTAGCCTACCTCCTGACTAAGAAGAAGTAATGCGGGTAGCCATCGACTACACGGCAGCCGTCTACCAGGTTGCCGGCATTGGGCGCTTCGTCCGCTGCCTGGTGAAGGCGCTGGCGGAGATCGATCGGGACACCGAGTACATCCTGGTGTACGCGGACCCTCCTCACGGCCATACCCCTCCTCTGCCCGACGCACCCAACTTCGTCGGGCGGCGCATCCCGTTGCCGGAAAGAGCGCTCTCCGCTCTTTGGCACCGGCTCACCCTGCCGATCCCCGTGGACCTGATCACAGGACCAGTGGATGTCTTCCACTCCCCGGATTTCGTCCTTCCGCCCGTGCGACGAGCCGCCAAAGTACTCACCGTCCACGACTTGGCCTTTCTGCTCCGTCCTGAGTGCGCCGACGCGAAGCTGAGAGACTACCTGGAGAAGACCGTTCCACGCTCGGTGGCTCGGGCCGACTTCATTCTAGCCGACTCCGTGAACACCCAGGACGACCTGATCTGCCTGCTGGGGGTTCCTCCAACCAAGGTACAGGTGGTGCCCGGCGCCGTGGACGACAGCTTCGCCCCCATCCGCGACCCGGAGGTTCTCCAAGACATGAGGGACCGGTTGAGCGACGGAGCCCCCTACATCCTGAGCGTGGGCATGATCGAGCCGCGCAAGAACCTGGGGCGCCTCATCGAGGCATTCGAACTGCTCAAGGCTCAACTGGATATCCCCCACAAGCTGGTGTTGGCAGGCAAGAGGGGGTGGCTCTCAGACGGGATCTACCAGCGGGCTAAGAGTTCGCCCCTGTCGGCAGATATCCTCTTCCCAGGCTTCGTGGCCGATGCGGAGCTACCCGCACTCTACAGCGCATCCGATCTCTTCGCCTACCCATCGCTGTACGAGGGCTTCGGCCTGCCACCTCTGGAGGCCATGGCCTGTGGAGTCCCCGTGGTAGCCTCCGCCTGTGCGTCCCTGCCGGAGGTGGTGGGAGAGGCGGCCGAGATGGTGGATCCAGAGGACGCACAGCAGATCGCGCTCGCCATGGCCCGCATCCTGGATGATAGGGACCTCCGTGATCGGATGGTGTCCCAGGGGCTGGAACAGTCGCGTCTGTTTACTTGGCAGGCCTCCGCTAAGAAAACCCTCGCCGTCTACAAGAGGCTCGCGTGCGAATAGCCATCAATGCCTACTTCCTTGAACAACCGGCTACCGGCAGCGGGGAGCACATCTACTACTTACTGGAGGCTCTCGAGACCATCGACGAGTCGAACCAGTACCTGGTGCTGTATCCTCGCTTGACCGGGAGCCAGGTGGCGCGTACACCTCACCTGGGGCCCAACTTCCAGATTCGAGAGGTGCGGGGCGCCGCCGAGCGGCTTGGGCAGCGCCTCGGCAAGCTATGGTGGGAACAGCTGTCCCTGAGGAGACTGTGCGCCGGGGAAAGGGTCGATCTACTCCACTCTCCCTACTTCGCCTCCCCCCTAGCTCCCAACGTCCCCACAGTGGTGACCATCCACGACGTCATACCCCTGGTGCTCCCAGACTACGGACGAGCACCTCACGTGCGGGTATACATGAAGCTGGTGTCAGCGGCAGCGAGGCGAGCGACCGCCATTCTGACAGTCTCTGAGACCTCCAAGCTTGACATCGTCAGGGTCCTCGGTATCCCGCCGGAGCGTATCCACGTGACCTACAACGCCACCGACGCCGGCCTCCACCCCATCGACGACCGATCGACTCTGGAGGGCCTCCGTGACAGCTATGGGATCAACGGCAATTTCCTGCTCTACTTCGGCGGCTTCGACCGGCGCAAGAACGTGGAGCGGATACTGCTCGCATACCGGGCTGCCAGGGAGAGCTTTCACAGCCCCTGCCAACTCGTGCTCGCCGGATCGACGAGCCTGGTGGGCCATCCACTCTACCCCGATCCACGACCGATGATCCTGAGGTACGGGTTGGAAGGGCAGACGGTTGTCACAGGGCGGGTTTCCGAGGAGGAGAAGCCGCTGCTGTACAGCGCAGCCACCGGCTTCGTCTTCCCATCCCTCTACGAGGGCTTCGGCATGCCGGTACTCGAGGCCATGGCCTGCGGAACGCCCGTGATCACATCCAACACATCTTCCCTGCCTGAGGTAGCGGGGAACGCCGCTCTGCTGGTGGACCCGACCAGCGTCGACGCCTTGGCGGAAGCGATGGTGCGCGTGGTGAACGACGGGGTATTGCGAGAGGAATTGGGAAGAAAGGGACTTGCGCGCGCCTCGCAGTTCAGTTGGGAATCTTCGGCCGCCAAGACGTTGGAAGTGTACCGGAGGGTCACCCAGTGAGGGTGCTGATGCTCTCCAAGGCTTGTGTCGTGGGGGCCTACCAGAGGAAACTGGAGGAGTTGGCGGCACTTCCGGAGATGGAACTGCTGGTGGTCGTGCCTCCCTATTGGCAAGAGGAGGTCAGGCAGATCCAGTTGGAGCGACTCCACACACAAGGTTATCAGCTGGAGGTGGAGCCGATACGCTTCAACGGCCACTTCCACTTCTTCTACTTCCCCGGGCTGAGCCGCCACCTCCGCGCCTTCCAACCAGATATTGTCCACCTGGACGAGGAGCCCTACAACTTCGCCAGCTGGCACGCCCTCCGGTTGGCCAGACATGCGGGGGCGCACACCCTGTTCTTCACCTGGCAGAACCTCCATCGCCAGTACCCGCCGCCCTTCCGCTGGATGGAGCAGTACTGCCTGGACCACACGGATCGGGCTATCGCCGGCAATGCCGAGGCCGTGGATGTGCTTCGCCAGAAGGGCTTCCACAAGCCCATCGACGTCATCCCCCAATTCGGTGTGGACCCCGATATCTTCCGCCCGGCGTTCCCTCTCTCCAAGGGAGAGGGCGTCTTCCGCATCGGCTACGTCGGTCGCTTGGTGGAACAGAAGGGAATACTGGACCTCCTGGAGGCCACGGCCGGCCTGCAGGAGGTCCAGCTAACCTTGGTGGGCGCAGGACCACTGCGAGGTGCCATAGAGGCCAGAGCCATGGCACTGAACATCGTGGATAGGCTGGAGATAATCCCGGGAGTCCCCTCCAGGCAGATGCCCGACATCTACAATCGGTTCGATGCCCTGGTGCTCCCTTCCCTCACCCGTCCCAACTGGAAGGAGCAGTTCGGCCGGGCCATGGTGGAGGCCATGGCCTGCCAGGTTCCCGTGATCGGCTCCGACTCAGGGGAGATCCCCAACGTCATTGGCGATGCCGGCATCATCTTCCATGAGGGTGACGTGGATGCCCTCAGACTTCAGTTAGCCAAGCTACAAACTTCGCCCGAGCTACGCCGCCAACTGGGTTTTCAGGGGAGGGCGAGGGTCCTGGAGCGCTTCACCCAGTCCAGGATCGCCGAGGAGACCCACCAAGTGTACAGGGAGCTCCTGGCTACCAGCCGTTAACCTCTATCTACCTGTCTATCCACCTGCCGGCCTGTACACTGGGCACTCACTCGAGTCAAATTCATCGCCCCCGTAGGGGCCGCCCCAGCATCTCGCTGGATGGGCGGCCCCTCCAAGCGCAGCAGGCAAGCTCTGTGACAGCCCTTTCCCCTACCCCACGATTGTCGCGCCGATGAGATCGCGGTTCAGCCGCGCGATGAAGCTGAGGTCTATGCCCTTGGGGCATGCGGCCTCACACTCACCGTGGTTGGAGCAAGCTCCGAAGCCCTCGGCGTCCATTTGGGCTACCATGTTCCGCACCCGCCTCTGTCGCTCCGGCTGGCCCTGGGGCAGCAGCCCCAGGTGGGCCACCTTAGCCGCAACGAACAGCATGGCCGAGGCGTTGGGGCAGGCGGCTATACAGGCGCCACACCCGATGCATGCGGCCGCGTCCATGGCCCGGTCCGAGGACTCCTTGGGCACGGGCACGGCGTTGCCGTCCGGCGCACTGCCTGTGCCGGACGAGATGAACCCCCCGGCTGCGATGATGCGGTCGAGGGAGCTCCGATCGACCACCACATCTTTGATGACTGGGAACGCCCGCGTGCGCCACGGCTCGATGGTGATCACGTCACCATCCTTGAAGTTCCGCATGTGGCATTGACAGCTGGTGGTTTTCGACTGCGGCCCGTGAGGGATGCCGTTAATCACCATACTGCACGTTCCGCAAATGCCCTCGCGGCAGTCGTGGTCGAAAGCGATCGGTTCCTCGCCCTTCGCGATCAGCCCCTCGTTGACGACATCCAGCATCTCCAGAAAGGACATATGGACGCTGACGTTGGGAACCTCGTAGGTAGCGAAGCGGCCCTTGTCCTGTGCGTTCTTTTGACGCCACACCTTCAGAGTCAGTTTCATCGTTTACACAACCCATTTCAGAAATGGCTGGCGGTGAAGCCGCTCGTGCGGGGCTAGCCCCGCACGAGCGGCTTCACTCGCTCGCACGGACTTTACTTGTAGCTCCGCGTGGCCAGGTGTACCGTCTCGAAATCGAGCGGCTCCTTGCACAGCAGCGGCTTCTTACCCTGACCCTGGTACTTCCAGGCCCCCACGTAAGCGAAGTTCTCGTCGTCCCGCTGCGCCTCACCTTCCGGCGTCTGGCTTTCCACACGGAAGTGGCCCCCGCAGGACTCGGTGCGGTGGAGCGCGTCGATGCAAAGCAGCTCGGCCAACTCCAGGAAGTCGGCCACGCGGCCAGCATTCTCCAGCGACTGGTTCAGCTCGTCGCCGTCGCCCAGCACCCGCAGGTTGGTCCAGAACTCCTCCCGAATCTCCGGAATCCTGGCCAGCGCCTTGCGGAGGCTGGCGTCGCTGCGCGCCATCCCACACTCCTCCCACATCAGTCGCCCCAGCTCCTTGTGGAAGGAGTCCACCGAGCGCTTGCCGTTGATGGAGAGCAGGTGCTTGACTCGGTCTCGCACCCCCTGCTCGGCCTCACGGAACTCGGAGTGGCCGGAGCCCACCTTGGAGAACTTCGTCTGCACGAGGTAGTTGCTGATGGTGTTGGGCAGGACGAAGTAGCCGTCGGCCAGCCCCTGCATGAGAGCGCTGGCGCCCAGGCGGTTGGCACCGTGGTCGGAGAAGTTGGCCTCCCCCAGCACATAAAGGCCCGGGATGGTGCTCATCAGCTCGTAGTCCACCCAGAGACCGCCCATCGTGTAGTGCGGTGCGGGGTAGATGCGCATGGGCACCTCGTAAGGGTTCTCGCCGAGGATTCGCTCATACATCTCGAAGAGATTGCCGTAGCGCTCCTCAATGACGTCCTTGCCGAGCCGCTTGGTAGCGTCCGAGAAGTCCAGGTACACCCCTAGCCCGCCGGGCCCGACGCCGAGTCCGGCATCGCACACCTCCTTGGCGCTGCGCGAGGAGATGTCGCGCGGGGCCAGGTTGCCGTAGCTGGGGTACTTGCGCTCCAGGTAGTAATCCCGATCGCACTCGGGGATCTCACTGGGCTTGCGGCTATCACCCGCCTGCTTGGGCACCCACACACGCCCGTCGTTGCGGAGCGACTCGCTCATCAGCGTCAGCTTGGACTGGTAGTCGCCCGAGAGAGGAATGCAGGTGGGGTGGATCTGGGTATAGCACGGATTGGCAAAGGCCGCGCCGCGCTTGTGGGCTCGCCAGATGGCCGTGGCGCTGCAACCCTTGGCGTTGGTGGAGAGGTAGAACACGTTACTGTACCCCCCCGTTGCCAGCACCACTGCATCGCCCACATGGGACGAGACCTCGCCGGTGATCAGGTTGCGCGTAACGATGCCGCGGGCTCGACCGTCGATCACCACCAGGTCCAGCATCTCGGTGCGAGGGAACATGCGCACTGTGCCCAGCCCCACCTGGCGGGCCAGCGCCTGGTAGGCACCCAGCTGCAGTTGCTGGCCCGTCTGGCCGCGGGCGTAGAAGGTGCGCGAAACCTGGGCACCGCCAAAGGAGCGGGTATCCAGCGTCCCGCCGTACTCGCGAGCGAACGGCACGCCCTGGGCGACGCACTGATCGATGATATTGCCACTGACCTGGGCCAGTCGGTAGACGTTGGCTTCCCGTGCTCGGAAGTCGCCGCCCTTGACAGTGTCGTAGAACAGGCGGAAGGTGCTGTCACCGTCGTTGCGATAGTTCTTGGAGGCGTTGATGCCGCCCTGGGCAGCAATGCTGTGGGCGCGGCGGGCGCTGTCCTGGTAGCAGAAGCACTCGACGTCATAGCCCAACTCGGCCAGGGTGGCGGCGGCGGCCCCACCCGCCAATCCCGATCCGACCACCAGGATCGTGTACTTCCGCTTGTTGGTCGGGTTCACCAGCTTCATGTCGGAGCGGTACTTGTCCCACTTCTGCTCGACAGGTCCGAGAGGGATCTTGCCGTCCAGCGTCTCCTGGGCTACCTCGTAGAACGTGGCAGCGTCGTTGAGGACGGAAGCGGATTGTAGTGAGTTTTCAGATTCCATATTCCATATTCCTCATTCGCGCTCCTAACTATTTGACCAGGCCGGCCATGACCGAGATGGGGATCAAGCAGTTGCCTGCAACAAACGCTGCCGCGGTGAGCACGGCCAGTGCGCGCCACAGCTTGTCGACCTTTGGCCCGTTCCATCCGATTGTCTGGAACATGCTCCAGACTCCATGGAACAGGTGCACGCCCAGCGCCGCGACTGCCAGCATGTAGAAGACCGCCACCGGAACAGAGCGGAAGCTGGCGACCAGGTTGTTGTAGGGGTCGCCCTGTCTGTAGCTGGGGTTCAGGGTGCCGGTGGTCAGGTCGAGCAGGTGGAAGATGATGAAGAACGCCACGATGATCCCGCCCCAGATCATGGTCCGCGAGGCGAAGTTGGCGGCCAGGTCCTTCTTTACTGCATAGCCGACCGGCCGGCTCGCCCGGTCCCGCAGCCAGACCATCAGGGCCGAGTAGAAGTGCAGCGCCACCGACGCCACCAGCACCACGCGCAGGACCCACAGCGCCTGCTCGTAGCCGAAGAAGGGGGCGCCTAGCTCGCGCAGGAACTCCGCATAGTGGTTGAAGTACTCCCGCCCAGCATAGACCTTGAGGTTGCCCCACATGTGCACAAAGACGAACCCGTACATGACAAAGCCCGTCAGCGCCATTGCCACCTTCATGCCAATGGTTGACCCGTACAAGGCCAGCAATGCGATCCGGGAACGCCCACCGCCGAGTTGAGCTTCGATCATCCTTTCTCTCCCAGTTGCGCAACGCTACTACAACGCTCGCCTCGTCCTCCGAGGCAGCGAATGCCCGGAAACGGCGGCGAATGGGAAGCGTCGGTGGTGCAGTGCGCGAATACCATCTCGCGAAAGCCCCAACTCCCGTCACCCGAAGGCCATGAGTGGGGCCCCACGACAGCCGAAGTGTACACCTCCAGACCCGTTATGGTGAAGTCCCGTATTCCCTCGCTGGAATGAGCTGCCTCCAGGAAACCTCACTCTCCGAAGAGCACAACAGGACAGGGCGGTTTCCAGAGAATGAATGCAGGGCGAAGAGGCGTGGCCGGCGATGGGTTGAAGATACCGCTCCTGGAATAGCAGCGATCTACCCTCATATCGAGACCGAAGGAGGGAAAACCAGCCAGAAGCGAACAGGTAGGACCGTACACAGCGCCGCCACCCTTCATCGCATGCGTCGGACTCGCTGTGCGACAACCACTCTGAACAGAGCACCATCACTCCGCCCAACGCAACACTGCATTAGGTTTCACAGGGAAACGGTTCACCGGGGATCCAGTACAGCGGACACACTATAGCAGCCAGGAGTCCCTCACGTCCAGCCAGCGTCGAACATTGCTATGAAGTTGCAAGGCTGCAGATTCACACCCTGTTGAACAGCAACAGCCGCTTCAACTCCCCACTCGGCTAGCTGCTCCCGCAGCGACCGTGCGTAGACGCGCTCGGCCGCCAGGGGCTGAAACTGGGTGTAGTCTTGGGCGGCTAGGTAGTCCCTAGCGCCTTCCCAAAGCCGCCTGAAGCTGATGGCTCTGGACGATCCCCTGGGCGATGGACGACATGTCCCGCAGAGACAGCGATCGTATCGGGGGGCGCCGGTACACGGATAGAGTGAACGCCCGGGGCGAGATGTGCGTTGCCTGGGCGCAGCAAGCCCGGGCTGCTCCGCCCTGAATGGCCGGGAACTCGGCTCCATGGCGACGCTGCTGGCTGGTGGTTCTGACCGCGATGGCTCCCTGGGAGGTGCTGTTCCAGAGGTTGTGGGACACCACGACATACCGCTTGCGCTCGTCGCCGACCGGCTCCCCGGCATAGTAGATCTCGCTCCAGCGAGGGTATTCCGTTCTGCTGTAGCAGGACTCGGGCGCCGTTGGGAATTCGGTGCAAAGCTGCGGGAGCGCCAGAAGCTCGCACAGGCTGCCCTCGATGGAGTTCATCGCGGCCTCCGGCAGATCCAGCAGCCCGGCTTCCAGGATCTCCTTGTAAACGGCGACCAGACGCCCCGGAACCGCCCACAGAGACCGGCGAGCCGTGAAGTGAATCATTGGAGACGGTAGATCGGGTTCCTCAAGGTAGAGAGGGATTACCCCGACCTCCCGCATGTTCTCGTTCCAGTCATCGTTCGTCAGGACGACCGCACCAAAGGTGCGAGGCGACGCGCCCGCGATCGAATAGGCGACTCCCCGCTGTATGGCCACAGCTAGAGGACCTCGTCCTCGAAAGCCTTTCGCATGGTCTCGGCCACTGCCTCGTGGGACTCGTCGTCGTCGGCCCAGGCCCGATAGAGCTCGATGCGCTCTCTTCTCTCACGCTCCTCCTTCAAGGCTCGCGCGCCGCGCTCGATCATTCGGGCATATATGCTGGCGGCCGACGCACCCCGAGGGAACCCATACTCCTCGGGACACTCCCGAACCGACCGCTCCACGTCCTCAGGTACAGGTATGTATGCCCTGCGTGCCATGCCGTGTCACTCCTGGTCGCAGATTACGTGACAGCTTCACACGCATATTATGCGCCACAATGGCCTGCTCTGCAACTCCCGGCTGGCGATGCTAGTGGAGCACTTTCGAGCAGCTGCCAATTTGGTGCACACCAAGAGCTCACGTGGAGATCGGGTGGATCACATGTAGTGCCCATGGCCCTGGCCTTGACCAGATACCAGAGGGGGAGTTGGCTTCTCTGCCGCCGGAGATGGTGTTCGCGCTGAAGCTGGTTGAGGAAATCACACCCTGTTGAACAGCAGCAACCGCTTCAGTTCCTCGATGTGCTTGGTGACCTTGATCCCCCGCGGGCAGGCCTCGGTGCAGTTGAAGACGGTCCGGCAGCGCCACACGCCGTTGCGGGCATTGAGGATGTCCAGCCTCTCCGGACCACCGTCGTCGCGGCTATCGAAAATGAAGCGGTGGGCGTTCACCAGGGCCGCAGGGCCAACGAAATCGGGGTTGCCCCAGTATGGGGGACACGACCCAGTGCAGGAAGCGCAGAGGATACACTTGGTGGAGTCATCGAACAACTCCCGTTGCTCCGGGCTTTGCAGCCGCTCCTTCTCAGGCGGGGGAGTGTCTGTAATCAGATAGGGTTTCACCGCCGCGTAGAGGGCGAAGAAGAGATCCATGTCCACCACCAAGTCCTTGATCACACGGAATCCCAACAGCGGTTCCACCGTGATCCTTCGGGGAACGTCCTTCACCAGCAGCTTGCAGGCCAGCCTGTTTCGACCGTTGATCCGCATTGCATCGGACCCGCAGATCCCATGCGCACACGACCGCCGGTAGGTGAGAGTGCCGTCCAGGTACCACTTCACGTAGTTGAGGGCATCGAGGATCCTGTCCGTCGGCTCCACCTCGGCCTCGTAGTCGACGAAGTGCGGTTTGGAATCCCTCTCGGGATCGAAGCGCTGGATCTTCAAGGCTAACTGCATGATCTCTCCATTGGGACGCCGTTTCTGCTCTCAGTCCTGATTCCCGAATCCCACATACTGGAGTCCGATAGCTAACAGCTGAAAGCTGATTGCTGGCAGCTACTCAGTACTTCCGCTCCTGCGGTTGAAAACGGGTGATGGACACCGGCTTGTATCCGATCTCCAGCCTCCCGCCGTCCTTGTAGACCAGCGTATGGGCAAGGAAGCGCTCGTCGTCCCTCTTGGGGAAGTCTTCCCGGAAGTGTCCCCCCCGGCTCTCCTTCCGCGCCAGCGCCCCAACCACGATGCCCTCGGCAACGTCCAGCATGTTTCCCAACTCGATGGCTTCAGTCAGGTCACTGTTGTGCACCCTGCCCCGATCCTGCAGTAAGACCCGTCCGTAGCGCTCCTTCAGGTCGGCGATCACCGACCGCATGGCCTTCAGCTTCTCCGCGTTCCGGACCACCGAGGCATTAACCTCCATCTGGTCCTGCAGCTCAGCCCTCAATACTGCCACCCTCTCACCCCCGCGCCCCCCCAGGAGACCGGCTATCTCGCCCCTGGCAGGAGCCTCCACGTCTGAAGGCAGGGGAAGCAGTTCCGCCTCCCTCAGGTACCGCAGCATGTCTCGTCCCGACCGGCGGCCGAAGACGATGATGTCCACCAGGGAGTTGGTGCCCAGGCGGTTGGCGCCGTGGACGGATACGCAGGCACACTCGCCCGCCGCATAGAAGCCCGGCATGGGAGTGTTGCCTTCGTCCACCACCACCCGACCATCCACATCAGTTGGAATCCCCCCCATCGCATAATGGGCCGTGGGCTGGATGGGGATTGGGTCCCGAGAGGGGTTGATCCCCAGGTAGGTGCGCACGAAATCGGCTATGTCGGGCAGACGGCTCTCCAGCAGCTCCGGACTCAAAGCAGTCAGGTCCAGGTGGAGGAAATCCCGGCCTTCGATGCCGCGGCCCGCCTGGATCTCCGAGTACATCGCCCTGGAGACCAGATCGCGAGGCGCCAGATCCAACAGGGATGGAGCATACCGCTCCATGAACCGCTCACCCGTCCGGTTCCGAAGGATCCCCCCCTCACCTCTGGCCCCCTCGGTTATCAGGATGCCCAGCTTGTATATTCCAGTAGGATGGAACTGAAAGAACTCGGGGTCCTCAAAGGGGATGCCCCTCCGGAAGGCGATGGCGTTGCCGTCGCCGGTGAATGTGAGGGCGTTGCTGGTAACCCTGAAGACCCGACCGTACCCGCCTGTGGCGAAAAGCACCGCCTTGGCGTGGAATGTGTGAAGCTCGCCGGTCCCCACGTCCAGCGCCACAACCCCCTGGCATACGCCATCCAGCAGGATCAGGTCTAGGACGAAGTACTCGTTGAAGAAGGTTACCTCTTTCTTGATGCACTGCTGGTAGAGGGTCTGGAGGATCATGTGGCCGGTACGGTCGGCGGCATAACAGGACCGGCGAACCGGGGCCTTGCCGTAATCCCGAGTATGTCCTCCAAAGAAGCGCTGGGCGATCCTGCCGTCCGGTATGCGGCTGAAAGGCAATCCCATGTGCTCCAGGTCGTAGACGGTGTCTATGGCCTCCTGGCACATCACCTCCACCGCGTCCTGGTCGGCCAGGTAATCGCTCCCCTTCACGGTGTCGAACATGTGCCACTCCCAGTGGTCCTCTTCCAGATTACCAAGAGCTGCGCCGATCCCCCCCTGTGCGGTCCCCGTGTGGGATCGGCTGGGATATAGCTTGCTCAGCACGGCCACATTTGCCTTACCCGCCATCACCATACCGGCCATCAGGCCCGCGCCACCTCCGCCCACCACTATTGCGTCATACTTGTGATACATATCTGCGCCCCTGGCTCTATTGAGTATTTAGTAGCGGCTGGAAGGCGAAGATGACTTCCGCCCCAATCACCAGAAAGGCAAAGGTCACCGCGTAGATGAGAGTCGCCACCACGACGCGCCACCCTCGGCTGTGGATATAGTCGTCGGCCACCACCCTTACCCCGTTCATCCCATGGACCACTGCTAAGAAGAGCATCACCAAGTCGTACACCCTCCACAGGGGATTGGACCAGCGAAGGGCAACGAAGTCGAAGGTGACAAGCTCTATGGGGGTGATCAGGTGCATGATGGCGAAATGCACCAGCACCATAACCAACAGCACAACTCCCGAGACTCTCATGAAAAACCAGGACCATAGCTCGAAGTTGCCGCTGCGCGGTCTATCCCTGCTGGAGCTGTACAGCACGGCTCACCCCTTACCTAAAAATGGGCGAGAGCATAACGAAGGCTCCCGGAAGGAAGAGAAGAACGGACAGGACCATCACCACCCAGAAAAGGCGCTCTTGGAAGAGGGATCCGGGGCCCCAGAAATCGATGATTATCACCCGGATACCGTTGAGCGCGTGATACACGACGGCTCCCCAGAGGGGCACCTGGAGCACCAGGAAAACCGGCTGGGCCCAGATGCCAAGCAGCGCATTGTAGGCATCCGGCCCGAAGCCAAAGACGAAGGTGTCTATTATGTGGATCAGTAGGAAGGCGGCGACTGCAAGCCCCGCCAGCCGGTGAAGCACCCAGGCCCACTGCCCCGCTTGCCCTCGATAGTAAGCGACCCAACTCCACGCTCGCCGGCGATCGATGCCCAACTACAACCTCCCCACGGCATGGCAACTGCTACTACATAGCTGCGAGAAGCGTGCCACGAAGGCAACAAGAGACCGAGGAGGCACAAGCAGGCTTCCTCGGTCTCTCTTGGTGCGGAATCGCCGGTCGGTCCTAACCCGTGCAGATGGGTTTCACAACCGTAGCAGGCGGCTTCAGTCTCGTGGGCGCCTAGTCGACCTTGACAGGGGCGTCCACCGGGCAGACGGAGGCGCACTCGCCGTCATCGGTGCACTTCTCGGGATCGATCACGTACTTGTCGGTCCCTTCGCTGATCGCCCCAGTCGGGCAGGCCGATTCGCAAGCGCCGCAGCTAATGCACTCATCACTGATACTGTAGGCCATGGTTCCTATTCTCCTCAACTATTCTCTACAGGTCTCGCAACGCTTCACAGCCGAGACGGCTATGATTCCCCTTGGCAAAAGGAGTGGAAGGAAGGACGCGGTTGCGCAGTCGCCACCCTCGAGCCAGGCGGCCCGCAAAGTGCGGCGGTTAGAGGTGATGATATCCCCCCTCTTACTGCTCGTCAACACACAGTCGATCGCCATCAGGGCTGATCTACTCCCCTTCGAGTGCCACCACGGTTATCTCGACGTGGGCGCCTCCGGGCAGTCGCGACACCTCGACCGTGGTGCGGCCGGGCGGATCGACCCTGAAGTACTGGGCAAACACCTCGTTCATCTCGGCGAACTCATCCAGATTGGTCATGTGCACCGTGGACGAAACAGCGAGGTCGAAGGAGGACCCCGCTGCATCGAGGATCATACGAATGTTCTCCAGCGTCTGCCGGGTCTCGGCCTTTATGCCACCCGGCACTAAGGCATTGGTCCGAGGGTCGTACCCCTTCTCGCCGGCGACGAAAACGAAGCCGTTCGCCTTGATCGCCTGCGAGTAAGGCCCTAGCGGGGCCGCTGCTCCGGGGACGGCGACCACCTTCTTGCGTTTCTCCATGCTTTCTCCCACCTCTAGACTACCTCCTAAGGATTTTGGGCGCATTGTAGCACCGACACCGACGGGGAATAGAGCCCTATCGGCCCGCAGTTCGGGGGCCTGATGGGATACTCCCTCCCCTCCCTCGCGCCGCATAACCCCGTCAACTTGTGGTAATCTACGGGGCAGCAAGCATGGCTCCTATAAGGAGTCTCGGATAATGTGCACAGAGTAGGGAGGGAAATGCCGTGTCGGACTTGGAGAGAGCTCGAGAACTGATACGGGAGTCGCAGGGCAGCAAGTACATCTTTGGAGCCGGAGTCCTGGGCCAGGTAGGTCAGGTGTCGGCGGATCTGGGCAAGAAGGCCGCCTTGATCTACGACGTCTTTCCAGGCAACGAGCCATTCCTCAAGACCATAAGGGACTCCCTGACCAAAGCTGGGGTCCAGGTTGTCAAGGAGATACAGGGGGCAAGACCGAACGCCCCTCGTGATGACCTCTTCCGGATGACCGAGGAGCTGAAAACCACCGATGCGGATGTCATCGTCTGCCTGGGTGGTGGAAGCACCATCGATGCCGCCAAGTCGGCTGAGGTGCTGCGCACCCTCGGCGGCGGAGTGGACGAGTACTTCGGCGTCGGCAAGGTCGGCGATAAGCTCAAGGCCACGGGAAAGAAGCTGACTCCAGTTGTGGCGATCCAGACAGCCGCCAGCACGGGCGCCCATCTGACCAAGTACTCCAACATCACCGACCTCAAGAGCGGCCAGAAGAAGCTGATCGTGGACCCGGTAATCACACCGGCCCGCGCCATCTTCGACTACGACATCACCCTGTCCATGCCCCCAGGCTTCACCGCCGACGGCGCCCTGGACGGCATCGCCCATTCCCTGGAGGTACTCTTCGACTCTGTGGGCAAGCCGTATAACGGCCGGATGATGGAGGTGGCCCAGGTCACCATCAGCCTGGTGGTAGAGTACCTGGAACGAGCCATGAAGGACGGCAAGGATGTGGAGGCAAGGACGGCCCTGGGGCTGGCCACCGACCTGGGAGGCTACGCAATCATGCTGGGCGGCACCAACGGCGCCCACCTCACCAGCTTCTCCCTGATCGATATCCTGAGCCACGGCCGGGGCTGCGCCATCATGAACCCCTACTACACCGTCTTCTTCGCTCCCAAGGTCGAGGAGCCGCTGAGGATGGTGGGCAGGATCTACAAGAACGCCGGCCTCACCAGCGCAGACGTAGAGAGCCTCAGCGGCAGGGAGTTGGGTATGGCCGTCGCCGAGGCAATGATCGCCTTCAGCAAGAAGATCGGCTTCCCCACCACCCTCGGTGAAGTGAAGGGCTTCACACAGGGCCACATCGAGAGGGCACTGGCGGCAGCCAAGGATCCCGCCCTGAAGATGAAGCTGGAGAACATGCCTGTGCCAATGACAGCCGAGATGGTGGACGAGTACATGGGCCCCATCCTCGAGGCCGCCAAGACCGGTAACCTCGCCCTGATCAAGAACGCGGACTAGAAGAAGCGATGGAACCACGGAGACACGAAGTACACGAAGGATTAGCGGGGTCCTCGGTGTCCTCTCCGTGCTCTCCATGTCTCCGTGGTTGAATGCACCTCGGACATTAGCCGATACGCGGTTCAACAGTATGCCCAATCCTGAAGAGACTTATCCCTTCGACACCCTGCCCGACTACCTGTCTCCAGGTATGCGACTGGCGTTCGTCGGGATCAATCCGGCGGTCTACGCCGTGCAAAAGGGCCACTACTTCGCCCGCCCTTCAAACCGCTTCTGGTCTGCCTTCTCCCGCTCCCGGCTGAGCCTGCCCATCCGGGAAGCCCTCGGACGCGACCGGCTTACCCCCGAGGACGATGCAAGGCTTCTCCCCTTCGGCATCGGCTTCACCGACGTGGTGAAGCGCCCGACCCGCAACGCCTCGGAGTTGAGCCTTTCTGACTACAGGGAGTGGTCCCCCAGACTGCTGGCACGGCTGGATGCCTGCAACCCCAGAGTGGCCTGCTTCAACGGCGTCATCGGCTACCGCCACTTCGCCCACCACATCCTGGGAGAGTCCAAGCCGATCTTCGCACTCGGCCCCCAACCGCGTCCTCTGGGAGAAACCCGCCTCTTCGTAGTCCCCAGCCCCAGCGGCGCCAACGCCCACTTCACCCTCCAGGACCAGATTGACTGGTACGACCACCTCGCCGACTTCCTCGACAACCTCATCTGAGGACAAAGGCACAACTGTTACACTGCCGGCCTGCAGACGGCGCAGAAGCGGTAGCCGGCGGAGGTCGCCTCGGGCGCTCCCAATCTCCCGACCTATGATAGATGCACCTTTGCCCAGAGGGCGCGGAGGCGGACAAGCGCGGAGGCGGCTGCGCCCAGGTCGCCTCCCTCAGGATGAGGTGGAGCGTAGCGCGCCTGCAGATAGCTGGCGGTAATGGCACACACTTCCTCCCCACCTATGAGGGCAGGGTCGGCTACCAAGCGCCGCTCGTACTCGAGAGGCGTCTCAGATGGTCTCCTAGCTCGCCCCATTCTTGCCCCCAGGGAGAGGAACTCGGTGTACTGCCTGCGAACACCGCCTACTGTGACGATGCTTCTCCTGGGTTCGGCTACTCGGCGGAGCGTAACGGCAACGGGGCGGAGCCGCGCCAGCAACCACCGCCAGAGGGCGCCTAGGTGCGGCCAGGACCACACGAAATCCCGACTCTCTTCCACACCGTCGCGCTGCCATCCCCTATTCAATCGAGAGATCGCTCGGATCAGCAGCCACAGAAAGAGCAGCCCCAGCCCTATCACCGCCACCAGTTTCAGCACCAGCAGCATCTCCGGCGACAGAGAGGCCAGCTCCCCCTCTGGTATCTGGTCGAGGCCGGGCAGCGCATCCTGGCGAGGTCGAGGTTGCTGGCTGCCCGGGCGAATCAGCAGCCTCATCAGGAAGATCAGGGCCTCCACCAGCAGACCAATCGGGATCGCCACGATCTGCACAACCGCGTACAAGACCGCCCCCAGCGGATCTCGCACGGCCTCCCATACCCTGCTGGCCCTCTCAAACGTGAGCAGATCCGCCAGCAGCAGGGTGGCGGCCAGGACGCCCATCAGGACGCCGAGTAGCATACCGATCCACTGGGCCGAAGGCGCCAGTCCGGACCCGTCCCGATATCGCGAGCTTCGGCTCACCTCCGCGACCTGGGCCAGCGGCATCCCAATGAGCGAGGCCGAGACGAAAAGCAGGGTTGAAAGCACCAGCGGGTCTCCAGAAACCGGTGCGTACTCACCAGCCAGGGACGACACCATGAGGAGGCTGGTCAGCGCCACCATACCCGTCCGAAACTGCTCCTCGATGCTGAAGCTGGTGGGCAAGGAGCGACCGAAGAGCGCCCCCCTCCGCCAGAGGAAGCCCGCGAATACCCCCGCCAGCGCGGCCCGGGCACCGAAGCCGGTGTTGAACATCTGGTACCAGCCCTCTTCCCAGAGCACCCCCTCCCGCAGAGCCGGCAGTTCAGCCACCGCCGTGACGCTAACCACCAGGCACGCCAACACCACTAGCAGCACCTGGCCCAGCCACAACCGCCTCACCAACCCTGTGATGAGGCGAGTAGCGAGTAGGGACACCGTCAAGAGCAGCACCAGCATCGGCAGGGACAAGGCAGCCGCGCCCGCCCCGAACCAGTGGCCGACGGCGATGGACCAAGGGTAGCTCCAGGCAGCCTCGGCAGCCAGCAGGAGCATGTACTGGACCCACTCCATACCGAGGCTTATCGGGAAACGTTTTTCGGCGGCCACTCGAGGCATCTACTCCTAACCCTACGCCGGTGCCAGCACTTGGAAGTCGCGCCAGGACTCGGGCGGCCCTACGCGCCGCACCGTAACCCCTTCGATGGGTCGGGCTACACCCTGCCGGCCGGTGAGGATGGCCGTGACGGCATGGCCACGCTTCCTGAGAGCGGCCGCCGCCGCCAGGACAGGCTGCGACAAGGACGGCGTCACCAGCACCAAGGTCGTTCCAAAGGGCAGTCTCCGGACCTCCTGGGCCAGCAAGCTATCAAACCCCTGCAGGACGATCGGCTGGAGCCTCGCCAGCGCCAGCAGGATGCGCTCCAGCTGCGCTGGTCCGCTACCGGGTTGGACAGCCACTCGACCGCAACCCTCTCGGTGAACGCCATTGGTAAAGATCCCCACCTGGTAACCCTGCTCTACCCCCCAATGAGCAAGGGAGGCCGCGGTGGTGATCGATAGCTCTAGCACCTCAGGGTCATAACCCGGATCCCATCCACCCTCCTTGGTATCCAGGTTGAGGAAGATCGTCAGCTTGTGGCTGGTGGTGGACTCGTAGAGCCGCGTCTGGAGCCGCTGCGTCCTCGCGCTGGCCGGCCAGTGAATCCGCCGCAACCCATCGCCAGGACGGTGCTCCCTGGCGCCCGCGATCCGGCTGACGTCCTCGAAGATCCAACTCTGAGTCCTCAACTCCCCCAGCGGCTGGTAGGCAGGAAGGCCCAATTGAGCCAGTGGTACCACCCTTGGATAGACGATCAACCGATCCTCTATCTTCAGCTCCCGCTCGCACACCACGAAGCCGAAGAGGTCGCCGGAGCGGATCCGCACCGGCCCGAAGAGATGGTCTCCCCGCTTCGTGCAGGGGATCGTGTAGCGCCGACGAACCCGCTCGTACGGGCGCAGGGCCAGGAGGCTGGCTAGGAGGGAACGCTCCGGTTTGTAGCTGGGGGCAACCCGACCCTTTCGCGGGGGTAGTGCCTGTGGAATCTCGTCCTCCACCTCCAGCCAAGAGAGGGGTAGCAGCTTGCGGTTGACGATCTCCACCTCTAGTTCGACATCCTCGCCGAAAGAGGCCCGCCTGTGGCCAAAATGCCGCCGGTACTCCACCCTCACCAGGCAGTAATGCTCCCACAGTCGCGAGAGCAGGGCGGCCACCAGAAGGACCAGGGAGAGCAGAAACAGCGAGGTCCCACGAGTGAGGATGCTGAGCACCAGCAGACCGACGAGGAGGACAACCATCTGGCCGGCGAGCATCGGCTAACCCTTCCCCTCATCCTCCACCGGCGCGGGGACTTGATCTAGCAGCCCGGCCACCAACTCCAGACTGGAACGGCCTTGCAGGTAGCCCTGGGCGGCGATGACGAGTCGATGGGCAAGGATTGGCGCGGCCAGCCGCTTGACGTCATCGGGAAGGACGAAATCGCGACCCGAGAGGACCGCCAGGATCTGCCCGGCTCGAAGGAGCGCGATGGTAGCGCGAGGACTGGCCCCCAAAGTCACTTCGGCCAACTCCCGCGAGGCGCGGACCAGATCCACCAGATAGCCCTCCACCACCTCGCTCACGAAGGCCTCCCGACAGGCAGCGGCAAGGTTGGCCAACTCCTCCGCGCACACCACCGCTTCCAGTGCGTCCAGGGGGCTGGCGCACTGGAAGCGACGAGCGATCAGCCTCTCTTCATCTCTAGTGGGATACCCGAGGTTGAGCCGCATCAGGAAGCGATCCAGCTGGGCCTCTGGGAGTGGGAAGGTGCCCTCCAGCTCCACGGGGTTCTCAGTGGCCAGCACGAAGAAGGGCCGAGGCAATGGATAGGTCTCCCCGTCCACCGTCACCTGCCGCTCCTCCATAGCTTCCAGCAGCGCTGATTGGGTGCGGGGGGTGGCGCGGTTGATCTCGTCGGCGAGCAGGACGTTCGTGAAGATCGGCCCTGGGCGGAACTGGAACTCTTGGCTCTTCTGATTGAAGTAGGAGATGCCGGTGACGTCCGAGGGCAGCAGATCCGGGGTGAATTGGATCCTACGGAAGCTGAGCCCCAGGGAGCGCGCCAGTGCCTTGGCCAGGGTGGTCTTCCCTAACCCCGGCACATCCTCCAGCAGGACGTGCCCCTCGGCGAGCACGGCCACCAGCATCATGGTGATGGTCTCGTCCTTGCCCACCATGACCCTGGCGACGTTCTCTCGAATCCGGCTCGCTGTCTCTGCAACCAGGCTGACGGCGGGAGCTAACATTTCGACAGGTATCCTTCCAGCCTCTTCAGTGCTTCCGCAATGCGCTCCACTGAAGTCGCATAGGAGAAACGTATATAGCCCTCCGCGTTACTGCCAAAGTCGACCCCCGGCGCAACCGCCACGTGGGCCTTCCGGAGGATGTCGAAGGCGAACGCCTTTGAATCCGAGGTGTATTTTCGGGCATTCACCAACACGTAGAAGGCCCCCGTGGGCGGGTGAGGGATCTCAAAGCCGAGCTTTCGCAGCCCCTCCAGCAGGAACAGCCGCCGCTCCGCATAGGTCTGCTTCATCCTCTCGACCTCGGCCCCAGCCTCCCTCAGCGCCGCGACGCCGGCCCACTGGACGAAGTCGCTGGCCGATATGAAGAAGTTCTGATGGATCTTCTGCATAGGCCGGATCACATCCGGCGGGGCGATGACGTAGCCCAGCCTCCAGCCGGTCATGGCGTACAGCTTGGAAAAGCCGTTCAGCACGCAGGCCCGGTCGGTGTATTCCAGGATGGAGTGCTCCTCCCCCTCGTATACCAGGCCGTGGTAGATCTCGTCGGACACGACCATCGGGCCCATCCCACCGATGGCTGCCAACCGGTCGGGGCTGAGCACTATCCCCGTGGGGTTGGCTGGAGAGTTGATCATGATTGCCTTCGTCCTGGGGCTCAGCTTCTCGCGGATCCTCTCCGCCCTCACCTGATAGCCCTCCGACTCCAGCACATCCACGAAGACGGTCTTACCTTCCGAGAAGGTGACGTCGTTCGGATAGCAGGCGTAGTAGGGGTTGGAGAGGATCACCTCGTCGCCCTTCTCCAACAGCACGGAGTACAGCATGAAGAGGGCGGGGGAGGTACCGCAGGTTACCAGGATCTGGTCGGGGTTGACCTCAACCCGGTAGCGCTTATGGTAATCCTCACTGATCGCCTCCCGCAGCTCTCGGACGCCAAGGCTGTGGGTGTAGTGGGTCTTGCCGTTCCGCATGGCTCGAGCCGCCGCTTCGATGATGCAGGCTGGGGTATCGAAGTCCGGCTCGCCCACCTCCATGTGGACCACATCGATGCCTTCCCTCTGAAGCCGCTGGGCTTCCTCCAGAACCTCCATCACCAGAAACGGAGAAACGTCGGTCCT
Source organism: Chloroflexi bacterium UBA6077 (assembly GCA_002436065.1). GTDB lineage: Bacteria > Chloroflexota > UBA6077 > UBA6077 > UBA6077 > UBA6077. The sequence goes on from DIXP01000118.1 coordinate 105,767, forward strand.
TTTGCACTCTGACATGGGAACGGGAGACCTCCTCTGAGAGGGGTTCGTGGCGTTGAAGCCCGGCTTCAACGCCACAGGTTCGGCCGATTATAGCACCTTCGTCCGCTCGATCACCTCGCGGTACAGTTCCAGGTGCCGCATGGCGGTCCGCTCCACCGACACGTACTCGGCGTAACGACGCGCCTTCTCGCTCAACTCCACTCGTAGCGGCTCGTCCTGAAGCAGCCTCACCACAGCGTCGCGGAATCCCGCCGCATCGTCGGGATCCACGATCAATCCGGCATCGCTGGACTCCACGTAGCTCCGCAGTCCGCCCACGGCGCTCGCCACGACCGGGGTCCCGACGGCGCAAGCAGCCATGGATGGCCCCGAGGCCGCGGCCGATTGGTAGGGCAGCGCCAGGACATCGAAGCTGGCCACCAGCTCCAGAAACCCCTCGCTATCCAGAAGCACGGGGAGGTCCAGTATGGAATACCTGCGTTCGCTCGAGTGAATGGTCTCTCGCAATTCCAAACTACACCGTTCGCCCGTCTCACTACCCGGGCGGGGCGCGCAGGCGACCACCAGGAGGGCGTTCTCCGGAGCGCGTTCCGCGATCTCCGGCCAAAGCCTCACGAACCAGTCATACCGCTTGTACCACTCCGGATAACCCACCATCCCCACCACTAACCTGCCCGGATAGCCAAACCTCTCCTTCGGTTTGGGAAAGAACGCCTGCGTGGGCGCCATATGGGGTATGATCCTAACTTCGCCCGATGGCTTGGCGGCATGGGGAGTATGGACGATGGTGGCACCCAGCAGCGAGCCAATGGCATCGATGTAGGCCAGCCGATCGGCGACTCCCTCGTTGTCCGAGTGCATCGTCATCACCGTAGCTTGACCCAACAGCCTCCAACGGAAAAGGGATGAAGCTAGTTCGAAGGCATCCGCCGCCCCCGATCCCAACTGCTCCTCGTACCGATGGCGCGAAAACAGCCCATATTCAAACTGGATGTGGACCACGTCCGGCTGAAGATCGGCCACCTTCCGCTCCAGAGCTGTATACCACTCCGGCCGTGTCAGGTCGATCACGGGGTGGACGCCATACGATGGTTTGGCATCGGTATGGCAGATAACCTGCACGTCGTGACCCTGGCGGCGCATCTCCTCCACCAGGGGACGGCTGTAGGTGTAGATCCCGCAGTGTCTATCCCAACTAGTGACCATAGCGATTCTCACGGCGCTCCCCCCATGAAATGCTCTGTACGACAGAACACGCCTCTCGCATTGAGAGGCGTGTCTGCTGTGGTTATCTGCGCTAAATCCTGCTAACAGGAATTATACCCTGTATCAGGGTAAGCCGCAAGTTCACTGCGCCCATAGGATTAGCCCCGGCTCGTAAGGATTGGCCAGGTCTTCATGCTTCGGTAGAATCCTGAGGGCGTAGCCCCGCAGGCCACTGATGGAACAGGGGATCGAGCCGATAAAGGCGGCGGTCCCGTCACTGTTCCGTTCCAGGAAGATCATCGGTATGGGCATACCGTCACGGATCTCCAAGTTCGCGTCGACAGGCCCCTGGTACAGCTCCACGGAGACATCCTCGGGCCTCAGACTTCCCAACTGGACATCGGCCCGAACCTCCACCAGAGAACCCACCGTCACCTCGCTGGGGACATCGACCTCCACGTTCGCGATACGAAGTTCCGGCCATCGACCGCGGACCTCCACTTTCCAGCGAGCCAATTCCTTGGCCCTGGCGATGCTGTCCGATAGCAGCGTGCGAGACCGCGCGGCCGAGGGAATATACATTTGCTCCACATACTCCTCCACCATCCGATGAGTGTTGAAGATGGGGCAAATGGCCTTCAGGGAACTCTTCATCTTGGCGGTCCAACCCCTGGGAATCCCATCCTGACCCCGATCGTAGAAGAGCGGGACGATCTCCTTCTCCAGCAGATCGTAGGTGGCATTGGCCTCCACCTCGTCCTGGTAGGCCTGGTCCTGATAGACCTCCCCCCGGCCGATGGCCCACCCCACGTTGGGGTTGTAGGCTTCACACCACCAACCATCCAGGACGCTCAGATTCATCCCTCCGTTGAAGGCCACCTTCATCCCACTGGTACCGCTGGCTTCCAGGGGTCTCCTGGGAGTGGTCAACCACAGGTCCGCTCCCTGCACCAGGTAGCGAGCCACCACCATGTCGTAGTCCTCCAGGAACACGATCTGGCGGCGGAACTCATCCTGTCGGGCAAAATGGATGACCTGCCGGATCAACTCCTTACCAGGATTGTCGTGGGGATGCGCCTTTCCCGCGATGATGATCTGCACGGGGCGGTCTCTGTCGTTCAGGATCCTGGCCAGCCGATCCTGATGGCGGAACAGTAGGGTAGCCCGCTTGTAGGTAGCGAAGCGGCGGCTGAACCCTATGGTGAGAGCTTCGGGGTTCAGCACCTCCGTCGCCGTTTCGATCTCGCTCTGGGAGGCGCCTCGCCTCTCCAACTGCCATACCAGCCTCTCCCTGGCGAAGCTCACCAGCCTCTCCCGACGGCGCTCGTGGGATCGCCACAGCTCCTCGCCTGGGATCTTGTCGACCCCCTGCCAGGCAGCGGGGTCCGCCGGGTCCTGTTTCCACCTGGGACCCAAATACCGATCGAAGAGAGGGCCTATATCGCGACCGGCGGTCCAGGTGGCGGCGTGCACACCATTGGTGATGGAGCTAATGGGTATCTCGCTCTCAGGCACCCCCGGCCACACCTTCTGCCACATCTTCCGAGAGACCTCGCCGTGCAGCGCGCTCACCCCATTAGCCTTGCTGGCGAGACGAAGGGCCAGGACCGCCATGGAGAGCGGCTCCTGCTCATCGCTGGGATCCTGGCGACCCAGCCCCATGAACTCTCGATGGGTCAGTCCTAGCGAGCGGTAGTACCCACCAAAGTATCGCTCGATCATGTCGGGATAGAAGACGTCTATGCCGGCGGGCACCGGCGTGTGGGTCGTAAAAACACTCCCGGCGGCAACTGCCTCCCTGGCCTCGGCGAAGCTCACGCTCGCCGACTGCATCACCATCCGGATCCTCTCGAGGGCCAGGAAGGCGGCGTGCCCTTCGTTCATATGGCAGACGGTGGGATCGATCCCCAGCGTCGTCAGGGTGCGGATACCGCCGATCCCCAGCAGGATCTCCTGTCGCATCCGCATGTCCATGTCACCACCGTAGAGGCGGTCGGTCACATCCCGATCCTCGGGCCGGTTCACCGGTATGTTGGCGTCCAGCAGATAGAGCGGCACCCGCCCAACCTGGACGTGCCATACCTGAGCACGGGTTACCCGACCAGGAAACTCCACCTGGATCACCACTGGGGAGCCGTCGCTCCTACGCTCCAATGTCAGGGGCATTGTGTAGAAATCGTTGTCGGGATACAGCTCACCCTGCCACCCATCGGCGTTCAGGTACTGCCGAAAGTAGCCCTCCTGGTATAGGAGACCCACCCCTACCAGCGGCACGCCCAGGTCGCTGGCCGACTTGAGATGATCCCCAGCCAGCACCCCGAGGCCTCCAGAGTAGTTGGGCAATGACTCGGAGATACCGAACTCCATGGAGAAGTAGGCGACCTCGAGATCCTCGGGCGCTCCCACAGTCCGTCGGAACCAGGTCTTCTTGGAGTTCATGTATTCGTCAAACTGCTCGGTAACTCGGCTCAACTGGGCGAGAAAGCTGTCATCGTTGGCCGCCTCCTGCAGCGTTTCCTGGCGCAGCATACCAAGCATCTTTACTGGGTTGTGCCTGCACACCTCCCACAGATTGAAGTCCAGCCGCCTAAACAGCTCGAAGGTCTCGTAGTCCCAAGACCACCGGAGGTTGTAAGCCAGTTCACGCAGCTGCTCCAGGCGAGGAGGCAGCGAGGGAGTCACCATGAAGGTGCGAATCGGCCGCATTTCTCGATCAATCTCCTTTCAATGGAGAAGACCACTGGATGGTCAACAACATTCTAACAGGACGGCCCGGATTCGGACACTCTGCTACAATCTAGCTATCAGCCATCAGCCATCAGCTGTCAGCTTCCAAGCGAGCTGTATGGCGGAGTTGAGAACCCGTTTCTGACCGCAGAGTGCGCAGAGAATGCGGAGGTCGCCAATGATGGATGTCACTGCCCGCTCCGTATTCTCTTCGGCCGGGATGAAGAAAACCGCGGTCGGCATTTTGCTGATAGCCGACGGCTGAGTGCTGACAGCTAATGTCTGATAGCTGACTGCTCACAGCTAATGGAGTCGTACATGAGAGGTCAACCCGCGACCAGCCGAGAGCTGCGCCGGGAACGGATGGCGGGCAACTGGGGAGGAGCCAGCGAGCACATCGGACGCCAGTGGGAGGAGATGGGGCTCAGGATGCTCCAGAACAGGCTGGACGTCCAACTCCCCTGGCCTGTGAAAGGGTATATACCGCGCCAATTGGTGGCGCTGGCGGGAGACGAAGCCCTACAGTTGGCCCTCTCTCGCTCCGGCCTGCCCAGTCCGGACGTGGTGGTCATGCTGGAGGGATCCGGTGGCAGACCAACTCTGCAGGCGCTGGACTTCAAGTGGAACCTGGAGTTCGCCTCCTACGGTCAGATCTGCTCCGAGGCCCTGACAGCCCTTCTCCAACGCGCCGTGGCGCCGCTGGATGCCCTTCTCCAACAAACCTTGGGCCTGGATCCTCGGGACCTGCCGGTCCTGGACGGGCTACTGGCGGCACCGGATCTGCCGGTGAACCGATGGTTCCTCACGTCCGACCGAAACCTGCGCCAGGAATATCCGATCGAATCGCGCGAGGTCATATTCGAGACAGTGAGCCCAATGGAGTTCTTTGGCCCCCTCCCGGGCTGGGGGCTCGCCACCCTCCTGGCTCAAACGGACAGGTCCACCACCCGACTGCAGACCCTCGAGGGGGCGGAGCACTACTACCGGGTGGGCACCGGCCTCCTTGGGGCGGTGACCCAACTCCAGGTCTCCATCTTCGTCCGGCACCCGGCACCGGTGGACGCCAAGACGGCCTTCGACTGGCTGCGTTCCAGGATCCGCCCACATGCTTCCATCGGTTTCCTGCAGCATAGCGAGAAACTGATGGCGGCTCGGAGTCAACTGCTTTCCCGCCTGCGAGCCCTGAGCCGATCCCCCTACCGCTTCTCGAACCTCACGGAGACTCTGAAAGGTCTGGGCATCGTTTTGCCCGAAAAGGAGGATGGACTGCCATCTCAGGAGCGGGAGCGATGGGGAGAGATGCTACGGAGGGTAGCCACGGAACACAAAGAACTGGTCTACCGCACCGGACTGCGGTTAGTGCAGAGCGGCCTCACCGACGCCGAGACCCTGAGCCGAATGGAATCCGACTACCGTCGCTTCGCCGACCGCGCACGTGCCCACGCCGAGAAGCTGATAGCAGCATCGCTCGCCGCCCAGGGGTAGATGGTCGTTGCCGAAATAGACATACCGATCGCAGCCCTGAAGGGCCGGGTTAACCTGCGGATTCCGGTAGTTAGCCCGGCCGTTTACGGCCGAGATGTGTCAGGTTTATTGGTTCACGGCCATGTACCCCTGGCCCGGAAGCTGCATGTTCAACTAGAAGCAGCAAGAGAGAGTCTTTGCCGTCTCCATCGCCAGTTCTACAGGAGCGATAAAAGTGAGCAATACAGTAGTTACCCGCACGGTACTCTCCAACGGCCTGACCGTTATCGCCAAGGAGATCCATCGGGTCCCCATAGCCAGCTTCTGGGTGTGGTACCGGGTAGGTAGCCGCAACGAGTCCATAGGAACCACCGGTATCTCCCATTGGGTGGAACACATGATGTTCCAGGGCACTCCGAAGCTGGGCAAAGGTGAGATCTTCGGCAAGGTCTCCGCTAATGGAGGAGTCCTAAACGGCTTCACCTGGCTGGACTACACCGCCTACTTCGAGACCCTCCCTATCAAGAGATTGGAGCTGGCACTTGACATCGAATCGGACCGCATGGCCAACTCCCTCTTCGATCCCGAGGAGGTGGAGCGCGAGCGGACTGTCATAATCTCGGAGCGGGAGGGAAGCGAGAACTCCCCCACCTTCTTGCTCGCGGAGGAGATGGGTGCCGCCGCCTTCGCGGCCCACCCGTACGGCCACAGCGTCATCGGCTGGAAGTCCGATCTCCAGCAGATGACCAGAGAGGAGCTGTACTCTCACTACCGCACCTTCTACAGTCCCAACAATGCAATCGTGGTGGCGGTGGGCGACTTCGACACAGACACCCTGTTGGGCATGGTGCGGGAGCGCTTCGAGCAGATACCCAGCGGCCCCCCCGTCCCCAGCGTGCGGACGGTGGAGCCGCCGCAGCGCGGAGAGCGCCGGATCACGGTACGCTACCCGGCAGGGGCGCCGTTCTTCGAGGTGGACTACCATTCACCAGCCGTCTCTGACCCCGACGTCTATCCGATGCTGCTGCTGGACGCGATCCTGTCGGGGGGAAAGCCCATGGGGATGTTCGGCTCCAGGGGCACCAGGATGGGCCGAAGCTCCAGGCTCTATCGCGCCCTCGTCGACAGCGGCCTGGCAGGCGGCGCCGATTCCTCTCTGTCCCTCACCAAGGACCCCTACCTCTTCGGCATCGACGCCACCCTGAACCCGGGCGTATCCCTTGAAACGGTTGAGAAGATAGTGTTTCAGGAGGTCGAGAGGCTTCAGCAGGAGGACGTGAACGAGGAAGAGATGAACCGCGCTCTGAAACAGGTGAGGGCACAATTTGTCTACGCCTCGGAGTCGGTGACGGACCATGGGTATTGGCTCGGCGCCACGGAAACCATCGACAGCTTCGAGACCTACATGGGTCTCCTGGATAGGATCGAGGCGGTCTCAGCGGCGGACGTGCGGGGGGTGGCCCAGAAGTATCTTGTCGAGGCAAACCGCACGGTGGGGTGGCTGGTCCCCACCGGCGAGTACGGCAACGGCGCGGGGAGCTCCGCCGACTCGGTAGCCGTGAGCGCCGGCCGGCCCTACTTCTACTCCCTCCCGGACCAGAGCGCGCCGCGCATTGGGTACGAGGCGACAGCCACCGCCGCTCCTCACTCAGCGCTCATCACCCATCACTCAGCACTCGGTACTAGCTATTCGGGCCAGGGGATCGCCCTGCCGATCCACCGGGAGCAGCTCGAAAACGGCATCGTCGTGCTGGTCAGCCAGAACCCCACCAGCCCGCAGGTGATCGTGCGAGCCAACTTCCTGGCCGGCAGCGTCTTCGACGCCGAAGAGAAGAGCGGTCTCGCCCGATTCACGGCGCCAATGCTGATGCGTGGCACGGAGGCCCGCTCTTTCCAACAGTTGAGCGAGGTGACGGATAGCCTCGGCATGAGCCTCAGCGTGGACGCCGGTCGGCTGATGGCCCAAGCGGGAGTCAGATGCCTGAAGGAGGACCTCCCCAGGGCGATGGAGCTACTGGCGGAGACCTTGCTGCTCCCCACCTTCCCGGAGGAGGAGATGGAGAGGCTGCGTGCTCAGTTCATCACCGGGCTCAGGCACCAGGATACCAACCCCCGGTCGGTAGCGGAGCGTCGCTTCCTGGAGGAGCTGTATCCCGAGGGTCACCCCTACCGCCTGTGGCCGATGGGGTCCGAGGAGACGGTGGGCCGGATTGGTAGGAACGACCTGCAAGGGTTCTACAGACGCCATTTCCGCCCGGACGTCCTCACCGTGGCCGTCGTTGGCGACATCTCACCCGCCGAGGCTGTGGGGCAGATTCGCCGGATCCTGGGTAGCTGGCAGGCCCAGGGGGAACCAGCAAGGCTGGAGATACCGCCGGCGCCGCTGCCCGCTAGCAAGACCATCGAAGTGGCTGTGCCGGGCAAGTTCCAATCCGAGATCGTCATGGGGCTTCCGGCGCTTTCCCGCGAGGATCCGGATTACTATGCCCTGCGGCTGGGCAATCTGATCCTCGGAGAGCTGGGACTGTCCGGCCGTTTAGGGGCCAACATCCGCGACCAGCAAGGTCTGGCCTATCACGTCTCCAGCGACCTCCAGGCCAGCCTCGGCCCCTCCGCCTGGGCCATGCGGGCCGGAGTCAACCCCACCAATGTCGAGAGAGCGGTCGAGGCGGCCGTGCGAGAGATCGAGCGCTGGAGAACGGAGCTTGTAACCGAAGTTGAGATCGTCAACGGCAAGAGCTTCCTGACGGGTAGCCTACCTATTGGCCTGGAGACCGACGACGGAGTGGCTCAGGTCCTGCTGGACATCGAGTTCTACCAGTTGGGCCTGGACTACCTGCTCAGGTATCCGGCCTTGATCGAAGCAGTCACTCCTGATAGCATCCGCGAGGCGGTCCGGCGTTGGATCCATCCAGATCACCTGGTTACAGTGGTCGCTGGCCCTGAACGGGCGTAGGGAGCTGAGAGCCGGAGGCCCCACAGCGAGTCGGGGCCTCCATTAGCATACTCTTAACAGAATTTCCCGCCACCCTGTGATATAGTTCCAACACTGTTCATACGGCGTTCTGATAGAGAGCGCCTATGATGTAGGCCGTCTTGGCGGGACAGCGTTCCCCAAACGCCCATCACCCGTCCAACCATGTGCGCTTCAACCAGTATCCCTACCTGGTGCATTTTGGCGTCCGCTTCGCGGGCGCCCTATGCTGATGGCTCTGATCTTCTGCAAAGAGACATTGTGGAGGTGGTAGTATCGTGAAGAGGATCGTGTCTAAGCTGTTGCTCGCCCCACTGGCAGCTCTGGTGGCCCTATCCATTGGGGCCGCGAACCCAGCGGACGTCGCTACAGCGCAAACGCCCGAAGTGTTCCTGTCGACTCCCGTCTCGGGGGTGGTGGTCGACAGGGGCAAGCAGGTAACGTTCACCATCGACGTGAACAACAAGGGCAAGGATGGGAAGTTCGTTGACCTCGTCCTAACCAAGGCCCCCGATGGCTGGGACCCGATCCTTAAGGATCGCGGCTTCGTGGCTCGCCAGGTATGGGTTGGAGGCGAGAGGTTGGAGAGCGTGGACCTGCAGTTGAAGGTACCGGCCGACGCCAAGGCTCAGGACTACGAGGTCACCCTGAGGGGCACTGGACCCGGCATCGACAGCACCCTCAAGCTGGCTGTTGGCGTCAAGGACCAGCCCACCCAGGGCACGACGTTCGCCGCTCAGTATCCCACCCTCCGAGGCAAGGCCGGCTCCAAGTTCGGCTTCAAGGCCGACCTCAGGAACGACTCCGAGGAGGAGCGGACCTACGGGCTCAGCTTCAAGGCCCCCGAGGGTTGGGAAGTGTCGTTCAAGCCCTCCTACGAGGACAAGCAGGTTTCCAGCATCACGCTGAAGTCTGGCAGCAGCCAGGGCTTGGATGTCGAGGTGGTACCACCCGCCAGGGTTGAGGCCGGGGAGTACCCGATCACCGTGACGGCGGCATCCCAGGCAGATCGGGCCTCGGCCGAGTTGAAGGTGGTCGTCACCGGGACCTTCGAGATGTTTATGTCGACCCGCACCGAGGTGTTCAACACTCAGGCCACCGCGGGCCAGGAGAGCCCCTTCTACGTGACCGTCACCAACATCGGTTCGGCCGCGCTGCAGAACGTGAGCCTCTCCTCCAGCAAGCCCGAGGGCTGGACCGTTACCTTCAAACCCGACAAGATCGACCAGTTGGACCCCGGTGCCCAGCAAGAAGTCGCCATGATGATCAAGCCTTCTGCTAAGGCCATCGCCGGCGACTACATGCTGAACGTCTCGGCCTCCCACCCGCAGGCCAGCCTGGATAGGGACGTACGGGTCACCGTGGAAACCCCCACCATGTGGGGTTGGGTCGGCTCCGGCATCCTCGTCGTGGTCATCGGTGGACTGCTCGGTCTCTTCATGAAGCTAGGCCGGAGATAACGCCATGGACGAGCGGTCGCAGGTTGCCATAGAGACCGTCAATCTGACGAAACGGTACGGAGAACTCACTGCCGTCGACCGGTTGAACCTCCAGATACCCGAGGGCGAGATCTTCGGCCTGCTCGGCCCCAATGGCGCTGGGAAGACCACAACTATCCTGATGTTGCTGGGGCTGACAGAACCCACGGCGGGCCAGGCCAGGATCTACGGACACGACTCTACTCGCGACCCATTGGAGGTCAAGAGAATAGTCGGGTACCTGCCCGATAACGTGGGCTTCTACGAGGATCTTACGGCCAGGGAGAACCTTCTATACACCGCCGACCTGAACGGGATGCCGAAGAAGGAAGCTCTAAGTCGCATCGACTACCTGCTCAAGCGGGTAGAGTTGATCGATGTGCTCGATAAAGAGGTAGGAAAGTTCTCCCGTGGAATGAGGCAGCGGCTCGGCATTGCCGACGTGCTGCTCAAGAAGCCCAAGGTGGTGATCCTGGACGAGCCGACCCTGGGCATCGACCCCGATGGGGTCAAGCACATGCTGGACCTGATCAGCCAGATGAGTCGCGAGGACAGGATCACGGTGCTGCTATCGTCTCATCTGCTGCACCAGGTGCAGCAGATCTGCTCTCGGGTGGGCATCTTCGTCAAGGGCAAGATGGTCGCGGAGGGCTCTGTCGAGATGCTCGGCCTCCAGATCCTGGGTGGCGATCCCATTGTGGTGGAGGTTGAGGCATCCCCCGCAAGCGACGAACTGGTCGGGTCTCTCGGGAAGATACCGGGTGTCTCGTCGGTGGATCGGATTGACGGCGCCATCCTCTTACACTGCTTCAAGGATGTGCGCTCGGAGATAGCTCGGCGCGTTGTCGCGGCCGGCGCCAACCTGAGCCAACTGCGCCTGCGAGGCCACGTGCTGGAGGAGATCTACCTAAGGTACTTCCAGGAGGGCTAGGAGAATGCCAGGACTACTAGCGGTTTTCCGCAAGGAGATAGCCGATCAATTCGGCAGCAAGCGCTTCCTGATCATGTTCACGCTGATCCTGCTGGCCGGTATGTCCGCCACCTACACGGCGGCTCAAGCCATCAGGAGCGACGTGGCGAGCAGCGACGGCGGATCCAGCTTCGTCTTCCTACGGCTGTTCACTGTCTCGGCGGGGACCCTCCCGTCCTTCGTGGCGTTCGTGGGGTTCCTGGGACCGCTGATGGGTCTGGCCATGGGGTTCGACGCCATCAACGGAGAGTACGCCAGGGGAACCCTCAGCCGGGTGCTATCCAATCCCATCTTCCGTGACTCGGTCATCAACGGCAAGTTTCTGGCTGGGGTCACGACCATAGCCGTGATGCTGGCCAGCATCTCCCTGGTGCTGTCCGGCCTCGGGCTGCGGCTGATCGGGATACCACCCACAGGCGATGAGGTGGTGAGGCTGTTCCTCTACCTCATCATCGCGGTATTCTATGTGGCCTTCTGGATGGCCCTGTCCATCCTGTTCTCCATTCTGTTCCGGCAGACGGCTACCTCGGCCCTGGCGGGCATAGCCCTGTGGATATTCGTCACCTTCTTCGTGGCGATGATCGCGGCGACTACGGCGCAAGCGCTGATGCCGATTGACGAGCAGGAGCCGCAGACTCTGTTGGCAAACGAATACTTCAGGATGGGGTTGGCCAGGCTATCACCAGCCACGCTCTACTCCGAGGTCACCATGACCATCCTGACTCCCAGTGTACGGACGCTGGGGCCAGTCATGATGAGCGAGGTGGTCGGGATGGTACCAGGCCCGCTCCCGCTCTCCCAGAGCCTCCTGGTGGTGTGGCCGCAATTCGTGGGATTGATCTCCATGACCCTGGCATGCTTCGGAATAAGCTACTACCGCTTCATGCGGCAGGAGATCAGGGCATAATTGATCGTGGTGCGTAGGGGCCGGCAGCTCTGCCGGCCCCTTTTCCTTTCCTCCGCAATGGCGCGATGCGGTTGACAGACCTGTCTAAGCCCTGTAGCTTCTCGATGTAGCGGTCGGCACCTCTGCCGGCCGATGGCAGACAGCGATGTCCGCCTTCGCGTTGTAAGGCGCTCAGTGTGAAAGCCACAAGAGCTATTCAGATCCTCGTGGAACAGAAGATCCCTCACGAAGTGCTGCCCTACGATGTGGACGGCTTTGTATCGGCCGTGGAGGGGGCAAACAGGCTGGGCATCCCTGCGGCAGCGATGTTCAAGACCCTCATCGCCCGAGGCGAGCGCCGTGGGGTAGTGCTGGCGCTGGTGCCGGGCGATGAGACGCTCAGTCTCCGCAAACTCTCTCAGGCAATTGGCGACAAGCGGGCAGAGATGGTAGACCCATTGGAAATCTCGCGACTCACAGGTTTCGTGAAGGGTGGCGTCTCGCCACTCGGTGGAAGACGATCTTACCCCGTGTACATGGACCGTTCGGCCCTGCACCACCCCACTGTCTACGTGAGTGCTGGCGTGCGGGGCCTCGCCATCGCTATAGCCCCCTCCGACCTGGCCCAGGTCACCCGCGCCACAGTGGTGGACCTGCGGGATTGACCCCTCGGGAGGTTGAAGCTCCCTGGCACGCCCCCTGCTTCCCCGTCACCCGAGCCATGACCTCAGCACATTTACGAGGTGAAGGAATGCCACACAGCAACAAAGGCCATCACGGAGGCAAAAGTTCCTCCATCGCCGCCAAGAACGTGACGGAGGAGGATGTCCGCTTCCTGCAGAGATACGGGGATCAACTGTCAAAGACGACCTTGCGAGCCAAGTGGATTCACGCGGTGGACGAGCACGAGGACCACACCGGCCAGTCCCTGGCCACACGTAGCCACGAGGTAATCCGACAGTGGGCCGAGGATCGGGGAGCCCAGCCGTCCACAGTGCCGGGCACTGAGCACCAGGGTCGCGCCGGCGTCCTCCGGTTCAACTTCCCGGGCTATGGCGGGCAGACCCTGGAGGCAATCGACTGGGAGGACTGGTTCCGCACCTTCGACGAGAGGGATCTGGTGTTTATCTACCAGGAGCACAAAGCCGACGGGCGCACCAGTAACTTCTTCAAGCTGGACAGCCCTCATCGAGAACATGACTAGGTGGTCGCGATCAGCAGCCCTACCAACAATGGGGCGGCAACGGAGCCGAAGTTGGCGATGCCGAACTGGTGGAGAGGATGGTCCGGGCCGTTAAGGAGCAGCTGAGTAGCCGAGGGGTGGATGGATCAACCGCCGGCCAGTACGGAACCCTGAGCATCCAGCTTCACCCTTCACCCTCCTCCCGCTGCTCGTCGGGGATGTGGGTGATCCTGGCCTTCAGCACCCTCCGGCCGCGCATGGAAACCACCTCGACGGTGGCGTCGGGGAGGTTGACGGCGTCCCCCTCGGCTGGGATCCGACCAAGCCGAGCGTAGACCAGCCCTCCGATGGTATCCACGCCTTCCATCTCCAGCTCCACCCCCAGGGCACTGCTCACATCTTCCAGGTCGGCCCCGCCGCTCACGAGCGCCTGTCCCTCCCGGAGCATCTGAATATCGGGCTCCTCACGAGCGTCATACTCGTCCCTGATCGGGCCGACGATCTCCTCCAGGAGGTTGTCCAGGGTCACTATCCCGGCCGTCCCGCCGTACTCGTCCACCACCACCGCTAGGTGTAGCTGCTGACGCTGAAGCTCGGGCAGAAGTTCGGCCACCCGCTTGGAACCGGGCACGTGGTAGGCTCGCCGCATGATGGCGGTGACCTCCTGCTCTATATGCTCCTTGCTGGCATGAGGGGGAAGCTTCTGCAGCACGTCCTTGGCATGGACCACGCCGATGATGTTGTCCAGGTTGCCATCGTAGACGGGTAGGCGGGTGTGGCCGGTCTCCACCACCGCTTGGCGAGCCTCGGCCAGCGTCGCGTCCCTCGAGAGGGCGCGCACGTCCACCCTGGGGACCATCACCTCCTCAACGAGGGTATCGCCGAACTGGAACACCTCGTCGATCAGCTTCCGCTCCTCCGGCTCGACGATCCCTTCCTCCTCGCCGCTGGCCACTATGGCCATTATCTCTTCCTCCGTGATGGGGTTCACCCGCGCCCGATCGGGGCTACCTGACAGCCGCATCACCAGGTTGGTTGAGGAGGTCAATATCCAGACGAGGGGGGCCGCGATCTTGGAGAGCAGCTCCACCGGTCGCGCCAGCGAGAGCCCGATAGACTCGGCCCTGGCCAGGGCCAGGTTCTTGGGTGCCAGCTCCCCCAGCACCAGGGTGACGAAGGACAGGATACCTGTTACCAGGACAAAGGCGATGAAATAGGCGTTCGCAGCCAGGAAGGGAACCGGCAGAGATGCGAACCACGAGGTGACGACCACCACAAGACTCACGGCGCCGACCGCCGAGGCGAAGAAGCTAGCCAGGGTGACTCCGATCTGGATAGTCGCGAGGAAGCGGCCGGGCTGCTCCACCAGCCGCATCACCGTGGCGGCCCTGGGGTCGTGCTCCTCCTCCACCAGGTGTCGAAGGCGCGACCTACGCATAGAGACGATGGCTATCTCAGCAGCAGCGAAGAAGGCGTTGAGGAGAACAAGGAGGGCTATACCCACGAGCTGTAAGGTGATGTCCTGTGTGGCAGCTTGGTCAGGCATCTGGCGCTGTATACCCTCCGATGCGAACCAGTCCTAGTCGTTCAACAATAGCATTGTACACCATCCCCCGGCCCACTTGACGGCCCCGAAAGGGAGGGTATACAGTCACCTATCAGCCATCAGCTGTCATCTATCAGTTGGTCAGCCGGTGGTAGCCTGTTTCCTCACGCCCGAATGGTCCGGAACCATGTGGCACTCCCGCGATCGATGCGTGGACTCAATCATCCAGAAGCTGAATGCTGACAGCTGATAGCTGATAGCTGACAGCCCTAACGGAGGACATATCTTGGACGACCTCTTCCTGGGCCGGCATCCGGGGCTGATGACCGACCTCTACCATCCCGATGCAGCCTACGTGAGCTGGCGCACCGGCAGAAACGGCGTGACAACCTTCGACATATATACCCGCTCGGCGCCCTACGCTGGCGCCTACATGCTGGTGGCTGGGCTGGAGATGGCGCTGGAGTTCGTCCAGTCCTTCCGATACACCGATGAGGACCTGCGATACCTGAGCCAGATCCGGGACTTCGATCCCGCCTTCCTCGAGCATCTGCGGAAGCTCAGGTTTACGGGCGAGATCCTGGCGATGCCCGAGGGCTCCATCGCCTTTCCTCACGAGCCGCTGCTGCGGGTGACAGCACCCTTCCAGGAGGCGCTGCTGCTGGAGTCGGGGCTGCTCCACCTGGTGAGCCTGTCCACTCTGATCGCCACCAAGGCGGCCAGGATCGTCCACGCATCCCAGGGTCGTCCCGTGTCCGACTTCTCTCTCCGCCGTGCCCAGTCGCCGTTCGTGGCCACTCGGTCCGCCATGATCGGCGGATGCGCAAGCACCTCCTTCCTGCTGGCCGCCTACGAATTGAGGCTACGCGCCACCGGAACCATCCCCCACGCCCTGGTGCAGCTGTACGATAGCGAGCGAGAGGCGTTTGCCGCAGTGGCCGAGAGCTTCAACCGCTACACGTTCCTGCTGGACACCTACTGCGTGAGGGACGCGATCCACACGGCAGTGGAGGTGGCACGGGAGTACCAGGATCGGATGAGCCATACCCTGACGGCCGTGCGGCTGGACAGCGGCGACCTGCTGAACGACTCCAGGTACGTCCGCAAGGTGCTGGACGATGCCGGTATGCAGAATGTGCGGCTGCTGGCGAGCGGCGACCTGGATGAGTTCCGGATCGCCGATCTGGTGCGGGAGGGGGCGCCGGTCGATGGCTTTGGGGTGGGAACCAGCGTCGGGGTTGGGGCCGCCTCCGTGGAGCATCAGGCGCCGGGCGGAGCCCTTGGGGCCGTCTACAAGATGGTGTGGTACGAGGACGAGAAGGCCATGGACCGGCCCAAGATCAAGCTGGCCGAGCAGAAGAGCACCTGGCCGGGGAAGAAGGAGGTATACCGGATCGGCAACTTCGAGAAGGACATCCTCCAGCTCGAGGATGAGGGAAGGCCCGCGGGCGGCGTGCGGGTGCTGAAGCCGGTGATCCGAGACGGGCAGATGCTGCCGGGCGCGGTGCCGCCCCTCTCGGAGATCATGGAGTTGGCCCAGGCCAATCTCCGGCAGATGCCGGAGCAGTACCACGAGTTGATCTGCCAGCATCCCTACCCTGTGGAACGCAGCCAGGGGCTGGAGGCGCTCCGCCGCGAGGCTATGGAGCGCTACTGCGGCGAGGAGAACGGCGACAACGGGGGTTTGCTGGGGTAGGGATGACACCGGGCCCGGCAACCGGTGTCTATCCTCAATATAAGGGAATAGTTGTTTGGGACCGTTCCCAACACGATTTGCCTTGGGATTGAAGTAGCAACGTGACTCACCGCGAGCCATAGTACCAGTACTACAGCTGCACCTATTGGGTGCATTCCGTCGGCTTCCGCCTCACCGTAGGCAGCATTACTTCCTAGTAGTTTCCTGCCTTGCAGCCTTCCAGACCAGACTCCAGCTAAGTGCGGCTATAGTACTGGTACTAACGAGGCAAAACGCTCAGCTAGGCTGCGGCCAACGACGGGTCCAATGGAGGATCCTTCTACAACTCAAACCCGTCAAAGATCCTACCAGCCCCGTCTACCCCATGCGCCTGCGGACTTGCCTACGTCGGCCCCTAACTACAGCAGTATTTCGCTTGACAGAGGAAGGTGGAGTTGAAGAGCGTCCAGGTCGATGAGCCTTGGATCAAGTCCAACCGTCAGGAGTCCCAATCACGGCTGTAGCTGGATGACCAGACTTGGTAGAGTTATACCAGTCGCCGGGACGCGGACAACTCAGTGGCTGTCCGCGTCTACTTATGCAACCAGTCTACATGGGGTCTCCCTGAAGACTTGCGGGGCGCCCAGGAGACCTCAGCTCTTGTCCTGAGCAACAGCTATCAGTATGCATGCGTTCTACTACTGGGGCTCGCGGCCGAGCTGCTCACGGAATGTGGCCCGCAGCCGCTCCCTCAGCTCTGGTCGCAGCATCACGTCCACCCCGGTACAGGCCAGCAGGGTGCATCCGGAGGCGATGGTGCCGTCGGCGTACTCGGTGGCGGAGGCCACGGCGAACTCCGGGCTGTGGCCAGGGATCCCCTTCTCGCAGATCTTGAAGTAGGGATGGATGGTGGGGACCAACTGGCTCACGTCGCCGATATCGCTGGAGCCTACACCGCCCTCTTCAGGTGGTGTCTCGTAGGGAATGCCAAGCGCTTCCATGTTCTCCCGAAGGGTTTCGATCATGGCTCTGTTGCAGACCCGTACCTTGTAGCTGATGCCCCGGGTCAACTTGGACTGAGTCCCTGTCTGCAGTGACGCCCCTTCCACCATCTGGGCGAACCGCTGTTCCAACTCCTCCAAGTCCTGCTGCTCTCTGGCTCGCACAAGGAACTGGGCGGCGGCGTAGTTGGGTACGATGTTGGGGGCATCGCCTCCGTGCGTGATGATACCGTGAACCCTCGTGCCGGGCTTCATCATCTGCCGATAGGCGTTGGCACCGTTGAACAGTTGGATCACCGCGTCCAGGGCACTGATGCCCTTCTCGGGATAGGTCGAGGCGTGGGCCGACTTGCCGAAGTACTCCACATGGAAGTGGGTCACCGCCAGTGAGCCGCGGTCGAGCAGGGTCGAGTCGCGGGGATGCATGATGATGGCCGCATCGAGGCCTCGGAACACCCCTGCCTTGGCCATGATCACCTTGCCGCCTCCCCCCTCCTCCCCTGGGGTGCCGATCACCTGGATAGTCCCTTTCAGGTCGGGGAGGGCGCGCTTGAGGGCTATGCCTGAGCCGACTCCCCACACGGCCATGAGATTGTGTCCGCAGGCGTGGCCGAGCTTCTCCAGAGCGTCGTACTCCGCCAGGAAGGCTACCTTTGGCTCACCCTGTCCCCAGGTGGCGACGAAGGCCGTCTCCAAGCCTGCCACTCCCCGCTCGACTGAGAAGCCCTCCTTCTCCAGCTCTGCGGCCAGCAGGGCGGCGGTCTTGAACTCTTGGAACTTCACCTCGGGGTTGGAGTGGATCGCGTGTGACATCTCGATCAGTCGGGGATGGAGAGCCCGAATCTCCCGGGCTATCCGCTCCTTCGCGGCTTCCACCGCGGCTTGCTCCGCTGCCATGACACCCTCCTAATGAAGTGGTGGGCCGGGACTCTAGGACACCAATGCATAAACCATTGGGTGCGGATCCCGGACGCCTGGGGTCTCTTGGAAATGAGCGAACATGCAGTGTCCGCAATTGGCATGCGAAACGGCTACGAAGTGCCTACCAGAGCAGGGTTTCGCCCGTTTCGCACCTACTAGCTACGGACTCGAGACAGTATAGACTCTGTGCCTACTGCCATCATGCAACTGTAGAGAGATGGCAGGCAGATCGAAATGCTATCCTCGCAGCCGCCCATCCATCTCTCCCCGCACTCCGGCCAACAGTCCAACCCGAAGTCCTGATTGAGCGTGTTGATCGGTCTCTTGCATCACACCAACCTACAGAGTTGGTGCAGACTACGAATAGGATCGATTATCTACCCTCATTGCAGCAAGAGTAATGAGGTCCACAGCCCAGATCACGAGATCTTGTCCCAGTAGTGGCACGCGACCCAGTGGTCGTGCTCCACTTCCTTGAACTCGGGCTCATCCACCGAGCAGTTCTCCTTGGCATACCTGCACCGCGGATGGAACCGGCAGCCCTTGGGCGGGTTCACCGGGCTCGGCACATCCCCCGTCAGGATCACCCTCTGCCGCCTCTTCTCCACCACGGGATCGGGCACCGGAACCGCGCTCATCAAGGCTTTCGTGTAGGGGTGCAGCGGCTTCAGGTACAGGTCGTTCCTATCCGCCAGCTCCACGATCTTCCCCACATACATCACCGCTATCCGGTCACTGATGTGGCGCACCACGCTCAGGTCGTGGGCAATGAACAGATAGGTCAGCCCGAACTCCCCCTGCAGCTCTTCCAGCAGGTTGATGATCTGCGCCTGGATGCTCACGTCCAAAGCAGACACCGGCTCGTCGCACACGATGAACTCAGGCTCGACAGCCAGTGCCCTAGCCACTCCAATACGCTGCCTCTGCCCCCCACTGAACTCATGGGGGTACCGATTCGCAAAATAGGGGTTGAGACCCACCAGCCGCAGCAGCTCCTGCACCCGTTCGTTCCGAGCCTTCCCCTTCGCCAGCTTGTGGATGTCCAGCGGCTCCCCAATGATGTCGCCCACCGTCATCCTCGGGTTCAGGCTCGCGTACGGGTCCTGGAAGATCATCTGCATCTTCCGCCGCATCTTCCGCAGCTCTTCCCCCTGCACCTTGGTCAGCTCGGTCTCACCGAACTTCACGCTCCCGCCCGTCGGTCGGTACAGCTGCAGGATGCTCCTCCCTGTGGTGCTCTTCCCGCACCCGCTCTCTCCCACCAGTCCGAGCGTCTCGCCCTTCCTGATGAAGAAGGAGACGTCGTCCACAGCACGCACGTCCCCAACCTTCTTCTGCAGTATGATCCCCTGCGTGATCGGAAAGTACATCCTGAGCTTGTCTACCCGCAGCAGTACATCCTGCTTCACCTTCTCACTAACGGCCATGACCCGCACCTCCAGTCACGTCCACCCAGCAGGCTATCCTGTGCCCCTCGGCAACCGGCTCCAACGTCGGGTTCGTCTCCCGGCACTTCTGGATCGCATAGGTGCACCTGGGGGCAAAGGGGCATCCGGGAGGTGTGTCCACCAGGTCAGGCGGCAGTCCCTCGATCGGGATCAGCTTCTCCCGGCGCTCTTCGTCAATCCTCGGTATGCTCCTCAACAGCCCCAAGGTGTACGGATGCCTCGGGTTACCAAAGAGTTCCCCCGTCGGGGCGGTCTCAACGATGTAGCCGGCGTACATCACGTTGATCCTGTCCGTCATCCCAGCCACCACGCCCAGGTCATGGGTGATCAGAATGACCGCTGTCCCCAACTCTTTCTTGAGGTTCTTGATCAGGTCCAGGATCTGGGCCTGGATCGTCACGTCAAGCGCCGTCGTGGGCTCATCGGCGATCAGCAGCTTCGGGTTGCAGGAGAGCGCCATCGCGATCATCACCCTCTGCCGCATGCCGCCGCTGAACTGGTGGGGGTAGTCGTCCACTCGGCTCTTCGCCGATGGTATCCCTACCATGTCCAGCAGCTCAATGGCTCGCTTCCTGGCTGCCTTGCCGTCCATCCCCATGTGCAGCTCTACCCCTTCGGTAAGCTGCCGAGCGATGGTCAGTACCGGGTTGAGGCTGGTCATCGGGTCCTGGAAGATCATGGCGATCTCCTTGCCCCGAACCTTCCGGATCTCGTCCTCGCTCACCTTCAGCAGGTCCCTACCCTGGAAAATCACCTCTCCAGAGACGATCTTCCCAGGAGGCTGCGGGATCAGCCTCATGATGGTCAGCGCGGACACGCTCTTGCCGCACCCGCTCTCCCCCACCAGCCCGAGGGTCTCACCCTCGTCCAATGGATAGGAGACGCCGTTCACGGCCTTGACCACCCCATCCTGGGTGTAGAAATATGTCCTCAGGTCCCGGACATCCAGCAGTCGGCCCATGCTAAGCTCCTCTCAGCGACGGGATTTCACCAGCGCAACTTGGGCGACCTTGCCGCAGCAGCCTCATCCAGTCGACCAATCACTGTGGTGGTAGGCGCGACCTTCACTACCTCGGGCTGCTCCTCCACCTCCCGCGCTATGGCCAGAAGCGCCTCCGCAAAGGCGTCCAGCGTCTCCCTGCTCTCCGTCTCGGTAGGCTCGATCATCATCGACTCCTCGACGATCAGCGGGAAGTACACCCTTAGACCCACACGCACAGCGGCAGACACTCCGCCCAAACCACCTTCGCTTCAACAGTGTCGGGATCGCTGCACATTCAAGTGCAACCGGTGGGCAGCATCAACGAGGCAGCTTCGTTGGCAGTCTCCCTTGTTGTTGTCCTCAGGGTCAACAATCAGACTCCCGATCACTATCGTTTCGCTGCCGGGTCCAGATGCACCTGACGATAGCTCTTGAGAATGCGCGTGATCCTTTCAGGTTGCGTCAGGACAGCGATCTCCTTCTCAGGATCTCCATCCACCACGATCAGGTCTGCCAGCTTCCCTTCCTCGACAGTCCCTAGGTGGGGCTCCAAACCGACCATCCGGGCCGCCAGCACTGTCCCGATGCTTATGACGTCCAAGGTCGGAACGCCGTGGCTCGCCATCAACTGGAACTCGAGCGCATTCCGACCTGCCTTGGGTCTCATGCGGTTGTCTGTTCCGAAGCCAACTGTAACGCCGGCTTCCAGAGCCTCCACTATGGTCCGGGCCCGATCCGCCAGCCCCCTCTCCAGCCTCGATACCATAGACTCGCTCAACCGTCTGCTCTCCCTCTCGACAAGCGCCCACCACAACTGGCTGACAGTCGGGCACCACGATGCTCCAGTGTCCCTCAGCATGTGAACAAAACCTGGCTCGTATAAGACAGGACCGTGCTCCACACGATCCACGCCGTTCTCCGCCGCGTGTATGGCATGAGCCAAGGTCATGCAGTGGGAGGCCACCCGGAAGCCCTGTCGATGAGCCTCGTCGACGATTGCCTGGATCTCCTCCGAGGTGAAGTCCAGCCGCCGAGAGATGTTCTCCGGCGCAGTGAACCCGCCCTCGCCTGAGTAGATCTTGATGAAGTCAGCACCACACCCAAGGTTCTGCCGCACAACTGCACGAAGCTGATACGGTCCGTCGGCGAAGAGACTCCGCGGTTTGAGGCTCTTCACCAGGTCGTAGCTCCATTCACGCACATTCCCATGTCCGGCAGTTTGAGATATGGCCCACCCACAGTGATAGATTCGAGGACCGGGGAACCCTTCTCCATTCACTGCCTCCCGAATGGCCGCAGCATGGTTCGGGTTACCATGCCCCATGGAGAAGACAGTGGTGAAGCCCTCATTCATCACGGCCCACACGTCCAGCAATCCCCTCAACACGCGCGCATCTCCAACTGCCTCCAAATGGGTCGCATGAGGGTCACAGACTCGCTCTCCAGTGACGTGACAATGGCCTTCAATCAGACCAGGCATGAGGGTGCTGTCGGAAGCATCGACCAACTCCGCTTCAAGTGGGATTACGAAGCTGCCCCAATCCATCACCGCAGAGATGACCCCGTCCTCCACCACCACGGCCTGATCGTACAGCACTCGCCCCCCCGACTGCCGGCCTGTCAGCACCTTACCAGCCCGAATAACTACCTTCTGATCAGGCTGAAGCGCCACAACCTTGCCCGTGACCTGCAGGATCAAGTCAATTGCGGAGCACTGCATCGGCATTCATCTCCTCGTTTCAGTGCCATGGGACAACTACGACCTGCACCGCTCCCTGAACACTGTGTACGGGCGCCCATAGCAAGCGCTCGCCCGCCTGCCTACACGCAACCGCTACACCCGGTGGCCGAAAACTCACGCAGGGCAAGCCTGAGGCTTGCCCTGCGTGTACTACAGGTTAGCAGCCCATAGCGCTCGACAGCACTCCTAGGCCACCACCACAGACCACTATTCGAACGACTCCCTGATGGTCTCCTCGGCCCACCGCAAGCCCTCAGTCACACGGTTCCGTTCCCTGATCAGTTTCGTCTTCAGGAAGAGATAGGGTTCAGAAGCGCTGGACATCTGCGCCAACTTGCCGACCTCACTGAGACCAGGCAGGAAGGGCTGAGCGATCGCGTTGGGCTGGTGATACTTCCCTTCCTCAGTGTAGTAGATGTTAAGCAGGATCTGGCTTGCTCTCAAGAGGCCCCTAGACACCTTGCTCTGACGATCAGCAGAGAGACCTTGCGCACCACTAATCTCTTGCGCGACCCTCTTCAGAGCGGCCGCTTGCTCGAAGCAAGGTGCCAGATCCAAATGCGTCCCGCCAGCCTCATTCAGCTCGCTCAAACGCTTGGCAAAGGCATCGGCGGTATCAGCGTGATCCCACGGGAGGATCCCTCGGTTCGATAGGTCCATCATCGTGGCGCAGAAGTAGTAGGTGTGGTCGCGCAACAGGTCGAAGTCCAACTTGTCGATCGTATCATGTGGGGTGTGCTGGTACCACGGCTTCCGCCCACCCGGATCGTCAGGAGCCTCGTCAGGAGAGCCCTCCCTGAGCCTAGGTAGATACGAGAAGGAGGGTAGCCCCACGCCCCAGAAGGACTGGTCCGCATTCCTTGGTGGTCGGGGAGGCTGCCTGTCCTGGCCTACTAAGGTCTTGATCATCCCTGATATGTAGCGGGCCGAGTCCGGTGTCGCAAAGCCGCACATCCAGGTAGATTCCCTGTGGCCTGGTTGATCCACGTTAAGGTATCCCACACAGTTGCGAGCTAAGTCCTCCCAATAATTGTCGCAGTACCAGGTGGAGGCGGCGAAGCGGCCATGTGAATGCCCGATCCACCAGGCAACCCGCACGTTCCTTTTCAGCTTTTCGCGGTGCTTCTGCAGTACTCTCGCCAACTCCAGAAGAGAACTGTTGCCGGCCGCGTTGTCCTGTGCACCAAAGTACCACGAGTCCATATGACCAGCGATGAGCACAAACTCTTCGCTGTCAGGGTCGCCCTTAATCTCAGCTACTGGGAAGCGCAGATCCTTGATCCCTGTGTCGAGGAGAGTCCGTACCGTCACCTCCACGCGACCTTCTCGGAGTAGAGAGCGCAGGTAGTCGCCGGAGGCACTGTCAATGCTGACCACAGGTACGTCGGGCAAGTTGGGCGCAGTGCTAGGCTCTGGAGTACCCCATACCCCTGAGATGATGTAGTCCTGAACGACCTTCGCCCGCGAGTGGCAGATGATCGCAACCGCGCCGAGACTTCTCCACTTGGCGTAATCCCACGGCGTGCCGGGCCCATCCACAATCGCGATCTTCCCGGCCACATCTACATCCCCAGGCTTCGTCCCGGCATATGCTACCTCGGCCCTCATTCCACCAGGGGCAGAGACTGAGAAGGGGTGCGTCAAGCACTGCACCACACGTCGATCCCCGGCGTGTATCGTGACGGAAGCGTGGCAGTTATTGCTGATGAGGCCATCGAACTCCTCAACCTTGGCATCTATGCCAAAGTCATCCAGGCGGTCCTTCACATATGCCACAGCCTGGTACTCACCATACGTGCCCGAATAGCGCTCCCACTGCATTAGCGCTTCGACGTGTTTCTTCAACTCATTCCGAGAAACGTCCGCCTCAAGCTTGGGCCAATAGTCCTGCAGCGCGTATGTCACGTCTGTACCCTACCTTTCCATATTCTGTGCGGTATTTCCTTGACTGACCAAACTAGCATTACATCTGCTCCCTGACCGCGAACTCGAAGTTGCTCCGTTAGGCCACGGACAGCGACTTCCAGCCCTAGATGCCAGCTATTGCAGCCCCCAGAACCTCGGAAGCCCATCGCAGTCCCTCGGTAACTCGGTTCCGTTCCCTAACCAACTTAGTCTTCAAGTACAGGTACGGCTCGGAGCTCGACGACATCTGCCGCAACTGCCCAACCCCGCTTAGCCCTGGCAACAGAGGCATCTGCGCAGCTGCCGCCTGATGGTACTTGCCTTCCTCAGTGAAATAGATGTTTAGCAGGATTCTACTCGCCTTCATGATTGCCCGGCTAACCTTCGCCTCCTGCTCCAAGGATAGGCCCTTCGCGGCCCGCACTCGTAGGCCCGCCTGCTTCACAGCATCAGCCAGAGCGAAGCAGGGAGAGAGGTCAAAATGATCACCACCTGCCACATTCAACTCGCCCAATCGCTTAGAGAATGCATCAGCTACGTCAGCGTGATCCCACGGAAGGATGCCTCGTGTCGACAAATCGGCCATAGTGGCGGAGAAGTAATAGGTTTGCTCCGTCAGCAGGTCAAAGTCGATTTTATCCACCGTATCGTAGGGACTGTGCTGGTACCAGGGCTTGCGGTTGCCCAGGTCGTCG
The DNA here is from genome assembly GCA_002436065.1 of Chloroflexi bacterium UBA6077. Classification (GTDB taxonomy): domain Bacteria; phylum Chloroflexota; class UBA6077; order UBA6077; family UBA6077; genus UBA6077. Next base: position 130,569 of record DIXP01000118.1, read on the forward strand.
GCAGCCTCATCGGGAGAGTACTCACGCAGCCGCGGCAGATAGGAGAAGGATGGCAGCCCGACGCCCCAAAACGATTGGTCCGCGTTGCGCGGCGGCCTCGGAGGCAATACATCCTGGCCCGCCAAAGCCTTCACCATTCCTGACAGATACCGCGTCGCATCGGGTGTCGCAAATCCCTTGAGGAAGCTGGCATCCCGGAAGCCTGGCTGATCGACATTGAGATAGCCAACACAGTTCCGAGCAAGGTCCTCCCAATAGTTGTCACAGTACCAGGTGGAGGACGCGAAACGGCCGTGGGAGTGCCCTACCCACCAGCAGAACCGGACGTTCCTTTTCAACTTGTCTTGGTTCTGCTGCAAGACTCTCGCTACCTCAAGTAGGGAAGCATTGCCGACGGCATTGTCCTGGGCGCCGAAGTACCAGGAGTCCATGTGCCCAGCGAGCAATACGAACTCGCTACTTCCGGGATCGCCCTTTACCTCCGCAGTAGGGAACTGCAACTTCCTGATCTCGGTGTCTAACTTGGTGCGAACAGTGACCCGCACAGGTCCATCCCGCAAGAGAGCCTTCAACCGATCCCCTGTCTCCAGGTCGACAGTGATGACGGGAATGGCAGGAAGGTTCTTCAGCGTGCCAGGCTCAGGAGTTCCCCATACTCTGGAAATGATGTAGTCCTGAAGGGCCCTGCCACGCGAGTGGCATACCATAGCTACCGCGCCCTTCTCTGCCAAGCGATTGGCGTTCCGTGAGGCGTCGGTATCGTCTGTTAACACCACCTTGCCGGCAACGCCAATGCCGTCCGTGTTTTGCCCGCCGACATACACTGCTTCCGCCGTCACCCCTTGGGGAGCCGATCGAGAAAACGGGTGTGTAATGCCCTGAAAACCACGACGGTCGCCAGCATGGATAGTCAGCATGCCATAAACCGTGTCGCTGACGTAGGCATCGTGCTGCTCGACCCTCGCTTCAACCCCGTATTCATCCAAGCACCCTTTGATGTAGGCCACCGCGTCTCGCTCTCCCTGGGATGCAGGGTAGCGTGCCCACTGGCAGATGTTCTCTGCATGCTTCTTCAACTGCTGGTACGAGACCTGACTCCTCAGATCCGACCAGTCCCCGTCCATTGCACCGTACATTACCCACCTCTCAACTCAAGTTGTTGTTGGTCTCACAGCCGTCAACCTATCGACCTCGAAGTCTCGGGTCCAGGACATCCCGAATAGTGTCACCCAACATGTTGAAAGCCAGCACAGTCAACATGATGGCAAAGCCGGGGATTGCCGGAAGCAAGGGACTGCTCAGAATGAACTTGCGCCCATCAGCTATCATCATCCCCCAGGTGGGGGCAGGCGGCGGCGGCCCCAACCCAAGGAAGCTCAGCGAAGATTCCACAGTCACAGCCAGAGCAAAGTTGAAGGTCGCCACCACCACCAACGGCGAGACGACTTGGGGCAGCACGTGCTTGAACATAATCCGCCCATTGCCAGCTCCCAAGGAGTAGGCAGCATCCACAAAATCTCTCTGCTTGACCGAGAGAACCTCAGACCGGATCAATCGGGCTACCTGAGGAAAGGTAGCCAACCCGATGGCGACCATCAGGTTGAACTGCGATGCCCCAAGAATGGCAACGATCAGGATGGCAAGCAGATAGGTGCGGAAGCCCAGCAGGACGTCGACGACTCCCATGCATACGATGTCGAGCCAACCACCAAAGTAGCCAGCGACGAGTCCAACCAGGACTCCCAGGACAGATCCCACGATCACGGAAACCAGCCCTGTCGTCAGGGAGATTTGAGCTCCGTACAGCATGCGGCTCAAGACGTCTCGGCCCAACTGGTCCGTTCCCAACAGGTGCTGGTGACTGAACCCCTTCAGTTTCTGCGTTAGGTCCTGGCTGAGGGGATCGTACGGAGCCACCAGCGGCGCCAGGATTGCCACAATGATCATGATCGTAGCCAGCCCCAGGCCGATCACGCCTTGAGGTGAACGAAAGAACAGCTTTACAGCCTGATACCTCCTTTGGGGAGGAATCGCCACCTCGACACTTAGGGTCTGGCCTGATGTCAGTTTCTGTCGGACTGTCATACCCATCTCGCCGCTCTCACTTGTATACGACTCTTGGATCGAACCTCGAATACAGCAGATCCACCAACAGATTGGTGAAGACGATCACCACCAGGTAGATCATGAAAGCCCCCTGGATCAAGGGATAATCCCGGTTCAGCACTGCGCCAATCAGCAGCGTCCCCAGCCCCGGTCGGCTGAATACTGCCTCCACAACCGTCGTGCCGCCTAGCATGCGAGCCAAGTCAGTCCCGGTGACAGTAATGATTGGAAGCAAGGTGTTTCGAAACCCATGGGTCCAGGTGACCGATCTCTCGGAGAGGCCCTTGGCCCGCGCGGTACGGATGTAATCCAGCCCCATCACATCCAGCATACTAGAGCGCGTCACCCTCGCAATGAGCGCCGCCCCTCTGAAGCCGAGACAGATGGCTGGCATCACCAGGTATCGCGCAAGATCCAGCGGCTCTGACGGATTACCAACACCGAAGAGCGGAAGCCACTTCAACTGGACGGCGAAGGCGATCATCAGCAAGATGCCGAGCCAGAAGTTGGGAATGGAGAACCCGAAGGTAGCCACGGTCATTGCGATGACGTCAGCTGCCTTGCCTCGGTGGAGAGCCGCCACGATGCCAGCCGGGAGACCAATCAACAGCGCGATCGCCAGGCTAGCCAGAGCCAACTGGATGGTGAAACCAAAGTTGCTGACTACCTCATCGAACACCGGCTGCTTGGTCATGAGCGAGGTGCCCATATCACCATGCACCAGCCGCCCAATGAAGCCCAGGTACTGTTGCCAGATAGGCAGGTTTAGTCCAAGCTGAGCTCGCAGCGCCTCGGCCGCCTCAGGGTTCATGTAGTCTCCCAGCAGAGCCCTTACCGGATCACCAGGAACCAGTCGAACCATCGCGAAGATGACGGTGATGGCTGCTATCAGATTTACGGTAGCAACCAGTAACCGATTCAGAAGATAATTGAAGCTCAAGGCCTACTCCATAGTCATCTTGTCGATTGGGTAGGAGTCCTGGTATTGTGCGTCTACGCCCTTGATCCCCTTGTGCCAGGCCAGCACATACTTGACATTGGTCATCCCAAAACCGGCGACGTCCTCGATTAGGGCCTTCTCCTGGAACTTTTTCCATAGTTCCAACCGTTTCGCATCATCGCTCTCCGCTATAGCGGCTTCGATGATATCGTCAGCCCCCTTGTAATGATGGTTGTTCGGGAACGGAATGTTCGGGCCATACAGGAAAGCCGCATACTGGAAGGCATCAGCCCTGCTGATGTTGTGACCGTCGATATCCCAATCCTGGCCCTTCTGCGACATCTCGTCGTAGACCGCTCGCTCTCGAATAACCAACTCGGCCCTTATCCCTACCACTCTCCATTGATCCTGAAGAACCGTCGCCAACTCTGGCCAACCTACGTTTGGCTGGACTATCATTTTGACGTCCAAGCCATTGGCATAGCCCGCGTCTGCCAGCAGTTGCTTCGCCTTAGCTGGATCGTAAGGGAAGGGATCGGGATTGATCCAACCGGGGATATTGGGATTGAAGATACTCGATACAGGTTGCCCGAGCGACTTGTAAACGGCCTCGGCAGCAGCCTTCTTGTTGATGGCATGAATAATGGCTTTTCTGACCCGAACGTCCTTCACTGCAGGGCGAGTGATATTGAAACTCGTCCACTGGGTTCGGTAGCCGGGTAGTGACTTGGACTCAAGGTCGGCTGGCTTATCGTTCATCAGCCTTTCCGCCGACTCCCCTTCGTAGATGTACGACAGGTCCAGATCACCGCTCCTGAGCGCCAACTCGGCAACGGTCTCCTCTTTGATAACCTTGAAAGAAACCTTGTCAATATCCAGCGGCTCGTAGAAGTCGGGATTCCTCTTCAGGACCACCTCAGTCCCTCTGGACCAAGTATCAAACACGTAAGGACCGCAGCCGACTGGGTTCATGCCAAACTGGTCGCCCCTCTCCTCCACGGCCTTCTTGTTCAGTATCCAACCGGGTCTAAAAGCCAGGATTGCACCGAGGAATGGAGAGAACGGGTTCTTTAGCGTGAACCGGACAACATACTTGTCAGGAGCCTCGACCTTGTCGATCACGTCGACATCTGCTTGGAAGCGGGACTTGGTGGCAGGATCCTTGATTCGGCCGATGCTGTAGACCACGTCCTCCGCCGTCAACTCTCCGAAACCCTTGTGCCATTTGACACCCTTGCGCAGGTTGAAGGTATAGACCTTCCCGCCATCGCTGATCTTCCAGTCTGTCGCCAAGTCGGGCACCACATCCAAGCTTCCCGCCTTGTACTTCACCAAACCCCGGTGGACAAGGAAAGCCACGGCATGATCTGCCGACTGGCCGATGTGAGCCGGATCCGCCGTTTGCATATCAGCGCCTATCCTGACCCTCAGGGCCTTTTCCTTGCCCGGAGACTTGGCTACTTGAGGTGCGACTTGCGAGCTCGCTGCCGTCGGCTTCGGAACGCTGGAACCTGAGGTAGCCTGGGCAGCAGGCTTCTCTCCGCCTTCACTTCCACATGCTGTCCCCAACGCTGCTAGCACGGAAGTCGACAGTCCAAGTGCCGCAGCTCGGGTCAGAAGCTCCCGACGGGTAAGACGAAGACGACCCGCCTCGTTAGCCAACCCCTCTTCTGGTCTTTGATCGCCCATTGTCTTGTCCTCCCAACATCTTTTATCCCATGCCCACCACATAGTAAGCACGGTCCATGACAGCGACACCGACCAAGAGTGTGCTAAGGATCAGAGGAAGGTTAGAACCATGGTGTTTGCAGCGAATGGGGTCAGTGTAGAGGGAAGCAACCGTACTGGGTATCACCCTGCAGTACGATTTCCTGAGTTCGGCACATCATCCATGCAAGGCACGACACCCAAGTCTGCACCCCAAGTCAACAGTCCAACCGTGCCGATTCGATGAGGGAGCTTGAGCTTTCGACGAATACTAGCCACGTGGGTCTTGAGCGTGTTCTCTGATATGAATAGTTCCGCTGCAACACGAGCACGGAGGCTCGACTCGGCCTTTGACGCCCGGTAGCCCGCGTTGAGGTAGTAGTGGAAGACCAGCAACTCCTTCCAAGTGAGGCAGAACTCTTTCTTAAGTCTAACCACTAGATCGCGAGAAATCCGCCCTTCCTTCATCTCTCGGGACAGAACATCCCTAACCTGAGGGTCATGGCAAGACGAAAGAAGAGATCCCGTATCCAGATCCCCGGCTTCCGCAGAACGCCGAATCGTCGCGTCCGGCAATGAGATTGAGGCTGTCCTCGTTGTGACAGAGACCCCGTCCCGCCCGTACAGCTGAAGCAGTCTCTCTGTCGGGAGTCGTCGAATTGCCAGACTAGTCACATAGTCACTTTCAATATCGGCTTGGATCGCACGCGCCAGGACAGAGGCAAACTGATCGGGGTCCCACCATTGGAAGTGGTAGAGATGAAGTCGCTTGCCCTCCCACAACCATCTCCTTAACCACTCGTCGCTCCACTCAGAATCCCCCGATGCGCTCCCTACTCGCGCCAGGCGCAGGCAAACGCTGGCATAATATTGGCCGTAGCCCTGACTATGCAGCACCTCAGCAGCCATCCGGAGGTTCTCTGCAGCCATCTCACCCAGCCCTAGCGCCTCCAGTCCCAAGGCATAGGATACCTGTACACAAGCGCCTTCGTAGGGAGACTGCTGACTGCCCTTCAGTCTCATGGCATTCTGGGCCATGACTAGAGCCTCTCGCGCCCGGCCCTGGCGGAGCCGCAGGAAGGAGTACTCATGTGAGAAGGAGTCACCCGCCTGCTCGTAGTAGGACTCGGCCAGCGACAGGTCATCCAGGTCGCGGTAGACATTGGCAAGCCATCCCGACACCAACTGCCGCTCCGGGGCAGAGAAGATGGCACCTCTGCTCTTAGCCATCTCAAGAACCTGAATAGCCTCGCCGAAGTCCCCGCGAAGCGCCAGGACCGCACCCCAGACTGTGAGAGTACGCATGTGCTGAAACTCACCTACTTCCTCTGCCTCACAGATCTGGACAGACTCCTTGCAGTACTCCTCGGCTGCATCTAGTGCCCCCTGGAACCTCTTGATCTGAGCCAAGTTTCGTAAGGTAGCGACTCTGGTAACCGAGGAGTTGGTGAGAGCTTGAGGGTAGCCATCAATCAGTCGAAGAACCTTGCGCGCCTGCCGGTCCGCCTTCAACAATTCACCAGCACCACGGTATGTTACCCCCAGCAACCGCAGCAACTCGATGCGGGTGGCCAGATTGCGCGTGTCTCGCCGGCATGCCTTCTCCAATACATGCACGGACTGAGCATAGTCCCCCTCACGGAAGTGAACGACACTGACGTGGAAGGCCAGCGCCATCTCCACCTGCCGATCCGGCTTCCGTTTGAGAAGGGCCTCGCACCTTTCATAGAGTCGGAGGGCCAGACGAGTGTCTCCCGTCCGCATAGCGATGAGCCCTCGAAGCATCAAGAGCCGCGGATCCGTCTTCACCATCCCCTCCGATAGCTCATTCAACCATCGGGAAACCCTTTGGACCTGACCCGCCTCGATCGCCTGCTCTCCGAAACGCTTCACTAGCGCGGCAGCGCTGGCGGTATTGCCGCCAAGTGAGTAATGCAGAATGGCTTCGTCCCACTGCTCACGCTTCTCCAAGGCCTTGCCAGCTGCTGTCCTAAGGTTCCTGACGACCTCCGCCGAATCCTCCTCGACGAGCTTCATCTGCAGGAACTCACGGAAAAGCTGGTGATACCTGTAGCGATACCCGCTGCCCACCGAGAGCAGGAAGAGGCCGGCACGGTGGAGCGTTTCCAACTTCTGAGCAGCATTGACTGATCCGATCACCTCGTCACAGAGATCAGGAGACAACTGGCTAAAGATGGATGCCCTACGGAGGAATTCCCTCATCTCAGACGATTGGGTAGCGTAAACCTGCTCAGCAAGGTAGTCGTGAATAGGTGAGTGGGTATCGGCAAGGCCCTGCAACACCCTGACTGCCTCTTGAGGGGAACGAGAACGCACCAACTGCGAGGCAAACACCAGGCCCGCGACCCATCCCTCCGTCAATGAGTGAATAGCCTGGATCTGGTCTTCCTGCAGTTCCAGCCCCACCACCCGTTGGAAGAACTGCTTGGTTTCCTCCCAACTGAAGGAGAGAGCTTCGGGACCAATCTCAAGGAGATCACCCTGGACATTCCAACGATTCAGAGGGAGAGAAGGCAGACCCCGCGAGGACACTATCAGTCGAACACCGGAAGGTAGGACTTCCACCAACTGCCTGACCAAGTCCGACACATCCGGGCTATCAGCCACATCTTGAAAGTCGTCCAGGACTATCGAGAGCCTGCGCCCTTGTAGTTGGCTGAGTTCAAGAGTGAGGATGTCACCAACATTCCTCCAGAGCGTCGGCCTCTGACGAATCCCCGAGAGAGAGGCCCTAACCTTGGCTCCAAAAGCAGGTTCATGTCGAGCAATCCCAGCAGTCAGGTAGGACACAAACTGCGGAATGTCCCGGTCGGTGTGGCCAAGACGGTAGTAGACTACTGAGAGTTCGGGACGGCTGACGAGTTGGTACAGGAGAGTGGACTTCCCAGAACCGGCAGGGGCACAGAGAAGGACAAGTTTTGGGCGCGGAGCTTCACCAAGCATGTCCACAAGTCGCTGGCGCGGCAAGAACAAGCTTGGCGGTTCCAGGGTCAGCTTACTGGTGATGAGCGGAATTGGATATCCGACTAGTGTGTCGGTAGCCTCAACCTCACTAATGGCCATTTCTGCCTCACAAGGGAATGGGGTGCAGCATCGACCTGAACCCCAGACTCGCCGACGCAGTCTTGATGCGAGGCCTCGAAGACCCCATGTCTCACGTGATAGCGCCGGTGGTGGTCGCTGATATGGCTATCGCCAGAAATGCATACTCAAGTCTTCAAGCGGGACCAATCGTTCAAAGCAGCCCCACAAGACACCTCCGAACTCGTTCCCGGACTGTACAACTACCGCGATATGACCAACGCATCCCAATTGCCGAGATCAGATCGAAGAGGTAGGCCCTATCTCAACCTTCTCTAAGCCGCCTGGTTCTAGTGCTGGAGCCTCGATTGGTAGGGCTGCGCCGCAGCAAGTTGAGAGCCATGTGACACAGGACGGCAAAACCCTCGACAGGTATCTCTGTCGAATGCGGCTGGCGTCCCATATGGACTATAGGCTGTCTCGGGTGAAGTCATGGCATGGAAACAACACGCAAACCCTACCCGAGCGACGTGAGCGACGAGGAATGGGCGTTCGTCGCTCCTTATCTGACCCTGTTGACCGTGGACGCCAACCAGCGTCAGTACAGTCTACGAAGTGTTCAATGCCCTTCGCTGCCTGGTGCGCAGCGGTATTCCCTGGCGAATGATGCCGAACGACCTGCCGCCCTGGTACACGGTCTACCAGCAGACCCAACACTGGTTGGCCGCAGGTTCCTTCGAGGCCATCGCTCTTGACCTGAGGATGATGATGCGCTTGGCCGCCGGCCGCAAGGCTGAGCCTTCGGCAGCCAATCTTGATAGCAAGACGTTGCATTCCACTCCTGAGAGTGGTGGCAGAGTGGGAAATGACCGACACAAGCGCAATAAGGGATCGAAGGTGATCTGGCGGGGACGCCCTTGTGCACCTCATGGCTATGCAAAGGCCGGTCAACGAACAGGACCAGTATCAGGTTGAAGAGCTGGCGAGTGCCGTGCAAGGGGTGACGGGTGACAACGTCGAGCTTGCCTTTGTCGATCAGGGCTATACAGGTGACACTACGGCTGAGGCTGCTCAGGAGCACGACATCGCTCTCCATGTAGTCAAGCTGCCCGAGGCCAAACGCGGATTTGTGCTGCTGCCAAGGCGATGGGTGGTGGAGTGCAGCTTCGGCAGGATGGCCTGTTTCCAGCGCCTAGCTAGGGATTACGAGCGCTTTGCCGACACCCTGGTCGGGCTGCACTTCGTCGCCTTCGTGTGCCTGCTGCTCAATCAAGCCCAACCTCTAATCGCCAATGGTTCATAACAGGCTCTAGAGACAAGTCTTCTCAAGCAAGATGGCAGGTTCCGCAGGGAGTGATGCCGGCCCTCTTCACGGTTCGCCGATGGTATGGTACTGATTCCATGTCTTCTGCGGTCTTGACCCCAAGGCTAACACTCCACCACACTCTTGACAAGGACAATTCCCCTGCTCAGGGGAATACCTGCGTGGCTAGGGTATGCGAACAGTAGCCTCGCTCCAATACAGCAATGAAGGTTGGGCCGTTAGAGACAGGTGAGGCGACATGGCTACTGGGGATGAGTTGTTGTGGGTTGCGGTGACCGGCAAGAATGTAGAGCAGACCAGCCACCACGATCACGACTTCTCCCAGCACCAACGTCATCCGACGGCCAATCCGGTCGGCCAGTTGTCCGGTCGGGACATTGGCCAGGAAGCGGGCGAAACCGTAGACGGAGAGGGAGAGCCCGATGGCGGCCTGGGACACGCCGAAGCTCTGCGCGTAGAGGGCGATCACGGGCACTATGGCCCCGAACCCCATCTGGTTCTCGAAGGTAACCAGGCTAACCCACACCAGTACCCGGTTAGCACGGTAGCTCTCCGCCATCGCGGACCCGCTAACGCCCTTCACGACTCAAGCCAATCCCTTCCGAAGCGACTGCTCCTGCGTTCGCGGCTGCCGAGGCACCCTTTGATCGCCGACGAGGAGCGGTCTCGGGGGCGAAGAGCGCGAACAGCGTTGCCACGAACAGGTATATGGCCGAGGTGGCGAACAGGGCCGCCTCGATGCCGTAGAGGTCGGACCACAGCCCCATCAGCAGTGGACCCACCACATAGCCCAGGTCGGCCACCATCATATAGCAACTCATCGTGACGGCGTTCATCCCCCGAGGCGCGACGTCGGCGGCGTAAGCGGATGGCGCGGGTCCGCTGATGCCGGCCGCGATTCCCCACAGTGCGAGGCTGGCGACGAACCAGCCGAAACCGGGAGCCACGGCGAAGGCCGAGAAGGAGAGCGCAGTCAGAAATGAGGCAGGCACCAGGACGGCCTTCCTGCCAAACCTGTCCGCCAGCATACCAGATATCTGTACCACGCCGAGATTCGCGACGCTGACCAGGGTGAGACCGACCCCGATCTCATCCGCCCTGAGCCCCAGCTTCATGGCACCGAGCAGAGGGACCACGCCAAAGATGCCACCCGTGCGGGAGAAGAATTGGATGAAGGACACTAGGCTCACCAGCACGAAACCCACCTGGCTGAAGAGCACTCGGAGCTGTTTGCCAAAGGAAAGGCTCAGGGGTTCCAGGGCAGCGCCGGGGGCCAGGGGAGTCCGCTCGCTTTGACCCTTCGTCTCTGGTACCTTGTCGAAGGCCAGGACGGCGGCCAGCAGTCCAAGGGCACCGAAGGCGTAGAAGGGGGCGTTCAGGCCGACATGCTCGGCCAGGAGGCCGCCGGGCAGGGGACCCACCCCCACGGCGAAAAGGAAGATGCCGTGGTAGACGGCGATCGTGCGTCCCCGATTGGCCTTGGTGCTGATGTCGGCCAGGATAATGGACCCGGTGGTCTGCATGATGGCACCGCCGGCGCCGGCCATGAAGCGAAAGAGCAGGAACAGCTCGAAGCTGCCCGCCGTACCGCAGAGGATGTTCCCTACTCCGGTCACCACTTCGCCAAGCACCAGGGTCCAGCGACGGCCGATCCTGTCTGCCAGGCGGCCAGCCGGCACGTTGACCAGGAAGCGAGAGAGGCCATACACGGCAATGGAGAGGCCGATAGCCGACTGGGACACGCCGAAGCTCTTCGCGTACAGGGCCTGCACGGGGATAATGCTGCCGAATCCCAGCTGGTTAACGAATATGACGGTGCTGAGCCAGATCAGCACCCGATGCTCCCTGTACAAGCTGCGCAATCTGGCAGTGTATCCGGTTGAACCCATGAGGAATCCTTGCAGCGACGACTCGCGGGAACCCAAACCACGCCATTCTACAGCAGTTTGACATGGGATGCGGGTGGAAGAGGGTCTGGGAGGCGATGTCTGATCGGTGCTTGCGCGAGAGGCAGCACGGACCGCACTACCCGATCGCCTGCTGGTCGGGCTCCTCCTGGGGCCTCGGGCGGAACTGCGTCTCGTAGAGGTGGGCGTAGAGGCCACCCTGGGCAAGCAACTCGTCGTGGGTTCCCCGCTCCACCAGCCGGCCTGCCTCCAGCACCAGGATCACGTCGGCCGCCAGGATGGTGCTGAGCCGGTGGGCAATCACCAGGCTGGTGCGCCCGACCATGAGCCGCTCCAACGCGGCCTGGATCAGCGCCTCCGACTGGGAGTCCAGGTGGGAGGTAGCCTCGTCCATGATCAGGAGGCGAGGATCCTTCAGGATGACCCTGGCTATGGCAACCCGCTGCTTCTCCCCACCCGAAAGGCGATACCCTCGCTCCCCCACCACGGTGTCGTACCCCTCTGGCAAGGAGGCGATGTGGTCGTGGATATTGGCGGCCCGGCAAGCATCCTCCAACTCCTCTTGAGTGGCGTCAGGCTTGGCGTAGAGCAGGTTGCTCCGGATTGTGTCGTGGAAGAGGTAGCTCTCCTGGGTAACGATGCCGATGTGAGCCGCCAGCGACTCCAGTTGAATGTCCCGAATGTCCACGCCATCCAGCAGGATCCGACCCTCCGTGGGGTCGTACAGCCTGGGCATCAGGTAGGTGACGGTGGTCTTGCCCGCGCCGCTTGGGCCAACCAGGGCAGCCAACTGGCCGGGCTTGATCTCGAAACTCACGTTCGTCAGGGCCTGCCGTCCGGCCAGGGGCTTGGGCGCGGCCTCATGGCCGTTGCCGTTGCCATCGCCGTCCTGCGGACCATGGCCGTCGCCGTCCGGGCCTGCTCCGCTCGCATGGCCCGCCCCATGGTATCGCCGCACGGGCGGCACCGCCGAGGCATCGCTGGGCCCGCGGAAGCGCTGCACATCCTGGAGTCCGAAGACGCCGGAGCCTCCCGCCTCGCCGTAGCTGAAGGAGACATCCTCGAAGCGAACGTGGCCCTCGACCTGGGCGGGAGCGACCGCCTTCGGCCGGTCGGCGATGTCCAGGGGCAGGTCCAGCACCTCGAAGACCCGCTCGAAGCTCACCATGGAGGTGGCGAACTCCACTCGCGCGTTGGTCAGGGAGGCCAGAGGGCCGTAAAGCTGGGTGAGGTAGGCGCCGAAGGCCACGATGGTGCCCACAGTAAACTCTCCCTGCAACACCAGCATGCCCCCCCACCAGAAGACGACGGCGGTGCCGATGGAGCTGGCGAGTCCCAACCCCATGAAGAACCAGCGGCCGACCACCGCCTGACTGATCCCGATGTCCCGCACGGCTGCGGCCCGATCCCTGAAGCGAGCGTTCTCATCCGCCGAACGGCCGAAGATCTTCACCAGGAGCGCCCCGCTCACGTTGAGAGTCTCGTTCATCAGGGCGTTCATCTGGGCGTTCATGTTCATCGAGTCGCGGGCTATGCGACGCAGGATCGTCCCCACTCGTCGCGCGGGGATCAGGAAGAGCGGCAGGATCGCCACGGCCACCAGGGTTAGCCGCCACTCCAGGGAGAGCATGACGGCCGCAGTCATCACCAGCGCCAGGAAGTTGGAGACGATGTTGACGCTGGTGCTAGTAACAGCCTGCTGTGCGCCGACAACGTCGTTGTTCAGGCGCGCCATCAACTCGCCCGTTCGGGTGTTGGTGAAGAATCGAAGCGACATCCGCTGCAGGTGCTCGAAGAGGCAGCTGCGGAGGTCGAAGATGATCCCCTCACCGATCCTGGCGCTGACGAAGCGCTGGTACACCCCGATCAACCCGCTCAGCAGCGGGATGCCGATCATCCCCAGCGCCAACAGGTTCAGCCGCCCGACATCCCCGGACGGCAGGGCATTGTCGATCAGGTCACGGAATAGGAGGGGCGGGATCAGCGTCAGCAGGTTGATGCCGACGATCGTCGCCAGCATGATGGCGATCAGACGCAGGTAGGGCCTAGCGTAGGCCGCGACCCTCCTAAGCAGGGCGCCGCTGACGCTGGGCTTATCCTGCTTTTCGTCGTATCGAATGTAGGTCCACCAACCGCTGCCATGTACCGCCATAAACGCTGCCTACCATTCCTTCAGGGTACTACCAGAGAAGCATAAACCAAGCCGCCAGCCAGACCAAGGCGCTGAGCGGCCCAGGACGTCGTGTAGGGAAGGGGCTCGTCCCCTTCCGCCCCCGTGACATGGCTGCCCAAGGTTGCCCATCCCCACCGCGTCGCCCCACCAACAGGCGGCAGGGGATAAACCCCTGCCCTACGGTTACGGGCGGGCGAGCCGCCCGCACTCCCGGCAGGTGAGGGTACAAGACCCCGCTCTACGGGATTGGACCGCTGCGCGAGGCTCGCCGGGGCCATCGGGATCATTCCCCTGCGGCCTCCTTGAACTCGGCGAGGAGCTCTTCGAGGATGTGGAAGCCCTGGTTCCAGAAGGTGGGCTCCAGAGGGTTCAAGCCGAGATCCCGCAGCAGCCGCTCCGGCCGGTCCTTGCCGCCACTCGCCAGCAGTTCCAGGTAGAGCGGGACGAAGGCGTCGCCCTCGTCCAGGTACTTGCGATAGAGGGCGAAGTTGAGCAGATGGCCGAAGGCGTAGCTGTAACAGTAGAAGCGATAGTGCACGAAGTGGGGTATGGATATCCAGCCCCAGCGGTCCAGGGGATCGAATGCCACGGCGTCCCCGTACAGCCTGCCGCTCTCCTCCATCCAGAGGGCACCGTACTCCTCGGGGGTGGCCACGCCGGCCGCCCTGCGAGCGTGGGCTCGCTGCTCCCAGCGGGTGTACATCGCCTGCCTGAAGATGGTGCCGATGGCATCCTCGATCATCTTGCTCAGGATGTCCCGTCGCACCACGGGGTCGGTCTCCCACTCGCGCAGCCGCTTGGACAGCAGGATCTCTCCGAAGACGCTGGCCACCTCGGCCATGGGGGTTGTGGGACTGTAGTTCAACGGCGTCTGTCCGCGAGCCAGGTAGAAGTGGACCCCGTGGCCAAGCTCGTGGGCGAGGGTAAACACATCATCCAGCCGCCCGGTATAGTTCACCAGGACGTAAGGGTGGTAGGCCGGCAGCAGGCCCGAGCAGAAGGCACCGCCCCGCTTGCCCGGCCTGGGGGTCGCGTCGATCCACTCCTTCTCGAAGAACTCCCCCGCGATGTCACGCATCTTTGGGTCGAAGCGGCCGAAGGACTCCAGCACCAGCGCCCTACCCTGATCGAAGTCGTACTTCGGCTCCTCCTGGGTCAGGGGGGCCAGGACGTCGTGGTAACGGAAGTCCCCCTCCAGCCCCAGGAGGCGAGCCTTGATCCGGTAGTACTCCTGGACGAGGCCGTAGCGCATCTCCACGGCCCTCAGCAGCACCTCTATCACCTTCGAGGACAGCTCGTTGGCGAGGGCGGTGGGCTCGATGGGATCGGCGTAGGAGCGCATCCCCAGGGTGATCTTGTGGTCCTGGAACAGGGTGTTGAAGACGTAGGCGAGCACCCTGCTGTTGTCGGAGTAGACGGTGTAGAGGGACTCCCCTGCTCGACGGCGCAAGCTCCGGTCGGGGCTGGTGCGCAGCGCCCTCGTCTCGGCGTCGGTAAGCAGCTTCCGCTGCCCATCAACCTCGACCGGAAAGCGCAGTGAACTGGTCACCTCCGTGTACAGCTGGCTCCAGGCGGAAGCCCCCGTAAGGCGCATCTGGGCCAGCAGCCGCTCCTCTGGCTCGGAGAGGGTATGAGGGGCGAATGCACGAAGGGTCTCCAGGTGATGGCGGTAGTCTACCAGCTCGGGCGCCTGGAACAGTAGGTCGAAGCGCTCCTGAGGCAGCGCCTTTAACTCGACGTCGAAGAAGACCATCTGGTTTGAGAGATTGGTGGTGGCCTCCCGAACCCGGGAGAGCAAGCTCTGACGCTGGGCATCCTGGGTCTGGGCGGCAAAGGCGAGGGAGGCATAGCCAAGCGGCTTGTAGCCAACCGTCGTGATCTCCTCCTGCGCGCGGAGGGCCTCGACCAGGTCAGCAGGAGAGAGTTGGGCCACTTTTCCCCTGTAGCTGCCGGAGAAGGACTGGGCCATCGCGGCTGCCCTTGCAAGGGCAGCGTCGATTTGAGGGTCGGACAGCTGCTGGTAGAGATCGTCCAGCCGCCACTGGATATCCTTTTCCTGATTTGTAGATTCTGACAAGGGTTCCTCCAGGTAGTCTCGGACCGCCCCGCCCCTATCATTCTGAGGCGCCCTCTCATATTGTCATTCTGAGGCACCGCAGTGCCAAAGAATCTCCTGGTACTACGTCAACAGGAGATTCTTCGCAGGCTGCGGCCTGCTCAGAATGACAAGTATGGGCTGCGAGTCACTTAGAATGACAGCGTTGGAGGCGGCGCCTCCGGATAACAAGCCGTTGCGACAAGCGGCGCGAACTGTGCCTCTTCCACATAGTCTCGGACCAGATTGTGCAGTGTGTTTACGTAGAGTATACATCGCAGGTTAGAGAGCTGACCTACCCGGTCCCTTTCTAACTCTGTTACCATGTAGTAGCAGAGTGAAACCTATCTAGCGAGGGATGTTGAGAGATGCAAGAGGTTCCGAAGCGCAACGAGTTGCCCCAGCAGTACACCTGGAACCTGGAGGCAATCTATCCCGACGAGACTCTCTGGGAAGCCGACTGGCAGGCGGTGAAGGAGAGTATCCCGAAGCTGGAGGGGTTTCGAGGCACGCTGGGCGGCTCTCCGGACCAGTTGCTAGGCTGCCTGGAGCTTCGAGACGAGACCCACAAGAGGACCGACCAACTGGTGGTCTACTCCCGCATGCGCAAGGACGAGGACAACGGTAACAGCCGCTATCAGGCCCTGGCCGACCGGGCCATGGTGCTGGCCACCGAGCTGTCCAGCGCCTCGGCCTTCATCGGTCCGGAGATACTGGCCCTTCCTGAGGAGAAGCTGTGGGGTTTCCTGGCTACGGAATCGCGGCTGGGGCTGTACCGGCACCACCTGGAGGAGCTGCTGCGACAGCGGCCACACGTCCGCTCCACCGAGGTGGAGATGGTGCTGGCGCAATCAATGGAGATCAGCCGCACGCCGGACAACACCTACGGCATGCTGACGAACGCCGACATGAAGTTCCCCACCATCCAGGGCGAAGGCGGACTGCCCGTGGAATTGAGCCAGGCTCGCTACAACCATCTACGGGAGAGCCAGGATCGCCGTGTGCGGAAGGATGCCTTCCAGGCTATGCACCAGAGCTACCAGGGTTTCCGCAACACCGTCGCCTCGTCCCTGTCTGGAAGCGTCCGCTCAGACATCTTCTACTCCAGGACGCGCAGCTACCCGACGGCCCTGGAAGCGGCCCTGGAGCCCAACAGCATCCCCACGACGGTTTACCACAACCTGATCGAGACGGTGAACCGGAACCTATCCAGCCTGCACCGCTATATGGCGCTACGAGCAAGGCTGCTTGGGCTGGAGGAGCTGCACCACTACGACCTGTACGTCCCGATGGTAGCGGACGTGAAGCTGGAGATGCCCTACGAGGAGGCCGTGGAGACAGTAGAGGCAGCCTTCGCGCCGCTAGGCGAGGAGTATCTGAGCGCGCTGAAGGACGGGCTCGCCTCCCGATGGGTGGACGTGTACGAGAACGAGGGAAAGACCAGCGGGGCCTACAGCAGCGGGGCCTACACCACCAATCCCTACGTCCTCTTGAACTACCAGGGGACTCTGAACGATGTCTTCACTCTTGCCCACGAGCTAGGGCATTCCATGCACTCCTACTTCACACGGAAGACCCAGCCCTACGTCTACGGCGACTACACGATCTTCCTGGCGGAGGTAGCCTCCACGCTGAATGAGGCGCTGCTGACCGATTACCTCCTGAAACAGAGCGTAGACAGGAAGCTGCAGGCCTATCTGGTGAACCAGCAGATGGAGCGCATCCGAACCACACTCTTCCGCCAGACCATGTTCGCACAGTTCGAGCTGGAGATTCACTCGTGGGTGGAATCGGGCCAGGCCCTCACCCCTGACCTCCTCTCCTCCCGCTACGCCGAGCTGAACGCCCGCTACTACGGGTCAGGGGTGGTGCCGGACGAGGAGATAGCCATCGAGTGGGCCCGTATCCCCCACTTCTACTGGGCCTTCTACGTGTACCAGTACGCCACCGGCGTATCGGCGGCGACCGCCCTGGCCAACCAGATCCTGACGGAGGGGGAGCCCGCCGTCCAGAGGTACCTGCACTTCCTGAAGAGTGGCTCCTCGGACTACTCGATCAACCTGCTCCGGCAGGCAGGCGTGGACATGGCCTCCCCCGAGCCAGTCCAGCAGGCGCTGGACAAGTTCGATGCGCTGACAGACCAGATGGAGGAGTTGACAGCGTAGGGTCGTGGGCAACGCGGTAGGGGATGGACAGCGTTGGACGTCCATGTGCCGGACGGGAGGGGACGAGCCCCTCCCCTACGCCACGGCGGGCGATTGCGAAACGACGCATTTAGATAAACAGCGGCGCCAGCACCAGGGTGATGGTGCTGAGCAGCTTTACCAGGACGTGGAGCGATGGGCCGGCGGTGTCCTTGAATGGGTCGCCCACGGTGTCACCCACCACGGCGGCGGAGTGGATGAAGCCCTTTTTGGGTACGGGCTCGCCGCCGATCACCAACTCTCCCGCCTCGATGTACTTCTTGGCGTTGTCCCAGGCGCCGCCACCGTTGTTCAGCACCGTCGCCAGCATGATGCCGGCGATGGTGCCCACCATCAGGAAGCCCGCGGTCGCCTCGTAGCGCAGCACCAACCCCACCGCGACCGGCATGCCCACCGCCAGGACGCCTGGGAGCACCATCTCCCGTAGAGCAGCCTGGGTCGTGATGTCCACGCAGCGCGCGTAGTCGGGCTTGGAGGTCCCAGCCATGATGCCAGGGTCGGACCTGAACTGCCGCCGGACCTCCTCGATGATGGAGCTAGCGGAGCGTTGCACCGCTCGGATGGCCAGGGCGCTGAATAGGTACACCAGCATGGCGCCCAGCAGTGCCCCGACGAAGACGTCCACCTTGGCAATGTTCACCACACTGAAGTCACCCGTGACTCCTCGTGAATGCATCACCTCCGTGACCTTGTCCAGGTAGGCACTGAACAGCAGGAAGGCAGCGAGAGCCGCCGAACCGATGGCGTACCCTTTGGTGAGAGCCTTGGTGGTGTTGCCCACGGCGTCCAGGGCATCGGTAATCCGCCGAGCCTCGGCCGGTGCGTGAGACATCTCGTTGATGCCACCAGCGTTGTCTGTGATGGGGCCAAAGGTGTCCATGGACAGGATGTAAGCGCAGGTCATCAGCATGCCCATTGTGGCAACAGCGGTGGCGTAGATGCCGCCATGGGGCAGGCCGCTCGTCGCGCCAAGCTGGAAGGAGGCGATCAGGGCAATGCCGATAACGATGGCCGTGCTGGCGGTGCACTCGAAGCCCACAGCAAGACCCGCAACGATATTGGTGGCCGGACCAGTCTTGGATGCGTTGGCTATCTCCCTGACCGGCCGCCAGGAGCCCGAGGTGTAGTACTGGGTGATGTAGACGAAGGCGATGCTCGTGGCGATACCGACCAGACCGGCCCAGGCGAAGGCGAGGTTGCCCAGCATCTCATTGACGCAGTACACCATGAAGATCGCCGAGAGCCCAGCGGCCACGTAGTAGCCGCGGCTAAGCGCCTTCATCGGGTTGTTCTCGTCGGCCCCACCCACGGCCAGGATGCCCAGCATCGAGGCAATGGAGCCAAAGGCTCGAACGACCAGAGGAAACATGATCCACGCCTCGGGATGCGGCATGCCCTGCTGCCTGGCGAAGGTGTAGATGGCCACGCCCAGGATCATCGCACCGATGCTCTCGGCCGCCGTGGACTCGAATAGGTCCGCGCCACGGCCGGCGCAGTCGCCCACATTGTCCCCCACCAGGTCGGCGATCACAGCCGCGTTGCGGGGGTCGTCCTCGGGGATGCCCGACTCAACCTTGCCCACGAGATCGGCGCCCATGTCGGCGGCCTTGGTGTAGATGCCACCTCCCAGTTGGGCAAAGAGGGCGACGAAGCTAGCCCCAAAGCCGAAGCCCACGATCAGGAAGGGGGCCTTGTCCGGGGCAGCCATGCCACCGAAGGCGTAGAAGATGCCGGCCACGCCCAACAGGCTCATGGCGATAACCAGGAACCCGGAGACCGCGCCACCACGCATGGAGACGGTGATGGCATCGGACAGGCTCCTCTGGGCCGCCGCGGCTGTGCGGACGTTGGACTTCACCGCGACGTACATGCCGATGAAGCCGGCGACGCCGGAACAGGTGGCCCCCACCAAGAAGGAGATGGCCGTCTTGATGCCCAGATCGGTGTCGTTCTCCACCCAGCCGATGAGCGCACCGATCAGGACGGATGTGACCAGGGCCAGCAGCATGATGGTACGGTATTGCCGCTTGAGGAAAGCCATCGCCCCCTCGAAGATGCTGTCCGCAACAGCCTTCATCGCCGCATTGCCAGTGTCACGGCGCAGTACATCCCACGCCAGGTAGAGGGCAAAGAGGATGGTGACTATGCCCGCGAAAGGGACTACCCAGATTAGATTCATGGCAATCCGCTACCTCCTAACTCGGCAGAGCCGAAACCA
>DIXP01000019.1:0-29778 GCA_002436065.1 Chloroflexi bacterium UBA6077
CGTACCGCACGCCATGGATATGTACGATGGAGGCACCGGCGTTGACCGCCCTGATGTACTCATCCGACAGGGGTTTGACGTCTATTGCAGGGGAGACATAGTAGGGATTGCCGGGCCATTGTGCTGCGCAGTCGGCCGCCACGGTGACTATGAGTTTGTCCATCAGTACTTCCCCCTTTCCCTCACTTTCTGTGCTGGTCAAGCCTGGCAGGATTGGCCTGTTCTGTTCGGCCCCTGCTCCCAGCTGATTTCTTATTACTGTCTTCCCAAGTCACGAAGTCACGGTGTTGCCAGCTTGCTCAGATCGATGTACAGCTTCTCCTGCTCCTGCCAGGTCTTGGCGAATTCCTCGCTGGTTGCAGGGATCATGTCCACGCCTGCGCCGTCCATCTTCTGCTGCATTTCGGGGACATAGGTCTGCCTCAGGATGGCTGCTTCCCAGTACTTGCTGATCTCAGCCGGCACGCCTTTTGGCCAGATCATGCCATGTATAGCTGCCGCCGTGACGTTGTAACCAAGCTCTTTGTAGGTCGGCACATCGGGGTAGTACTTGGAGCGCTTTTCCGAGGACACTGCGAGCAATCTAACCTGGCCGCTCTGAAGCCCAGATCGGGTTCCGCTCGTGCTGTTGAATTCCACGTCGACGTGACCGCCAAGCAGCGCGGTCAATAGCGGCGCGCCGCCTGAGAAGTGGACCGTGGCGAACTTGGAGCCCGCGAGTTGCTCGAGCTGCAGGATGGCTAGATGGTTCACCGCCAGGAGCCCTGTGTCTCCGGCCTTGATTTTCTCAGGATTGGCCTTCAGGTCGGCGACGAGGTCACCCAGGGCCTTGTACTTGCTGTTCGCCAGCACGCCGACACACATCGGGTCTATGACGACTTGTGGCCCAATCACGAAGTCTTTCGACGAGAATGTCGCCTTTCGTTCTGGGTCGAGGTACACGCTCACCGAGCTTGGGATGGCCGTGTACAGAATGGTGTAGCCGTCCGGCTTGGAGTCGACCAGAGCCTGCATGCCGACCTGGGTGCTTGCTCCAGGCATGTTAACGACCTGCACTGATTGCCCGATTTCCTTTTCCATCTGGGCCGCCAAGATCCGGCCTGCGACGTCGACGCCGCCCCCAGCATCCCAAGGAATGATCATCTTGACCGGCTTAGTAGGGAAATCAGCGACTTTGGGAAGCGCCGGAGGCGTATCCGCCGCTTTCGGCGCGGCTGTTGGGGCAACGGCCGCAGCTGCCTTTGTAGGAGCAGGGGCAGCAGTCGGGGCTGCAGTAGGTGGAGTCACCTTGGTAGGTGACGCGGGCGCCGCTGTGGGAGCCGGAGCTGCCGGTTTTGCTGTGGGAGATGGTGCTGCCGTCGCACAGGAGACAAGCACTAAGGTGACCGCGGCCAGAGCAAAAAGAGATTTGCGCATCGTAATCACGGTCCTTTCTCGTGGCGATACACTGTATTGCCACCATATGCGAGACGGAAAACGCCGAAGTCGGATGCCTGGAATTCACTTCTTTGCGGTACAAGCTCGTTGCACGTAAGGCGCCTCGGTTGCCAACCTCTCCAAGCGAATCCACTCTGGATAATAGGGGACTAGCCCATTAGAAATCCTCCTATTCTCAGTATTCCGCAATCGCGGGTGGAAGCTCAGGTATGGGACGACCGTTAGCAGAGGCGAGTATCCTGAAGCGCATCGCTCGGACGCTCCTCCTCATGGGCAGTCTTCGTCCTCCGTAAGCCAACTCAGGCGAAGATCGCCTGTCCGCCGTTAACGAACAAAGCGGTGCCTGTGATGTGCACAGCCTCGTCGCTGGCCAAGAACAACACCGATGCAGCGATCTCTTCCGGCTCGGCTAGCTTACCCCTTGCCGTGACCTTCCCTCGCTCGGCAAGCTGCTCAGGGGTATAGATCCTCCGGACTCGCTCCGTAGCGGTAGTACCAGGGGCAACTGCGTTCACGCGTATGCCGTATCGCCCCAGGTCTCCTGCTAGACTTCGAGTTAGTCCTTCCACCCCTGCCTTGGCGGCGGAGTAATAGGGCGTGGTGGACCCGGAGTAGTATCGCCCTCCGATAGAGCTAATGTTCACTATAGCCCCGCCTCCATTGCTCACCATCAGCTTCGCCATCTCGGAACATGAATAGAAGACGCTGGAGAGATTCAGGAGGATTCCTCGGTCCCATTCCCCCGCAGTTAGCTCCAGTGCAGGCTTGGTCGAGGAGAAGCCTCCTATGGCGTTGACCAGGACCTTTAGCGGCCCTTCTTCCTCGATGATGCTCGATACCCTTGCCATCTCTTCCGGCCTGAGTGCGTCCGCTCGAATGTGGCGCAGGCTGCCGGCGGTTCGGGCAACAGCATTCCTAAGCTCGGCGTCTATGTCCTCCTTGATGTCCACCACGGCGACCTTCGCCCTCTGCTCGGCGAACATCAGGGCGCAAGCCCGTCCGATTCCCTGGGCTCCGCCGACGATGGCGACAACCTTGCTGTCGAAGCAGTCGTACCGTGCTGGCATTGCATCCCCCAAAAATGGTGAGTGGCGAGCGCCAATTCCTTACGCTGAAGCGGTCTTGAGTCGTGTGAGTCTTGCCAAACGTGTGAGTCGATGCCGATCGGCGATGAATTCGCCAGTAATGTAGCACCG
Source organism: Chloroflexi bacterium UBA6077 (assembly GCA_002436065.1). Taxonomy (GTDB): domain Bacteria; phylum Chloroflexota; class UBA6077; order UBA6077; family UBA6077; genus UBA6077. The sequence continues at coordinate 2,634 of DIXP01000019.1, forward strand.
GCAACTCCCGGTCACCAATCATAGTATGATATACTCGGCATGAACGATGTTAATATGCACCACATAAACGGCTATTATTCTCTGCTACAGGCTGACTTTTGCTCAGCAGAAGGTGAAGGAGGTGATTGCTGTCATTCAGACTGAGATTGACAGGCTGATCACGTTCTGCCATGTGGTCAGATTGGGCAGCTTCACGAAAGCTGCTGAGGAGCTGTTTCTAACGCAGCCTGCTGTGAGCGTTCAGATCTCGAAGCTTGAGCGCAGCCTGAGAGTGAGACTCGTGGAGCAGCGCGGACAGCGGATCTATCCCACCGACGCGGGCAAGCGGCTCTATGCCTATGCCGAGCAGGTGCAACAGCTGTGTAGAGTCCTCATTGACGCTACTCGTGCAGTGGCCGACGATGAAGGTGAGTTGCAGGGCAGAATTGCGCTCGGGGCCACCACGACCATAGCCTTGTATATGCTGCCGTCGCTGCTGCGTCAGTTCCAGCAGCAGTACGGTGGTGTCGAGATCGCATTGACGGTGACCACCACTAAGAGCATCGTCGAAAGCCTGCCTGCCGATCACCACGACTTCTGTCTGATAGAAGGCGTCGTGGGCAGTTCATTGAGAGCACCAGGCATCCGGTACGAGCCGTTCTTCAAGGACGAACTGTCTCTGATAGTGCACAGCGGCCATCCTTGGGCTGAGCGAAGTCGAACGGGCATCGCTCTGGACGAATTGTCCAGGGAGGTGTTTATCGGTCACCGGCCAGGATCGACGATGCAGGTGATAATCGAGCGCGTGCTGCGGAGGCATGGAGTCAAGGTCAATCAGAAGATGGCCATCGACAACATGGAAGTGGTCAAGAGAATGGTTGAGGCAGGGCTTGGGGTTTCGATCGTCTCACAGGTAGTGTTGGATAAGGAAGTAACAGCGGGAGAGTTGGTGATAGTCCCGATCAAAGGAGTGTCATTCTCGCGTACCTTTCACATAGGCACCTTGAATGGGCGCATCCTGTCCCGGGCTGCACTCACTTTCCTGGATTACTTTAGAGACGCTGTAGCTGCGAAGTATTGCTCCCCCCAAACAGGGCAATTGGGAGAGCCTGCCGCCGTCTGTTCAGTAGATGGTCGAGACCAGATGGGCGAGAAGCAGGCTCCGTGTAAGGGGGGGCAGTCTATCGCAGCAATGCCAGGAGGGCGAGGAGGCCGAAGGCCGAGATGATGGTCCCCGAGGCCCGATTAACCCACTGGAGGGCCGTGAGGTCCAGTCGAGCGCGGAATAACCCCACGCATTCGCTGAGGATCAGCCACCACAGGGCCGAGCCGGAGAATACTTCCCCTACCAGCGCTGCCGCGTAGCCGTAGTCGCCCTCTGTGCCCATCACCCCTAGCCTCGCGAAGACCGTGGCGAAGGAGAGGATGGTAGTGGTCGGATTGGTGATAGTCAGGGCGATAGTGGAGAGGTAGTAGCCCGCCAATGCAGGGATACGCTCGCCGGATGATAGGGGGCGTCCTTGCCAGCGTCTCAGCGTCAAGTGAGGTTGACACCGGACCCATCCGGCCTCTAACATACCCCTGGCAGGTATCTAACGTCGCTCCAGGTGGCCCCTCACTGTTAGGCCACTCGGATTTGGGAGACCCAGTTCTTGGATGCCGGAAACCTATCGCTGCTGGTAGCCTTTGGGGCCGGAGTCCTCTCCTTTCTGTCCCCTTGCGTCTTGCCCATGGTTCCCATATATGTTGCCTACCTGGCCGGTGGCTCCGTGGCCTCGGAGGCAGAAGCCTCCCGGCGAACGGCCCTGGTCAATGCCACTGCCTTTGGGATCGGCTTCAGTGTGGTGTTTGTGGGCTTCTGGGCATCCATAGGGCTGATCGGCTACGCGCTGGCGGACTACAGGGATCTGCTACGCCAGGCCGGCGGCGTGGTGCTGATACTCCTTGGTCTGCACGAACTGGGGGTGCTGAGGATTCCGGTCCTCTATCGCCAGCTTCGCATGGAGAGGGACATGTCCTCACGTGCCACCCCCGTTGCCTCTCTGGCGCTGGGAGTTGCCTTTGCGGCGGGTTGGACCCCCTGCATCGGGCCGGTGCTCGGTGGGATCCTCGGCCTCGCCAGTATCAGCGATACGGTTTGGCAGGGCACCTACCTGCTGATCGCCTACTCCCTGGGGCTAGGACTACCCTTCCTGGCCACGGCCCTGGCCATCTCGCGGGCCACCGCGCTGTTGCGCGGACTGAAGCGGTACCTTAATCTAGTATCGATGGCCAGCGGGCTTCTGCTTATCGGTATCGGCCTGCTGATGCTGTCCGACACCTTCAAGCTGCTGCCCCAGTACTTCAATTGGGGAGCAGTGTGATATCAGTGATGAGTGGTGAGTTCACTTCCTCTTCCTCGGGGAGAGGGTCGAGGTGAGGGCAATATTGGATTGGCTACAACGCTACATTGTGGATAGATGGGCCATTGGTCCCAGAGTGCTGGCTATCTTGCTGCTTGGTGCGCTGCTTCTGGCGGTTGTTGGCTGCATGGGCGGGAGCAGGAACTTCTCCGCCGCGGGCGAGTCGAAGGCCAATGCATCGCCTGCTCCTGCCGCCAGCACCTCGGCTGCCCCAAGGGTCGGGAACGAAGCCCCGGATTTTGCCCTGGAGGACCTGAATGGCCAGACCGTGCGGCTCTCTGATCTGCGCGGCAAGCCCATCCTGATCAACTTCTGGGCGACCTGGTGTCCTCCCTGCAAGGAGGAGATGCCGGACCTGGAAAAGGCGTACCGCAAGTACAGAGACCAGGGTGTGGTCTTCCTGGGGGTTGACGAGGGGGAGAAGGCCGACACTGTGCGTAGGTTCGTTCAGCAGAGCAGCTATAGCTGGACCTTCCTCCTGGACACAGAGATGAAGGTGACGAGCCTCTACAGAGCTACATCTATTCCCATGAGCTTCTTCGTCGACCGCCAGGGGGTTATCCGGGACGTCCACCTGGGCCCCCTGAACGCCTCTACCCTAGACGCGAAACTGGCGAAGATCCGCTAGTACCGGCGCGTAGGGCAGGCGACTTGTTCCTTGCCGCCCGGGCACTTCGCGATCTTGTGTGATGCCTCGGCCCTTCAGGGCCGAAGCTGTCTCATGCGCTACCGCGATGATCCCTCGTGGTTCGCTTGCCTCTCGGCCACGACTTCTGTAGACTGCGCGCATGGTGCAGATTCCCCAGGTTTATTCGCGCGTTACCCTTTTCCCCCGCGAGCGTTAACCACTACGAGCTGCTCGGGCGAGCGTTTGGATTCCCCATCGGTGGAACCTTTTGGTCTCGAGAGACGTTTCACTCCTTAGAGGCATCCAGTTGGTTGAGAAGGGATGTGCATGAATAGGCGGCGTACCCGCTGTCCCCGGTTGGCGATCCTCCTGATAACAGTGGCCCTGGGCCTCGTGGCCTGCCTCCCATCGGCGGTGCGGGCCGAGGGGACGCTGGAGCTTGTCCAGGTTGGCTGGGATGGGAAGGTGGCGATGGCGGGCTGGAACCCCGTGCGGGTCAAGGTGGCGGGCGGTGCCGCGGACGCCATCGTCCGCGTGGAAGTCGTACTCAGGGCCAAGTACCAGATGAGTCCCCAGAACTCCGTGGAGTTCCCGGTGGGGGCCTACGGCGAGGATGTCTCCCTTCCCGCCGGCGCGAGCAAGGAGGTGACCCTCTGGGTCCCGGCCGAGAACAGTGGCGGGCCCAGCATCGCCACGAGCATCGTTCGCGCCACTTCCGGCGGGCAGACCCTCGCCGAGGTGAAGGTGGATTCCGGCACGCCTCGGACCCCATCCTGGCCCTTGATCGGGGTGCTGGCGGAATCTCCGGCCGTTGCCCGCTCCCTCTCCCAGATCGAGTTGCCTGTGCAGGGCCTGGCGGTTCCGCTGAGCGTCGCCGGCCTCTCGGTGGTGGACCTCCCTCGTTCCGCAGAGCTGCTGGGCGGCCTCACCGCCCTGGTGGTGCAGGGCAATGCTCCGACACCGATGACCGACGAGCAGCGGCGAGCGATAAGAGGATGGGTGGAGGCAGGGGGGCACCTGGTGCTGGCCGGGGGTCCCACGGCAACTCAGACGTCCGGCCTGTTGCCCGCTGGCGTCCTCCCCGTCACCATGGATGGGGTGGAAGGCAGTGCCGACCTGGCGGGACTCGCCAGCTGGGCAGCGGTGTCGGAGCCTCCCTCCTCGCCCGGCCCGGTGGCCCTCTTCCGAGTCGACGGGGGCTCGCCGCTGGCCGGCAGCGCCGATCGGCCGCTGGTCTGGCGGCTTGGGTTGGGGCAGGGCACTGTGACCCTGCTGGCGATCGATCCTTCGTTGGAGCCGCTGGCTACCTGGGCGGGTACTCCTGCTCTGCTGCGGAAGGCCCTGGAGCCTGCCCTACCCCTGGCGCCAGAGGATGAGAAGATGCGTCTTGTCCAGAGGATGGAGCAAGACACGGCCATGCGGCTGCAGGGGGTGGTGGATGCGTTGCCGCGAGATGCCCTCCCGAGTGGGGGGATGGTCGCGCTCGTCCTGGGCGTCTTCGCCATCGTGGCTGGTCCCCTTCTCCACCTCCTGCTGTGGCGTACCGATCGCCGTGGCTGGATCTGGCTGGCGGTGCCCGTTGCGGCTCTTCTCCTGTCCGGCACCCTGTACTACCTGGGGATCGGTCGCGATGGCCGGGACGTGCTCGCAAATGTCGTTGGTTATCTCCGCCTGGATCCGAGCACGGGCCAGGGCGAGCGGTCGACTGCGATCGGCTTCTTTGCCCCGACCTACGAGCGGTTGACGGTAGAGGTCCCCGGCGAGGAACCGGTCCGGGTGATCAACCGAAGCGGGTCAGCATTTGGTCCCGGAGGTGTCCCCTTTGGCGGCTCCCTGGATATCCCCTTCCACGTAGTGGCCGGGCGTACCACTAGGGTGGAGTTCGCATCGGGCCAGTGGGGCATGAGGACCCTCACGCTGCCCTCGCGACCGGAATCGCAGCCAGGCATGATAGTCTCCAACCTTGGCCTGGAGAACGGCGTGATCCGAGGCACCATCCGAAATGGCACCTCTTATCTGCTCGAGGACGCGGCGGTGGTGGTGGGACAGAGCTTCGTCAAGCTGGGCAACCTCGCCCCGGGGCAGTCGGTCCCGGTTGCGCTGGACCCTGCCTCGGCGCCGGTGGCGGACCCGTTCCGAGGCAACTCATCCCTGGCGTACCGTCTCTTTGGCAACCGGGTGACGGACCCGTACACCGTCTCGTACGGGGTGTCACGGGCTGCGGTTGCGCCCCCCGTGCCCGTGCCGGTCGCGACGAAGCCACCCACTGGCGTCGCTTCAGCATCATCGACGCCGACCCCTGCAGCTTCCCCCGCCCCCGGGGGCACCGCTCCAGCGGCCACGGAGCCGGGAGATGACGGCGCCGACGCGGCTCCATCCCCGGCGGAGGCCAGCCCCCCACCGACCGCGGCCCCCATGGTCGACCCCGCCGACGTGCAGCGCGCCCTGGACGAAGCACGGGCGGCGGCGGCCGGCGCCGCCGTGGCCAGGAGCGTTCCCGTGGGCGTCCCGGAGCGGTTCGAGCTGCCGCCCGACCCGGAGATCCAGCGGCGAGTCCGGCTGATGGACTCCACCGTCGGCTCCATGCGTTCAGGCCCCTACGGGCAACAGGGGGTTCCCCTCACCTTCCTGGCCTTCACCTGCCATCCAATGGAGGAGACGCCCAGCGCTGGGAACCACCCCACCTATCACCTCACGCTGGTGGAGCAGCCCCTCTCCCTGGAGCTACCCCCCGGCCCCTTCACGATGCCCTCCGGCCTCATCCAGGCGGAGTCCGTGGAGCAGGGTGGAGGGGGTATGGGAGGAGGCAGCAACGGCACTGTCTTCTGGATGGAGATACATGGCGGGACGGCCACCTACAGCTTCCGCGCGCCGTTGTCCCCCAATGCAAGGGTGAGTGCGATGGTGGTAACCACCCGACAGGTGGGGAGCGCGACCTCCCTCGAGCAGGCCAAGATGGGAAGCCAGGACTTCGTGGCAGGCCCCGCGCAGGCCGGCCTGTTCTCCCTCTACAACCAGCAGGCGGGGCGGTGGGATCCACTCCCGGCGGGCAAGGATGAGGCGCGGGTCGAACCGGCGGCGGCCTACGTTGGGAGGGACGGGTTGATAAGGGTGCAGGTGAGCGCGCCCGCCGACCAGGTGGTCCGATTCGTGCCGCCCGAGCTGGTGCTGGAGGGGGAGGTGGAGCCGTGATCCGCATTCACAACCTCCAGAAGCGCTATGGACGCACGCGGGCGCTGGATGGATTGGATCTCACCGTTCCCACCGGCGCGATCTACGGCTTCATCGGGCAGAACGGCGCGGGCAAGACGACGACGATTCGGGTGCTAGCCACCCTCATGGCACCGGATGGAGGGGAGGCCGAGGTCTGCGGCGTAGACGTCCTTCGGCGACCCCAGGAGGCGCGTCGACTTATCGGCTACATGCCCGATTTCTTCGGGGTGTACGACGACCTCAAGGTGTGGGAGTACCTGGAGTTCTATGCCTCCCTCCATGGGCTTCGCGGCAGTGCGGCCGTTTCCCTGCGGGATAATCTGCTCGAGCTGGTGGACCTCGCCCACAAACGGGACGACTATGTGGAGGCCCTCTCCAGGGGCATGCAGCAGAGGCTTTGCCTCGCGCGCGCCCTCGTCCACGACCCACAGGTGCTGCTGCTGGACGAGCCGGCCAGTGGACTGGACCCCCTGGCGCGGGTGGAGATGCGCGAGCTGTTGAAGGAGCTGGGGCGGATGGGGAAGACGATCCTGATCAGCTCTCACATCTTGTCTGAGCTGGCGGATCTCTGCACCCACGTCGGCGTGATATCGGCGGGCAAGATGGTGCGGGAGGGGACGGTGAGGGAGTTGCTCTGGGCCGCGGAGCGCCCGGAGTACCGGCTGCGCGTCCTTCGCGATGCCGAGCGGGCGGCGGTGCTGCTGAGGGAGCGACCCGGCGTCGATGGCGTCAGGGCGGCGGAGGATGGCATCTCTTTCCACTGCGAGGGAGGGGCGGAAGGCGCTGCCTCCGTCCTTGCCACCGTCGTGGCGGCCGGGATCCCGGTCGCGCGTTTCGCCGAGGAAGAGAACAGCCTGGAATCCGCCTTCCTGCGCGTGACCGCAAGTAATGAGTAGGGAGTAGGCGACGCATCTGGCAAGTCCTTGGAGCATCCTGTGGGGCGGGTGCCCGACACTGAAGTGATCGGGCTAAGAAAACGAAGCCCTTCGGACTAGGTTTCCAGCCCTTTTAGTGGGCTTCGTCTTCTTAGCCTCGGGCTCACTCGTCACTCAGCAGTTGGAATTGGGGGTATCGATGGAGCCAGCTATGCTGGTGCAGGAGGGGGCAGGGCCCTCCTTCGGGACCGATTGGATCCTGAGCGGGGCAGTCTTCGCTCTGGTCGTCGTGGGGGTGCTCCTGATGCTGGCTCGGGGGCAGAGCTTCTCGGAGTTCAGACTGGGGCTGGCGGTTGGCGTGCGCGGGCTGGTGGGCAAGGAGCTTCGATCCCGCAGCCGCGGCTGGCGGCCGGCCGTTCTCCTCACAGCTTATCTGCTGGTGCTGTCCGCCGGGGTGGCCGGCTTTCCGGCGTTGATCGAGCGGGCCGGAGGAGTCGTATCGGTCGCGGTGGGTCCGCAGTTGTTCGCCACCCTGGCGACGGTGTCGGTGCTGCTGCTCGCCTTCATCACGCCTGCCCTCACTGTCGGGGCGATCAGCGGGGAGCGGGAGAGACGCACCCTGGATCTGCTGCTGGTAACCCGCGCCTCGGCGCTGGGTTTGGTGTCGGGAAAGCTGCTGGGCTCGCTCTTCTACGTCTTCTTTCTCATGGTTGCGTCCTTGCCGGCTTTCGCCATGGTCTACCTGTTCGGTGGGGTGCCGCCATTCTATCTCGGGATGGTGCTGGCCGTCGCGGCCGTTACGGCGGTCAGCTACGCGGCCCTCGGCCTGCTTCTGAGCGCCCTGCTGCGGCGCACCATCGTCGCCTCCGTCATTGCCTACCTGCTGGTGCTGGCGCTGGTGTTCGGCCTGCCATTCCTGGCGGCTGTCATGAGCGTGGCCGCCCAGGTGCAGCGAAGTGGGCAAATGGTGGCCAGTCCACCTCCCGCCTACATCTGCGCGAGTCCTCTGACGTCGCTCTCCTCGGTGCTGCCCTCCGGAGGCGGTGGAGACGTGCAGCTTGCATCCGTGATGCGCATGGTGCTGACGGGCGGCGGGTACGGCACGGTCTCCGCGCAGAGCTCCTATGCCTCCATCTCCACGGCCGTCTACATTACCGGTGCCAAGCCCGTGACGGGCGAGGTGGAGACGGTGACCACCTGGGCCCCCTGGGTCTACCACTTCCTGCTCAGCGCCGCCGCTACCCTACTTTGTGTCCTCGCCACCGCTCTGCTTGTCTCCCCGTTGAAGCCGTGGAAGACGAAGTGATGAGTGATGAGTAGGAACGAACTGTGAATAGCGAGCAGCTGCCGTCCACCTCACCCATCACCCATCACCCATCACTCATCACTCTCTTGACACGGGTTCGCGTGAGGTGGGTGCTGGAGCGGCTGCGAGCCGGGCTGTTCTGGGGGGTCGGGGGGAGCCTGCTGTTGTGCGTCGCGGGCCGGATGATGGGCCGGTCGGAGTGGGCGCTCGTAGCTCTGGCCTGGCTCGGAGTCGCTGTGGTCGGGGCCTTTGCGCGTTCCGTTCGAAGCTGGCCGGGGAGATGGCAGGCCGCGCGAGCGGCCGACGGGCTTGGTTTGAATGAGCGGGTGACGTCCGCCCTCTATGCGGCAGAATCGGGCCACCCCGTCTCGCCGCTGCTGGCCGCCGACGCCCAAAGGGCGCTGGCTCACCTGGTGCCGACGGACTACCCCCTCATCCCCGATCAGAAACGGTGGCGTCTCCCCCTCGGCGGCTGGGGGTTGCTGCTGCTCGCGATGCTGCTTCCCCTCCCCATCCTGGGCCCTGGCGGGCGGGAGGGTGTCGAGACGGCGGCGGTTGAGTCGAGCCGGCGGGCGGTGGAATCGCTGCAGGTGCAGCTCGCGAAGCCCCTAGTGCAGGATGAGGCAGGGCTGAAGACGGCGGAAGAGCTTAGAGCCCTGGAGGAGCAGCTGTCGAAGGCCAGGAGTGCCGCCGAGGCGGCGCGAGCCATGGAGGAAGCCCAGGAGCGAGTGGCCGCCCTGGCCTCACCTGAGCACTACGATTGGGACAGGGTGCTGGATGGCCTTGCCACGGCCTGGCAGCAGGACGCGGAGCTTGGGACGCTCGCCCGCGCCCTCACGGACAGGGACGCCTCCGAGGCGGAGGGCGCGCTTGCCGATCTGGCTGCCAGGGCAGACGAGATGTCTCCCGAGGAGCTGCAGCAGTTGCGGCTCTCGTTGCAGACCGGCGCAAACGCCGCGAGGGACCTCCCCGAGCTGTCGGCGGCGCTGAGGCAGGTGGCCGGCGAATTGGGGTCGGGAGAGGGCGATGGGGAGGCCGGTGAAGAGGAGGCGGGCGAGCGGATCGATGGCCTGTCGGGGATGATGTCTGAGGGGATTGCCCGCTCCTCCGGACTCCGATCGTCGCAGCAGGCCGTGGCGGGGCTCGGTAGTGCGAGGGCAGCGTTGGGAGGGACGCCGGGCGGAAGTGCAACCGGCGCTGCTGCGGCGGGCAGCGCCGCGGCTGGTGGTACGGCTGCGGGTGCTTCGGGGTCCGCCGGCAGCGGCGGTAGCGCTGGCAGTGGCGGCGCTGGCGGTAGCGAGTCGGGCGCGGGCAGCGGCGGGAGTCAGTCCGGTAGCGGATCGGGCAGCGGCGCCGGCGGGGCGGCGGGTGCCGGCGCGGGGTCGGGCGCGGGGGCCGGGGGAGATGCCGCAAGGGGGCAACCCGGTGCGGTGGCAGGCGGATCGACGTCCGGAGGTGGGAACAGAGTGTCATCAGGCCGGCCCGCCGTCGAGTACGAAAGGGTGTATGCCCCGAGCCTTCTGGGAGGGGAGGCGGGTCCGGATGTGCACGCGCCCGGGGATGCCGCTGGGGCTGGGGGCGAGGCGGTGGAGCTGCCCCGTGGAGAGGTCACTCTGGGTGGGGTACGGCCCTACGACGAGGTGTACGGGGAGTACGAGGCGGCGGCCAGGGACTCGCTATCGCGGCAGCCGGTGCCGCCGGCCCTGCAAAGCCTGGTCCAGCAGTACTTCTCTGCCCTTCGACCGGGAGAGTGACGAATACTGAGTGCTGAGTGCTGAGAGTAGGGTGAGGCCCCGTGCTTCACCACCCGTTGGCGTGCCAGCGCACAACCACAAGTAATGGGGGTAGTGCAGGGCCCTGTGCCCTGCTACCCGTTGGCGTATGCTCACACAGCCACCTGCTCTGCCCGCGCCTGGACCCATGGGCAACGAGGCAGGGCAGATCAACTGGACCGCAGGGCACAGGGCCCTGCACTACGTGTCTTGAGACCACCGTCATCTCCGAGACTGGGGTGGTCTCTTCGCGGATTGCTTGGGGTGACAGTAAGGGGGTGGGTAGATGTCTGAGGTGGTGGCTGAGTTGGAGGTCCGGGCGGACCAGGTGAGGGCGAGGCTGAAGGCCGCGGAGGAGGCGGTGGGACGGGTCATCGTGGGGCAGTCCGGGGTGGTCGAGCAGACCCTGGCGGCCTTGCTGGCCGGCGGGCATCTACTGCTGGAGGGAGTCCCCGGGCTGGGGAAGACTCTGTTGGTGCGCACGCTCGGTCAGGTGATGGGTCTGTCCTTCTCGAGGATCCAATTCACACCCGACCTGATGCCCGGCGACATCACGGGCACTCAGATCTTCGACCGCGAAAGCGGAGGGCTGCGATTCGCGCCGGGGCCGGTCTTCACCAACCTGCTGCTGGCCGACGAGGTGAACCGGGCCACGCCCCGCACCCAGAGCGCCTTGCTGGAGGCGATGCAGGAGCACACGGTCACCGTGGGCGGACAGAGCCATTCCCTCCCGGAGCCCTTCTTCGTTCTCGCCACCCAGAATCCGCTGGAGATGGAGGGGACATATCCCCTGCCCGAGGCCCAGCTTGACCGTTTCCTGTTCAAGCTGCTGGTGCCCTTTCCGAGCGACCAGGAGTTGGGGGAGATCGCCCTGCGGACCACGGGAAGCGTCCAGGCCGTGGCTCCGCGGGTGCTGGAACCAGCGCAGCTTGAGGATGCCATGCGGCTGGTCCGGCAGGTGGTGGTGGCGCCCCACCTGCTCCAGTATGCCGTGCGGCTGGTTGCCGCTACCCATCCGGACCGGTCGCCGGTGCAGGAGGTCCAGCGCTTCGTCCACTACGGCTCAAGCCCTCGCGGACTGCAGGCGTTGATCCTCGGTGCGAAGGTGGTTGCGCTGAGGGCGAGCCGCTGGAACGTGGCCTTCGCCGACCTCCAGCGAACGGCCCTTCCGGCCCTGCGCCACCGGATCATCCTGCAGTTCGAGGCAACCGCCGAGGGCGTAACATCCGACCATCTGATCAGCCGCATCCTCGACGCAGTGAGTACAGAGTAGTGAGTGCTCACTACTCCTTCCCCGGTTGGTCCCCGGCCTTCCAGGCCGCCCTGGAGAGGATGTCCATCGCGGTTCGCCGGCCGGCGAGGAGCCAGCACGCGGGGTCGGTGCGGTCACGGGTGAGGGGGCGGGCCATGGAATTCGCGGACTACCGTCCATACAGCCCGGGTGATGATCCGAGACTGGTGGACTGGCGGGCCTATGCTCGCCTCGGCCGGCTGTACCTCAAGCAGTCGGAGGAGGAACGCAGCCGTACAGTGACCTTGCTGGTGGATACCAGTGCTTCCCTGGATTTCGGAGACGGCGATGTCCATAAGGGGTTGTATGCCCGGAGGTTGGCCTCGGCCCTTGCCTGGATCGCGCTGGGGCACCACGAGGCTGTGCGCGTCTACCTGCTGGGGAAGGGGAGCGCTTCCCCTCTGCCCCCCGTATCCAGCCGTTCAGCGGCGGCCGCGCTGTTCCGACAGCTGGCCATGACAAAGGAAGAGGGTCCGACAGATTTGGTCGCATCCCTGCGGATGCCCTCGCGGGATCTGACCGCAGGACCCCTGTTCCTGCTCACCGACCTGCTGGATCCCCGTTGGAGCGAGGCGTTGGATGCCCTGACCGGGGTGCGAGAGGCGGCTGTGCTGCAGTTGCTGGCGCCTGCCGAGTGGGAACCGCCGCTCGGGGAGGAGGTGGAACTTGAGGACGCCGAGACGGGGGAATTGAGGCCTACCCGCCTCGGCCCGATGGAGATCGCCGCCTACCGGGCGCGGCTGGACGGCTTCGTGGACTCGGTGCGCCGGCAGTGCGCGCGTATCGGTCTGCCGCACCTGGCGGTCAACACCAGTGCCTCCCTCCAGGAGACGGTGCTGCGCCACCTTCCGCGAGCCGGGTTGCTCACGGGCTGACGCGGGGAGAGGGGGCAGACAGATTCCCTCTCCCTCAGGGTGAGGGGGTAGGCTGGTCACCCACGAGTAAGCCCTCACCCCGACCCTCTCCCGCCGCCGCGGGAGAGGGAGTATCGAGGCTCCCCCCTCGCCGGGGAGGCCATCTGTTTCACAAGGGTTAGTAGAGAATGCCGCTTCTGGAATCCCCTGGTAGCCTCTGGCTGGGGCTCACCATTCCCGCCATACTGCTGTTGTGGATACTCCGCCCGAGGCGCCAGCGGCTCAGGGTGCCTAGCCTATTGCTGTGGCCGGGCTCCCCCGCGGAGCGGAGGTCCGTCCGGCCGTGGCAACAGTTGCGGAACCATCCCCTCCTCTGGATCCAACTGCTGCTTGCTCTGCTGCTGATCGCGGCCGCCGCTCGCCCCTTTCTCCCCTCCGATGAGGCGGCTCGCCACCTGGTGGTGCTGCTGGACTCCTCGGGCAGCATGCGCGCCCGGGATGTGGCCCCCGATCGGTTCAGTGCGGCCAAGGCTGCCGTACTGGAGATGGCTCGCGGCCTCGGCCCTGACCAGGAGATGGCGGTCATTCGCATGGACGAGCAGCCGAGGGTGCTGGTGGTGGGGGCCCGTGGGGCGGCGCAGGTGGAGTCTGCCCTGGCCGGAGAGGAGGCATCTTACGGTCCGGCGGACGCGGGAACCGCGGTTGCGCTTGCGGCCGGGTTGACCCACGGACCGGCGGAGTGGGTGATGGTGGGAGACGGGGCCGTCTCCCTGCCCGGTGACCTTCGCCGACCCTCCGGAACCGGCTTTCGATTTCTCCCCATAGGGCTGCCATCGGGCAACGTCGCGGTCACCAGCCTCACGGCCCGCCAGGATTCCACTCGGCTGGTTCTTCAGGCCGGTCTGCGGAACTCGGGACTGGAACGGGCGAGCGGACGGCTGCAACTGCTGGCCGAGGGGCAGATGGTGGGAGCGCGGGAATGGCAGTTGGGTCCGGGTTCGGAGACCCAGGTTACCTGGACCTACCCGCTCCCCGGCCATCGCTGGTACGAGGTTCGGCTCTCCGGACTCTCGCCCGCATACAATGCCCTGGAACAGGACGATAGCGGCTGGGTGGCAATCGCCTCCCCGGGGCAGGCTCGGGTTCTGCTGGTGAGCGCGGGCAACAGCTTCCTGACGAGGCTGTTGAGTCTCCAGAGCGGGCTGCAGAGCTACCAGACGGCGCCGGCCGATTGGCCGTCTATCCCCTCCCAGGGAGCGGAATATCCGCTCGTCCTCTTCGATCGGGTGTGGCCAGAGACCCTCCCGCCCGGCTCTGCCCTGCTGATTGGTCCTCCCATCGGAGAGCCGTTCCATCCCCAGCAGGCATGGCCGCGTCGGGAGCACCCCCTTCTCAGCCACGTGGACTGGTCGGAGGTGCAGGTGGGCACTGCCCGAAGTCTACCCTTGGACTCTAGCTGGGAGACTGTGATCGACTCGGAGGGCGGTCCTCTACTGGCGATCCGCGAGGAGGGTGGACGGCGCCAGGCTGCCCTTGCCTTCGACCTTGGCCAGTCCGACCTGGCTCTGCGCCCGGCCTTTCCCATCCTGATGGCTAACCTGCTCGATTGGCTCCTCCCGAGACCCGAGGCTGCCCCTCGAACCCTTTCCATGGGCGCCGAACTCCCGCTGGAGCCGTCCCCTCTCGCGACGACGGTGTGGATAGAGGGGCCGGACGGCGCTAGGACCGATCTTGCCCCGCCCTGGCCCCCTCGCCCCTTCCGCCCGCGGATGCCCGGTCTGCACCGGTTGATGGAGGAAAGGGAGGGGAGCAGGGTGGAGTCGCTGGTTGTGGCTGCCGGCTACCACCCCCAGGAGGCCGACCTCTCTCCTCGCACACCCAACCTGCCCATTGCCGGGGAGGGTGACCAATCGCCCGCTCGCGGCTTCACCGCCTTCTGGCCCTGGCTCGCCGCCGCGGTGCTGCTGCTGTCCCTGCTGGAGTGGTGGGTGGACGCCCGCGGCCCCGAGCGCTTTGGAAGGGCCAAGGACGCGGGGAGGCGGGGACGCGGGGACGGGGAGACCGGTCCGATCAGTCGGATGGTGGCGCACAAAACGGACAGGATTAGGGAGTGGGGCAAAGGTATCCCCTCTCCCCGCGGGAGAGGGCTAGGGTGAGGGGCTAGTCCGGTTGCCTCCCAAGTTGGCCCTCACCCCGACCCTCTCCCGCGGGGAGAGGGAGCCCTCGTCTCCCCCTTTCCCCGTGGGGGAGGGGGGTTGGGGGGCGGGGTCCAGCGCCTAGCACTCGGCACTTACCGTTCAGGACGATACTACATGACACCGCTCAGCACTCAGCACTCGTTACTCATCACTGACCCGTTGTGGTTGCTGGCTCTGCCGGGGATCGCGGCCTTTCTCGTGATGGCCCGATGGCCCTGGTGGAGGGCCGCGATCAGAGCCGGGCGGCTGGCCTTGCGGCAGGAGGCGATCCGCCTGGCCCTCAGGCTCCTCTGGGTCTCCCTGCCCGTGCTGGCGCTCTCCGGAGTCGTGCTCACCCGGTCCCTGGACCGCCAGGCGCACATCTTCGTGCTCGATGCTTCGGCCAGCGTCGCGCCGGCCAGGGACCACGCGGAAGGGGTAGTGCGCACTGTTGCGACTCGGCTTCGCGAAGGCGACCTCCTCGGCGTAGTTGGGGTCGCGGCGAGCGCGGGGGTCGAGGAGCCGCCATCCTCCCAGCCCCTGTTTCGAGGTCTCGCATCCTCGCTTGCGGACTCTGCCTCAGATCTCGCCTCCGGCCTGCGGCTGGCGGGCGCCCTGTTGCCGGAGGGGTTCGTCGGCAGGGTCGTGCTCGTCTCAGATGGGCGGCAGACGCAGGGCGATGCCGTGGCCGCTGCCCGCGAGTTGGGGGCCAGGGGCATCATCGTCGACGTGATGGCCGTGGGAGCGGATGCGGCCGCCGACCTGCGCATGGAGTCGGTTGAGCTGTCTCAGACGGCCTACCAGGGAGAGACGACGACCCTCGCGGCCAGGGTACACGCCGACTCGGCGGCGCAGGCGACCCTTCGGGTGTACCGGGACGATCGATTGCTGTTGGAGCGGCAGGCAAAGTTGCAGGGCGGCAGGCAGGAGGTGGCGGTGACCGTCCCCGTTGGGGAGGCGGGGCTCCATCGTTACCGGGTGGAGTTGTCCTCCCCCGACCCATCGACCGATGCGAACCCGGCCAACAACGCCCTTGGAGCCTTGCAACGGGTGATGGGGCCGCCGCGAATCTTGGTGATCGCCCAGGGAGGGGAGTCAGGCGGTTTTCTGCCCGGCCTGCTGCGGGCCGGAGGCGCGGAGGTGACGGTCGTTCCCCCCGCGGGCGTCCCGGCGGAACTGGCGGGCTGGGCCCGATACGACGCTGCCGTTTTGGTGGACGTGCCGGCGGAATCGCTGCCCTCAGGGGCCATGGAGCAGATGGAGGGGTTTGTTCGCGATCTGGGAAGGGGACTGGCGATGACCGGCGGGCCGGACAGCTTCGGGCCGGGCGGCTACGCCGACACCCCCGTGGAGCGGGCGCTGCCGGTCTACATGGACCTGAGGGGCCGAGGACGGCGGCCCAGGGTCGCGCTCGCGCTGGTGATCGACAAATCCGGGAGCATGTCGGGGATCAAGATGGAGATGGCCAAGGAGGCCGCAGCTAGGAGTCTGAGGACGCTCAGGGTGGGCGACCAGGCTGCCCTGCTCGCCTTCGATTCCATTCCGCAGTGGGTTGCGCCCCTCACGCCAGTGTCGGAGATGGAGAGGTTGGAGGAGGCAATCGGCAGCATCTACGCCGCCGGCGGAACGGAGGTATACCCGGCCATCTCGGCGGCCGTCGCTGCCCTGCGAGGGGTGGAGTCGGACGTCAAGCACGTTATCCTGCTCACCGACGGGCAATCGGGATCGGGAGGGGACTACGGGACCCTGATACGCGAGATGCGGGAGGATAGGATCAGCCTCTCCAGCGTAGCGGTGGGCGAGGATGCCGATGCCGCGCTTCTGGAGGCCATGGCGCGTGCGGGGCGGGGGAGGTATCACTTCACTGCTAACCCAGAAGACATCCCCCAGATCTTCACCATGGAGACCCTCATGGCCACCCGCACCCTCCTGGTAGACCAGCGCTTCTATCCTGCTGCCGCCTCGGCCGGCCCCATCCTGCGAGGGATCGGCCCTGTCCCGCCGTTGGACGGGTACGTCGCCACCACCCCCAAGGAGCAGGCGGAGGTGGTGCTGCTGTCTCCCGAGGGCGATCCCGTCCTGGCCGCGTGGCAGTTCGGCCTCGGTCGGGCCGCCGCCTGGACTCCGGACGTCGAGGGGCGATGGAGCGCGGCGTGGGCCGGCAGCCCCGCCTCCGCCCTCCTCTGGGGCAACCTCCTCTCCTGGCTTCTCCCCGCTCAGGACGCAGGGGAGTTGGTCGTCCGGGCCGAGGCGGAGGATGCCGGCACCATGGTCGTGCTGGCCGAGAACCGTGGAGACTGGGAGGAGGTGCGGCCCACCTCTGCCACCATCCTTGGACCCGACGGCCAGTCGATGGATCTGGATCTGTCCCCGGCGGGGCCGGGCCGATATCAGGGGCAGACCGCTATGCTGCCGCCCGGGGCCTACGTGGTGCAGGTGCGCCAGACCCTCGAGGGTGGAGGCGAATTGCGGGGCGAGGGGGGCTGGGTAGCGCCCTATCCGGCAGAGTACAGGGAGACAGGGGTGGACAGGGCACTACTGGCTCGGGTAGCGTCGGCCGGGGGCGGCCGGGTGCTGGATGCGGCCGACCAGTTGCCATCCTCCGCTCCGCGCACCGCCGTTGCCGGCTGGCCGGCCTGGCCCCTGCTGCTGCTCCTTGCGGCCCTACTATGGCCGCTGGAGATCGCCTCTCGCCGATTCCTGATGCCGGCCGCCGCCCAATGGTGGCAGGCGCTTGCGCGGAAACGCTCGAATGCCGGGACCAAGCTGAACCGCCCTGACGGATCGGTCGGATCCGGCGAGGAAACGGGGAGCCACAAATCACCCGCCCCGCTCGCGACGCGGACGACGGAGCGGCTGTTGGAGAGGAAGAGGGCGTTGCGGGACAGGAGATAGCTGCCTATAGCGTCCCCGTCTGCTCGGTGTCGGTTTCGCTGTCGATCATGCGGTAACTGTGGGTGATCTGGGCGGCCTTGCCTAGCATTGCTGAGGCGGGGCAGAAGCGGGTGGCCGACAGCTCCACGGCGCGCCGCACCTTGTCGATCTCCAGATTGCTTCCCTTTACAATGTGCTCCACTGTGATGTGGGTGTACACCCTGGGGTGCTCTTCGGCCCGGTCGCCCTCTGCCCTCACCTGGTAGCTCGTCACCTCCTGGTGCATCTTCCTCAGTATCGAGATGACGTCCATCCCGGTGCAGCCGGCCAGCCCCATCAGCAGCATCTCCATGGGGCGAAATCCCAGGTCGCTGCCTCCCCCCGAGCTGTCGACGTCCAGTACAAGGCTGTGCCCGGAGCCGGCGGTGGCCTCGAAGGCCATGTTGCCCTTCAGGGTCGAGGTTACCGAGAGACTGTTAGCCATGTTGCCCTCCACGCGCCAGACTGTGGTATCTCTCCATCCATACTATCACAGCAGCGCTTCACCTGGCCGGCCTCGCCAGGCTGCGAAGCTACCACAATTGACCTGCCCCGGCCTGCGACTGGAGGGCGGTAAAGCCCTCCATCAGCCTCTTCATCAGGTCACCGGCCTCCCCTGCCAGTAGAGGTGCCGCACCTTCCGGCGGAGGGGGACAGTCAACCTGATGTGAAGCTGCATCCGGCGTTGCAAGGTCTGGCGCAGTCGTGGGGTTCGGAGCCGCCGTGGCAGCCAGCTGTATCAGCGACTGGCCCACGCTGCCCGGGCCCACCGAGAAGCCCGCGAAGGGGACGTTGCTCGCCTTCCAGGCGGCCGTCAACTCCTCCGCCGTCATGCGCTGCTGGTAACCCGGATTGTCCTTGTCGGATGAGTCGTTGAAGATAAACCCATCTCCCGAGGTGCCCACGAGCACCACGTAGTGGTCCGTGACCACGGGGTTCTTCTTGTGGTTCGGGAGCTTGGGATAGTAGACCTGGATCACCATGGGGTGACCGCTCTGCAGTTCGGCGCGGGCCTCGTCGAGGGTCCACTTGCGGATCTTGCTCCCGTTGTACGGCCCGGACACGGTGAGGCCCTGCTCCTGGACGACCTTCGCCAGGTCCTGGACCCTTGTCCCAGTGCTGGGATCGGAGATTCCCAGAAGCTGGTTGGCCCGATCGCGCAGCTTCTTCGTGGGTATCTTGAGCCCGTAAGCCTCCAGCACCATACCGATAGCCGAGGGCCCGCAGTTAGAAGCGGCCCAGATGCTGCCATCCATCTGGGTCCTCTGGGGTACCGTCAGTGTAGTATCTACTGACTCGCTTGCCGAGGCGGTGGATACCACCAAGGCGCAGACGAGGGCGGCGAGCGTCAGAGGCGCTCGTAGACGCCTAAAGACCATAGTACTCTCCCTATACGATTAGGTTCAGAATGAAGAAGAAAGGGCAGATGGAGAAGCTATAGGGCTTCTCAAAGAGACTAAGACAGTATACTATAATTAGTTCCTGTCACCAAACGCGATGAGCCAGGATGTATCGAAGAGGTGGGACCCTGGGCGCGGGGACAGGCTACGTTGGGTGCGGTGCCAGCGGAATGGCCAAATGGTCCTACTTCTGGTGCACGACCTGAAGCACGACGAGCTCGCTACGCGTGCTGCCTGGGGTTTGGGGAAAAGAGTAGCAGCCGTGGGCAGGGGAAAACAGGACTACTGAAGGCGTGAACAGACCAGGAGGATATCTAAACGTTCAGGGAGACACCAACAGCCGCGGCGACAGGCATCACCGCGGAGAACGCGAAGTACTTCATTGGGGTCTCTGTGTGCTCCGCGTTCTCGGCGATGAGTTCTGGCTATTCCACCACCACACGGTGGTACCTCTTCTTGCCCATTCGGAGCATCAGGGACCCATCCACCAGGTCATCGGGGGTGATCGTCTGGTCCACGCTTTCGATGCGCTCGTCATTGACGTAGGCACCGCCCTGCTGGATCAGTCGCCTAGCCTCGCCTCGCGAGCTAGCCAGACCGGCCATAGCGAACAGTTGGGCGACGGGTATTCCCTGGGCTATCTCCCGGACGCTGATGGGGGTGGTGGGCATCCCCTCCATCGACCCCTCGCGGCCGCCGAAGAGGGCGCGCGCGGCAGTCTGGGCCGTCCTGGCTGCCTCCTCCCCATGGGTGATGCTGGTGGCCTCGAAGGCCAGCACCTCCTTGGCCCCTCGGATGTCGGCTCCCTCCAGGTTGCCCAATTCCCTCACCTCTTCCATCGGCAAATAGGTGTAGAGGGCGAGGAAGCGTTCCACGTCGGCGTCCTCGGTGTTGATCCAGAACTGGTAGTACTGGTAGGGGGAGACCAGATCCGGGTCCAACCACACCGCGCCCGCCTCCGTCTTGCCCATCTTGGCGCCGGAGGCGGTGGTGAGCAGGGGGCACACCAGGACGAATGCCTGTTCCCCCTCGATCCGCTTGATCAGGTCCGCGCCAGCCAGGCTGTTGCCCCACTGGTCGCTCCCGCCCATCTGGAGTGTGCAGTTGTAGTCCCTGTAGAGGGTCAGAAAGTCGTAGGCCTGGAGGAGGGCGTAGTTGAACTCGACGAAGTTGAGCCCAGACTCGGACTCCAGCTTGGCGCGGTAGGTCTCCATGTTCAGCATCTGGCCCACGCTGAAGTAGACCCCGATGTCACGGAGGAACTCTATGTACTTCAGCTTGGTCAGCCAATCGGCGTTGTTCACCATCAGCGCCTTGCCGTCGCTGAAGTCCAGGTACTGCTGAAGCTGCTTCTTGAGGCCCCGGGAGTTCTCCTCGATCTGCTCGTAGGTGAGGATGGGCCTGTTCACCGTCCTGCCCGTGGGATCCCCGATCATGCCGGTCCCGCCTCCCACCAGGGCGATAGGGCGATGGCCATGCCGCTGCATCCAGGACAGCGCCATTATGGTGAGCAGGTGCCCGACGTGGAGGCTCGAGGCTGTGGGATCGTACCCTACGTAGAGGGTTATGGAGTTCTCCAGCGCCTCTCGAAGACCCCGCTCATCGGAGATGTCTTTGACGAAGCCGCGTTCTTGCAGCACGTCCAGTACGTTTGTCACGATGCTAATCTCCCAGGTTGCTATGTCGGGGGAATTATAGTCCATTGAGACGACCCGTTCACCAGGCCGTTGGCCCGCGAGTTGCGCTTGATGGTTGTGGATGTCAGGTTGCCGGGAGCGGGCTGCTGGCCCGCGCGTCCCTTGCCTGGAAGCCGTCATTCCCACGGAAGCGGGAATTGTCCATGCGCCTTGGCGCACCGGCCGTGCATGAGGATGGGGCGGGCGCTTTTCCAGTAGACATAACGCCGTCTTGACCCCCTCCCAAGCCTTGGGGTATATTCAATCTGTCGTCCCTGGCGTCCTGGAGTCCCCGAAGCCGGGGATTCTCCCTCGGCTACCTAGATGATGCTCTTAGGGGTGGTAAGACATGAGAGTGCTGGTCAGCGATCCCATAGCGAAGAACGGTCTTGAGTACCTGCAGCAGCACGTCGACGTGGACGTCAAGATCGGCATGAAGCCGGAGGAGCTGCTCCAGCTTATTCCCAACTACGACGCACTGGTGGTGCGGAGCGAGACCAAGGTGACTGCTCAGGTGATCGATGCCTGCGCTCGTCTCAAGGCCATCGGCCGTGCTGGAGTGGGGGTCGACAATATCGATGTTCCCGCGGCGACCCGCCGGGGGATTGTGGTGGTGAACGCTCCCACCGGCAACAACATTGCCGCGGCGGAGCACACCGTCGGCATGATGCTGGCGTCGGCTCGCCACATCCCCCAAGCCTGTGCCGCCGTCAAGGCGGGGCTATGGCAGCGCTCGAAGTACATGGGCGTCGAGCTGAGGAACAAGCTACTCGGTGTGATCGGGCTGGGGAAGATCGGCACAGAGGTGGCCAAGAGGGCTCAGGCATTCGACATGAAGGTGATCGCCTACGACCCCTACCTCTCGCCTGAGCACGCTCAGCGATTGGGCATCGAGTCGGTCACCCTGGAAGATGTGCTTCGGAGGGCCGATTTCTTCACCTTCCACGTGCCGTTGACGCCCCAGACCAAGGGTATGATCGGCATGCCGCAGTTTCGACAGATGAAGCGTAGCGCGAGGATCGTCAACTGCTCGCGGGGGGGCGTGGTGGACGAGCAGGCGCTGGTGGAGGCGCTGGAGCAGGGTTTGATCGCCGGTGCGGCTCTGGACGTCTTCACACAGGAGCCTCTCCCGGCGGAGCACCCGTTACTGGGCCAGGAGAAGCTGGTGGTGACCCCACACCTGGCCGGGTCCACGGTGGAGGCCCAGGAGGAGGTGGCCATCGACGTTGCCGAACAGATCGTCGCCGTGCTGAACGGGCGCCCGGCTCGTTACGCCGTCAACGCTCCGGCCATCTTGCCCGAGACGATGGCGGTGCTGGAGCCCTACATGGAGCTGGCAAGGTCGCTGGGCTCGATGGCCACCCAGCTTGCCGAGGGGCAGCTTTGCAGCGTCGAGGTCACCTACGCCGGCAAGCTGGCGAACCTGGATACCGCGCCCCTGAAGGCGATGCTGATCAAGGGATTGCTCCAGCCGGTGCTGGCCGAGGATGATATCAACCTGGTCAACGCCTCTGTCATCGCCAAGAGTCGGGGGTTGCAGGTAACGGAGCGGAAGACCGAGCAGGTGGCCACCTACAGCAACCTGATCACCATCGAGATGGACACGGCCTGCTCCACTCGCACCGTGGCCGGCACGATCCTGCTCGGTGAGCCTCACCTGGTGCGAGTGGACGAGTACTGGGTGGACATAGCCCTTACCCAGGGACAGATGGTGTTCGGATACTATCGGGACCGGCCGGGGATGATAGGCCACTTCGGGTCCGTGCTGGGTAGCGCCAACGTCAACATCTCCTTCATGGCGGTCAGCCGGCGAGCGCCCAAGGGCGAGGCGTTGATGGTGATCGGCGTTGATGAGCCGGTGAGCCCGGACCTGGTAAAGAGGATGCTGGCCGCCCCGGACGTCCACGCAATTCGCACGGTGGTGATATAGCTGTCAGCAGTCAGCTTGTCAGCTGTTGGCTATCGGCCGGCGGCTGACGGCGCGAAGCGTAGGGAAGGGGCTTGTCCCCTTCCGCCCGCCCTGCCACCCATCGGCTACCCTCTAGCCGTTATTTCAGATTGTGCAATTTGATGAAGTTGATCGCTGACTGCCGACAGCTTCCAGAAGGACCGCGTCATGGACAGACTGCGTCGCATAGGGGATTGGTTCGACCGACTAACGGACCCGAAGAAGCTGCTCGTGGGCTCGGCTGTTGCTCTTTTCCTCTTCTCATCCTGGCTTTACTGTCTCGGGCTCCTAGGATTGGTAAGTGCGAGCAGGGGATCGCAAGATGCTACGCCCAGCCCAACGAGCGACGCTGTAGTGGTGACCGTGACCCCCGCATCGATCAGGGCGGCGACTCCTATCCCGACGCAACCGCCTCTGCCGACACGTGCCCCTTCGGGGCCGGCTCCTGTATCGCCCACTAAGGTGGCGCCGGTGCCGACGAAGGCTCCAGTAGCGCCGACGAAAGCTCCGGTGGTGCCGACGAAACCACTAGCGGCTCCAACCAAGGCTCCGGCGGCTCCAACCAAGCCGCTTACTACCGTGGTGCCCACGGCGACCCGGGGCACAACTCCGTCCGCCGCTACCGCCACGCTCCCGGTAAACGGGCAACCCACGCCGACAGCCGCCGGCGGCGTGCCAGGGCTGATTACCCCGGGGCTTCCGCCGGCCAGCCCGACGGCTGCTGGCCCAGCTTCGACATCGACGTCCGTGCCCACGGCAACCCCGTAAGGTAGGTAGTGAAATGGCAACATATATGGACGGGCTGAATAGAGTCGACTCCATGGCTCTGGTTACACTGGATCAGATCAGATCCTCCGACGAGATTCGGTGCTACCTGGAGGCGGCCGACCAACAGGCGATTCTCAAGGGCTACACGGAGCATGGCTTGCGGCACGTCAGTCTGGTCTCCACTGTGACTCATGGGATACTGCTGCAACTGCAGGTGCCCGCCCGGCGAGCGGAGTTGGGGGCCATCGCGGGCTACCTCCACGACCTGGGGAACCTGGTGGGGCGAGAGAGCCACTCCGCCAATGGGGGGGTGATGGCCATGTCGCTGCTCCAGCGGCTGGGGATGCCCCCAGAGGAGATTGTGCTGGTGGTTGCGGCCATTGCCAACCACGACGAGCGGGAGGGGGAGCCGGTGAGCGACATCAGCGCGGCTCTCATCATCGCCGATAAGTCCGATGCTCACCGAAGCCGGGTGCGTAACCCGGATCCAGCCACCTTCGATATTCACGACCGGGTTAACCATGCCGCGCGTCGTAGCTTCGTGCGGGTGGACGCGGTCAAGAGTATCATCGCCTACGAGTTGACCATCGACACGGAATCGCTGATGGGCGGGACGCTGGACTACTTCGAGATCTTCCTGCCGCGTATGCTGATGGCACGCAAGGCTGCCCGCTACCTTGGCTGTCAGTTCGAACTGCACATCAACAACAACCGCGTATTCTAACGAGTGATGAGTGGGACTGACTACTCATCACTCATCACTGTGAGAGAGGTCCGAACTTGCCCCTGATCCCCTTCAACGGCATCATGCCGAAGGTGCACGAGAGCGCCTTCGTGGCGGAAAACGCCTATCTGATCGGTGACGTCACGGTCGGCGAGGGCAGCAGCATCTGGTATAACGTGGTCGTGCGTGGCGACGTTCATTCGATCATCGTGGGGCGCAACGTCAATATCCAGGATAACAGCACCGTCCATTCGGACCTCAAGCAGCCGACGGTGATCGGCGACGGCGTGTCGGTGGGCCATAACGCCGTGGTGCACGGCTGCACTGTGGGGAAAGGGGCCCTCATCGGGATCCACGCGACGGTGCTCTCAGGGGCTAAGGTAGGGGAACTGGCCATTGTGGGGGCTGGCGCCGTGGTCGGCGAGGGGCGAGAAATCCCCTCCCGTCGCCTCGCCATGGGCATCCCGGCCAGGGTCGTCCGTGAATTGACCGAAGAGGATCTCCAGCGTATGGATCACCGGGTCCAGCATTACGTGGATATGGGAGGACGGTACAGGTCCTCCGGCCAGGGATAGGGGCGACCGGCCGGTTGTAGCCGAGACGGCGGCCCGCCGGGAGCATCTTGTGGGAACGCTACGTTTGGTCGGCGAACCGCCACCATGCGAGCGTCCCGGCCACGCCCGCGAGCCCCGCAAGTGCCACTACCAGATAGCTCTCGGCCCCCAGTTCCGCCGCGCTCGGTCCGGCCGCACCGCTCAAGAGCGATGGGACAGCCCAGGGGAAGTAGGGTCCCCATCCGAGGGCGGCGAGGATCTGCGCCAGGAAGACCGCTAGGAAGATCGACCCGATAGAAGGCAGGTAGCCGCGGCCGGCGCTCGCAACGAGGGCGAACGGAGGCAGCAGCAGGATCGTCAGACCAGCCACCACGGCGATCTGGCCGGCAGCGTACAACGTGAGATCCGGCGAAGAACCAGAGAGCCCGATGGCACTTCCGACACCCCAACCGAGCCCCCAGACCATCGCCGTCAGCAGGGCCGACCAGCAGGCCACCACAACGAACTTCGCGACCACGATCGCCTCGCGTGCCGTGGGCAGGGCGAGTAGATCCTTGGCCGTATGGTCGCTGTACTCGCGGCCGAACACCCAGGTCGCTACGAGCCCGAAGAGGAACATGCCGCCCAGGGCCGTTGCCTGCGCCAGCACTCCCCAGTATGTGGGCCAGTCCGCGGTGCCGACGGTGAGTTGCGCCTTGGCTGTGAGGAGGCCCGTGCTACGAGCCCACTCAGGATCTCTGAGGACGATCATGAACAGCCCGCCCATCAACGGGGCGAGGGAAAACCCAAGGGCGGTGAGCCAGAGCAGCCTGGAGCGGCGCGCTTTCAGCGCCTCAGTCCATAGCGCGGCGGATAGACCGATCAATTGACACCTCCCTGATTCGACCCCACCAGCCGCAGAAAGTGCGACTCGAGATCCTCCTGCTCGACGCAGAGCCGGGTTGGCGGAGCGCCCTCCCGAACCAGCAGCCGCGCGATCTCCTCTGGATGAACGATGGCAGCCTCAGCGGTCAGCTCGAGTGTGCCGTCCATTGCTACACTCACTCTGTGTCCGGCGGCTACCAGGATAGATCGAGCGGCCTCGCGGTCGCGGGCGTCCACCACCAGCCGCCGGCCGCATCGCAGCTCGAGTTCATCGGCGGAGAGTTCCTCGACCAGCCGCCCCTGGTGGATGATGCCTATCCGCGTTGCCAGGCGCGCAACCTCACTCAGAATGTGGCTGGACATGAATACCGTCACACCCTGGTGGCGCGCGAGGTCGCGCAGCAGTTCGCGAACCTCGACGACCCCCGCCGGGTCCAGCCCGTTCGCCGGCTCGTCGAGGATTAGCATCTCTGGATCGTGGAGCAGCGCCTTCGCCAGCCCCAACCGCTGGGCATTGCCCAGGGAGAGGGTGCCGGCGGCGCGGTTGGCGTATGCGCCCAGGGAGAAAAGGTCGATGGCGCGGTCGACAGCACGCGGCTTGGTGACCCGGTGCAGCCGCCGGGAGATCTCCAGGTTCTCGCGTACCGTTAGTTCGGGGTAGGCGTGAGGCGTCTCCACCAGGTAGCCAACCTGGGACCACAGGTGAAGCGCACCGGCGTTGGTCGCATTTCCAAGGATCTCGGAAGTGCCGCTGGTCGGCCGGATCATCCCGAGCAGCATGCGGATTGTGGTTGTCTTGCCCGCGCCGTTGAGGCCGAGGAATGCGTAGATCTCGCCCCGACCCACACTCAGGGACAGGCGGTTCACGGCTGTGACGTCGCCGTATCGTTTGGTCAAGTTGGTAGTGCTGATGGCGATATCCACGGCTTTACACCAGTTCGTGACGTAGCGTAGTGAATGCCTCGTCTATGAGGTCCGGCAGTTCGCGGGCGCCGTCTTCCTCCGCCCAGAGGAGGACGGCGGTCGTGACGGCAGCCATGCAGGCGGCCGCGGCGACGCGCAATCGCAGGTTATCCTCTCTGTGGTCGCCGCGTGTCGCAAGCGCCCGGGCGATGAGTTGCTCGGTGGCAGTCTGCTGCTCCCATAGGCGGGCGCGCAACGCAGGGGTCCGGAGGATGAGCCGCGTTCGAAGTAGCAAACCCTCTCGATCCGCAGCGTAGACCAGCGCGAGTCCCGTTCTGGCGCCCACTTGGACCCTGAGCAGCGCGGGTTCGTCCGCTGGGCGAGCCTCGATCTGTGCGGTGAGCAGGTCGTCGTAGTCGTCCGACAGCACCACATCTTCCTTTGTCGGAAAGTAGCGAAAGAAGGTCATCGAGGAAACGCCCGCTGCCGCGGCGATCTGCTCGACGGTAGTGGCTTCGTAGCCCTTTTCCGAGAACAGGCGGAGCGCCTGCTGCTGGAGGTTGTGGCGTGTCTGTGCCTTCTTGCGCTCCCGCAAACCTGGTGCTATCGACGGCTTCAACGGATCACTCCTGGGGCGCAGTGAAATCGGACTCCTAATCTGTTAGTCACTAACATATATTAGCGGCCGGCGCGTTTGGGGTCAAGCGCTTTTGCTGTTTGGGGTGCGGCTCAAGTTTTCGGGAAGCGCCGGCTTCGACGCCTGGCCGTAAACGGACCGGGCTGAGACGCTCAAGGGCGCTGATGAACCTTAACAAATAAACCTGACACGGTATGGCTAACAGGCGTGTCCACACTGCGGGAGGGCGAGCCTTCTGGCGAGCCACCTGTTGGAGTCTGT
>DIXP01000019.1:29870-98855 GCA_002436065.1 Chloroflexi bacterium UBA6077
GCCCGGAAATGTAGGCCGCACCCCCTGTCGCTCCTGTCCCATTGGTAGGGGATAGAAGGTGGTAGAATCCCCTTGAGAGCCCATTGCTGAGAGGCCCTCTGGTACCATCTCTCAGTACTTTCCCGGAGGACTACCATCGCTGTTCGATTGGTCGTGACGGCCGACAACCACCTGGGCCGCCACTACGACAGGATGTTCTCGCACCGGTTGGAGGAGCGCCGGGCCTGGCTGCGCGCGGGCTTCGCCAGAGCGGTGGAGTATGCCCTGGAGCAGCGCGCCCACTTCTTCCTTCAGGCGGGAGACCTCTTTGACATCCCCGAGCCCCGCAACCTGGAGCGCCAGTTCGTGGCCGAGGCCCTGGCCAGACTCCGCGATGCCGGGGTTCGCTGTCTGGCTATCGGCGGCAACCACGATACGCCGCGAGCCCGCAACAGCCGCGCCACCGCTACGCCCCAGGCCACCTACGCCCGCCTCGGAGGGCTGCGATTGCTGGGAGATCGGTCTACCTACCCCGCAAGCGACGGGATTGGGGCGCAGGGCGAGGAGCGAGGCGAAGCCCTCACCCTGACCCTCTCCCGCGGGGAGAGGGAACCGATCCACCCTATCGACTCCGAAGCCTTCGACGTCGATGGGTTGAGGGTGGCCATTGGTGGTATGACCCCCGATCTGACCCAGCCCGCGGGGTCAGATCCCCTTGAGGGCGTGGTGTGGGGGCCTGAGGCGGATATCGCCCTGCTGATGCTCCACGGCAGCCTGGAGGGCCACGTCTACCCAGGCGCCCCTGAACCGATCCTTCGGAGGCGGACTGTGGAGGCGCTGGAGGGGGTGGATTGCCTGGTGGTGGGCCACGTCCACGGGTTCGCTGCTTTCAGCTGGGGTGACAAGATGGTGCTGGTGCCGGGGGCTACGGAGCGCATGACCTTTGGCGAGTCCAGGGGGCGAGCCGGCTTCGCCTATCTGGAGATGGAGCCCGGGCGAGTGGTGGACGTCCGCCACGTCCCGGTGGAAACCCAGCCCCGGCTGCAGACGGAGGTCCATACCTCGGAGTTTGCCGAGGGCGACCCTGCCGAGATCCTGATGGCGAGACTAGAGGAGCTCTGCGACCCGGCGGCTATGGTCCGGATAGCCCTCAAAGGCCCCATCTCCCGCCATCACTACCATGGCTTGAAGCTGCGAGAGCTGTCGACCTTCGGGGCCTCTCGATCCTTCTTCTTCGACCTGGACACGACCGGGCTTCGAGTGGAGGACGAGCAGCGGGTGGGGATCGCTCCCGGCGCGCGGTTGTCCCAGCGGGAGGAGTTGATCCGCTTCGCGCGGGAGGGATGGAAGGCGGCGACGGAGGAGGAGCGGTCGTTGATCGAGGAGGCACTCCAGGCCGTGTTGGACGAGTACCAATGATCCTTCTGAAGAGGCTCACGGTAGAGGATTTCAAGCTGCTGGAGCGGGTGGAGTTGACCTTCCCTCGGCAGGGCAGCGTCCTGGTTGAGGGGCTGAACGAGTCTGGCAAGTCCACACTCTTCGAGAGCGTCTTCTTCGCCCTCTACGGCCTCCCGCTGGCCACCGAGGGGCGCGGCAAGGGCAACCTGGAGAACCTCATTCGCTACGGCGAGGACTCGGCTTCGGTGTGGCTGCTGCTGGAGGTGGACGATGTCGAGTTGGAGGTCCACCGGGTGGTCAGGCGCGGCAAGCCAAACCAGGCCGACCTCTCGATCCGGAGGCCTGGTGCGCCGGAGGAGAAGGTGGCGGGTGTGCAGGCGGTGAACGCCCGGATCGTGGACCAGTTGGGCGGGTTGGACTCCGAGGCGCTGCTCAACTCCTGCTTCGTCGAGCAGAAGAAGCTCTCCAAGCTTGAGGATCTGGCTCCGGCGCAGCGGAAGGATTCCCTACGGCGGGTGCTCAACCTGGACCGGCTGGCGGGCCTGGCCGATCGATTCCGGGTTACCACTCAGGACGAACAGGCCCTCGCGCAGGCTCGTGACAGGGTGGAGCTGGCGGAGATAGCGAGGCAACTGCCGGGCGTCGTTGCCGAGAGGGCGAAGCTGGAGATGTGGCTGGGTAGGGTCGTGCTGTCGGGCAAGGAGGATGCCTCAGCATTCGGGCAGATCGGTGATGGTGGCCGTGGCCGCTCGGCCGACGGGCGCAACGAAGCGTATTGGTCGGCACAGGCTGTGGATCTGGTCAGCCAGCGGGTGGCGGCCACGGCGGCCCGGCGCAAGGCCGCGGGGCTCTCCGTAGCCGGGCTGGTGGGGCTGGCGGCGATCGTGGCGCTGATGGTCGCGGGTTACGCCGAGGCAGCCTGGGGGGTGGCGGCGGTGGCGCTGGTGGGGCTGCTGGCCCTGAGGTACTATCGATCGGCGGACGAACCGGACCAGGAGGTCGCCGAGCTGGAGACGAGGCTGGCCGGCTATCGCGACAGCCTGGTGGCCAAGATCGGGGAGCTTGAGGGGCGCCGGAGGCGGCTGGAGGAGATGCTGGGTGTCGATGCGACCACGCTCGACCCCGAGAAGTGTCGGGAGGAGGTGTCGAGGCTGATTCGCCAGAGGGAGGTGAAGCGGCGGGCAGCGACCCTTCTGGAGGGCGCCATGGAAAGGATCGTGAGGTTGGTGCTGCCCAACACCGAGCGCAACATGGAGCAGATCCTCCCACTGCTGACCACCGGTCGGTATCACGAGGCGCGGATCGGCTCGGACTACCAGATCCAGGTGTGGGACGACGCGGCGGGCCGGTACGTCTCGAAGGGCATCTTCTCTGGGGGAGCTAAGGACCAGTTCTCGCTGGCGCTCAGGCTGGCCTTCGCCCTGGCCACCCTGCCCCAGGAGTTGGGCACGACGCCCGGCTTCATCTTCCTCGACGAGCCCATCAGCTCCTTCGATGGCCCGCGGACGGAGGCGCTGATCCAGTTAATCACCGAGGGCCAGGTGGCGGAGAACTTCAGCCAGATCTTCGTGATCTCCCACAACCGGGCCTTCGACCTCGGCGCCTTCGATTATCGCCTCGTCCTGCGGGAGGGCCGGATAGTGGAGAGCAACCTGCCCCGCTCCTCCGCTGGCTCATCATTTGCAGAGTAGGCCACCACTCCGGGCGTGGGGGATTGACCTCGTGCTCGAGGCAGTGAGGGATTCAGGGTGGTCTCTTGATCGGTGTGCCGCGGCGGAAGGTGGTCCTCTTCTTCGCAGCGATACTGCTGGGCATCGCGGCTTACTCAATCCCCTTCGCCGGTCTCTCCCTAGCCGGTAGGATCACCCTGGGGATCTTCGTCACAGCGGCCCTGCTGTGGGTCACCGAGGCTATCCCCCTCTTCGTTACGTCCTTCGTGATCCTGTTCGCGGAGGTGGCGTTTCTAGGTCTGCCCGGCGGACCGCTTGGGTTGCCTCCCGGGGGATTCGCCATCTTCTTTGCCCCCTTCTTCGATCCAATCATCGTGCTGTTCTTCGGTGGGTTCGTCCTGGGCATCGCCATGAACCGCTACCACCTGGACTTGATGACAGCAGGAGTTATCCTGAGGGGTGTGGGCACCAGGCCTGCCTGGATCCTGGCCGGCTTCATGGGCACCACGGCCTTCCTGTCCATGTGGCTCTCGAACACCGCCACCACGGTCCTGATGATCGCCGTCCTAGTGCCTATCCTCCGGGGCATACCTCGAGACGACCCTTTCCACAAGGCGCTGGTGCTGGGCATCCCTTTCGCCGCCAACGTAGGCGGCGTCGGCACGCCCATCGGTACCCCCCCCAACGCCATCGCCGTGGCCAACCTTGCTCGGGAAGGCATCTTTGTCAGCTTCCTCGAGTGGATGGTGCTATCGATACCGATTTTGTTGCTGATTCTGGCCTTGACCTGGGGAGCCCTGCTGCTGTTCTATCGGCCCAACACCCATCAGTTGGAACTCAACCTGGCCGCCGCTCCACCCCTCAACGGGAGGGCCTGGCTGGTGGTGGGGACCTTCCTGGTTACCGTGGGGTTATGGCTCACTGCTCCCCTCCATGGGGTTCCCGAGGGTGCGGTGGCCCTCTTGCCTGTGGTGGTCTTCTTTGGCTTCGGGCTGTTGCAGAGCGGCGACCTGTCCCGCGTGGGCTGGGACGTCCTGTTCATCGTTGGGGGTGGGCTGGCGCTGGGCGTCGCCATGGATCGCAGCGACCTGACCCGCTGGGTCGTCTCACAGGTCAACCTGGAGGGCCTCGCCTTATGGAGCGTGCTGCTGCTGCTGGCTGCCGTCGCGGCCCTGATGACCACCTTCATCAGCAACAGCGCCACGGCAGCCCTGCTGATCCCCATCATCACTAACCTCCCCGGCATTCCAGCCTTGCCTGTGACCCTCGCCGTGGCGATTGCGGCCTCCCTCTCTATGGCCCTCCCCATCAGCACGCCACCAAACGCCATCGCCTACGGCACAGGGGAGGTCGGGACCGCGGACATGGCCAGGGTGGGAGTGCCGATAACGGTTCTGGGGGTGTTGCTGGTGGCTGTTGTCGGGGTTACCTATTGGTCTATACTGGGTTGAGAGGATGTAGAAGATGTCCTTTCAGCGGGAGGTGATGGCATGACGTCGACAGCGTCTGGTCCGCGGGTCGTGCGAGCACCGACGGGTGACAGGCTGAGCTGCAAGGGATGGGAGCAGGAGGCTGCCCTTCGCATGCTGATGAACAACCTGGACCCCGAGGTGGCGGAGCGCCCCGGGGATCTCGTCGTCTACGGAGGGCGGGGGAAGGCAGCCAGGTCCTGGGAGGCATTCGACGCCATCGTCCGCGAGTTGAAGCGATTGGATAACGACGAGACGCTGTTGGTCCAGAGTGGAAAGCCTGTGGCGGTGTTTCGCACCCATCCAGATGCCCCACGGGTGCTGATCGCCAACTCCAACCTGGTGCCCCATTGGGCGACCTGGGAGGAGTTCGACCGCCTGGAGGCGCTGGGCCTCACCATGTACGGCCAGATGACCGCCGGGAGTTGGATCTACATCGGCAGCCAGGGAATCGTCCAGGGCACATACGAGACCCTGGCTGCCGCAGCCGACCGGCACTTCGGCGGTACCCTGAAGGGCAGGCTGGTGCTAACGGCCGGCCTGGGGGGCATGGGTGGCGCCCAGCCGCTGGCGATAACGATGAACGAGGGCGTGGCCCTCATCGCCGAGGTGGACCCGGGCCGGATGCAGCGACGGCTGGACAGCGGCTACCTCGATAGCTGGTCGATGGATCTGAATCAGGCGCTGGACGCGGCGCTGCAGGCGAAGGCGCTCGGCCGGCCGATCTCCATCGGGGTGCTGGCCAACGCCGCGGAGCTGACGGCGGAGCTGCTGCGGCGAGGTGTGATACCCGATATCGTCACCGACCAGACCCCCGCCCACGACCCCTCCATGTACGTCCCGCAGGGACTGACCGTCCAGCAGGCCGATGAACTGAGGCAGACCGATCGGGACCGCTATCTGGAGATGTCCTACCGATCCATGGGTGAGCACGTCCGCTCCATGGTGGAGTTCGTGCGCCGCGGAGCCCTGGTGTTCGACTACGGGAACAATCTGCGAGAGCGGGGCAAGGAGGCCGGAGTCGAGGATGCCTACAGCTACCCCGGCTTCGTCCCCGCATTCATCCGGCCCCTCTTCTGCCGGGGCAAGGGGCCTTTCCGCTGGGTGGCCCTCTCCGGTGACCCTGAAGACATCTACCGGACCGACGAGGCGCTGCTGCGGCTCTTTCCAGACAACGCCAGCCTCAAGCGATGGATAACCCTGGCGCGGCAGCGGATCAAGTTCCAGGGGCTACCGGCCCGGATCTGCTGGCTCGGCTACGGAGAGCGGGACCGGGCAGGGCTGGAGTTCAACCGAATGGTCCGCACCGGGGAGCTGAGAGGACCCATCGTGATAGGCCGTGACCACCTGGACGCCGGCTCCGTGGCCTCACCCTACCGTGAAACCGAGGCGATGCGAGACGGGTCAGATGCAATCGCCGACTGGGCGCTGCTGAACGCCATGGTTAATACTGCGGCGGGCGGGAGTTGGATCAGCTTCCATCACGGCGGCGGGGTGGGGATGGGCTACAGCCTCCATGCGGGCATGGTGGTGGTTGCCGACGGCAGCGAGCGGGCCGAGCGGAAGCTGTCCAGGGTGCTGAGGACCGACCCTGGCCTTGGGGTTGTGCGA
This sequence comes from Chloroflexi bacterium UBA6077, assembly GCA_002436065.1. Classification (GTDB taxonomy): domain Bacteria; phylum Chloroflexota; class UBA6077; order UBA6077; family UBA6077; genus UBA6077. The sequence continues at coordinate 35,998 of DIXP01000019.1, forward strand.
CACGCCGATGCCGGCTACCCCGAGGCGCTGGAGGCGGCCAGGGAGATGGGGATACGGCTTCCCATGGCGGAGGAATGACCTAACCCCCCTGCCCTCCTTCCCGCGTCGGGAAGGGGGGAGAAGAGTTCCCTCTCCCTGAGGGAGAGGGTCAGGGTGAGGGGGAACCTGGGGCACAACCGGGCGAGCCCCTCACCCCTGCCCCCCCTCCCGTGGTGGGAGGGGGCAGGGGTGAGGTCCCAGCGGGTGCTATGAACAGAGCTACCCTCATAATTGAAAACGCGGCGGAGTTGGTAACCGTGGCCGGGGGCCCGGGGCCTCGCCGAGGCCGCGCCCAGGGCGAACTGGGCATCGTCCGCGATGGCGCCGTTGCGGTGGGGCCGGACGGGCGCATCCTGGCGGCGGGCCCCACTCCGAGGGTGCTGGCGTCCGTGATCACCACGCCGGAGACTCGGGTCATCGACGCCACAGGTCGGGCGGTCCTGCCCGGCTTCGTGGATCCCCACACCCACGCCATCTTTGCCGGAGACCGTGCGGACGAGTTCGCGCGCCGTTTGGCCGGTGCAGACTACCTTCAGATCCTGGCCAGGGGCGGCGGCATCCTCAACACCGTGCGGGCCACTCGGGCCGCCTCGGCCGAGGAGTTAGAGGAGCGGACGAGGAGCTTCCTTCTGGAGATGCTCCGCCAGGGCACCACCACCGTGGAGATCAAGAGCGGCTACGGACTGAACCTGATCGACGAGCTCAAAATGCTCCGGGTTGCCGAGGCGCTGTCGGCGGATGGCCCCATCTCCATAGCACCCACCTTTATGGGCGCCCACGCTGTCCCGCCGGAGTTCAGGGGAAAGCCGGAAGCCTACCTCGATCTGTTGATCGAGAGGGTGATCCCATGGGTGGCCCACGAGGCGTTTGCCTGGTTCTGCGACGTCTTCTGCGAGAAGGGCGTCTTCACCGTGGAGCAGAGCCGTAGGGTCCTGGAGGCGGCCAAGGACCGAGGGCTTTACCTGAAGATCCACGCCAATCAGAAATCGGCCTCGGGAGGGGCGCGGCTGGCGGCTGAGTTGGGGGTGGTGTCCGCCGACCACCTGGAGTACGTGACGGATCCGGAGATCGATGCCCTTGCCGGGACCGATACGGTGGGTGTGCTGCTGCCGGGAGCGGCCTTCATGCTGATGGAGGATACTCTGCCACCGGCTCGCCGCCTGATCGATAGGGGTGTGCCGGTGGCCCTGGCCACGGACTTCAATCCTGGCTCCTCCCCCATCCTCTCCATGCCGCTCATCATTGGGCTGACCTGCATGAAGCGGCTGCTCACTCCAGCCGAGGCAATCGTGGCTTCCACCCTGAATGCCGCCTATGCGGTGAAGCTAGGGGAGGAGGTGGGGAGTCTGGAGGTGGGCAAACAGGCCGACATGGTCGTCCTGGATGCGCCCTCCCACCTGCATCTGGTCTACTGGTTCGGTCGCAACGTCGTGCAGACCGTTATCAAGGGCGGCAAGGTGGTTTGGGAGAGGGAGTCGGAAAAAGCATGGTAGCGCTGGTTGAGTGCGTGCCCAACTTCAGCGAGGGCAGGGATAGGGAGAAGATCGATCGGATCGCCGCGGCCATGGTCGCGGTGGCGGGGGTCCGGCTGCTGGATAGCAACATGGACGCCGGTCACAACCGGGCCGTGGTCACACTCCTGGGAAGTCCTGAGGCCGTCGGCGAGGCAGCCTTCCGGGGGGTTGCCGAGGCGGCGAAGCTGATCGACCTGCGCACGCACCGGGGCGAGCACCCGCGCATGGGAGCCGCCGACGTGGTGCCCTTCGTCCCCGTGAGCGGGGTTTCCATGGAGGAGTGTGTCGCCCTGGCCAGGCGGGTTGGGGAGCGCATCGGCCGCGAGCTGTCCATACCGGTGTTCCTCTACGAAGAGGCCGCGACGCGTCCAGAGCGGCGGAACCTGGCGGATGTGCGGGGGCCGCAGTTCGAGGGGTTGTTGTCGCTGGTGGGTACCGACCCCTCCCGAGATCCGGATTTTGGCCCCAGGGCGATGCACCCCACAGCGGGGGCTGTGGCAGTGGGGGCGCGCCCCCTGCTTGTAGCCTACAACGTCTACCTGAACACGGCTGATCAGTCGGTGGCCAGGGCCATCGCCAGGGCGGTGCGCTACCAGACCGGCGGGCTGCGCTACGTCAAGGCCCTCGGCATGGCGGCCAACGAGGCGGGGCGAGTCCACGTTTCCATGAACCTCACCAACAGCGCCGGTACGCCCATTCACCGGGTGCTGGAGATGATCCGTTCAGAAGCTTCTCGTTACGGTGTGGCGGTGGTGGAGAGCGAGGTGGTGGGGCTGGTGTCGGCCGATGCCCTGATCGACGCCGCGGAGCACTACCTCCAACTCAACTCCTTCTCCCGCTCTCAGCTGCTGGAGTACCGGCTGCTGGAGGAGGGAGGGGATGGGGAAACGGGGAGACGGACCCCACCCCCGGCCCCTCCCCCGCGGGGAGAGGGGAGTCCTCAGCCTCCGCGTCTCCTCGAAGAGACCGTCACCGGCTTTGCGGACTGGGTGGCCTCCTCGGACCCGGTGCCGGGCGGCGGTAGTGTCGCTGCGCTGGTGGGGGCCCTGGCCTCCGCACTTGCCGCCATGGTCGCCCGCCTGACTCGGGGCCGAAAGCGCTTCGCGGGCGTGGAGGGGGAGATGAAGGCGCTGGAGGCCCGGTCGGAGGAGGCAAGAGTCCGCCTGCTGCATCTGGTGGAGGAGGACACTGACGCCTACGCGGCCTATATGGCGGCCTATCGTGCCGCCAAGGCCGGCGGTCCGGAGACCGAGGCAGCGCTTCGGGAAGCCTCCTTGAGGATTGCGAAGGTGCCTCTGGAGAGCGCCCGCGTCTCTCTGGAGGCGATGAAGCTGGCGCTGGAGGCTGCGGACCTGGGGAATCCAGTCGCCCGAACAGATGCTCAGGTGGCCGCGCTGCTGGCGCACGCCGCCACCCTTGGCGCCGTGCTGAACGTGCGCGTCAACCTGCCGTCCCTCAAGCCCGAGCAGAAGCCCGAGGAGTTGGAGTCTGAAGCTGCCGGTTTGGAACAGCGGGCTTCCGCCCTCCTGGCGAAGCTGCCACGAGGCTAGCGCGCGACCAAATCGACTGTGATAGGCGGCAAGGCCGCCCATTCCCGGTCCGTAGTGCAGGGCCCTGTGCCCTGCCACCCGTTGGCGTACCCGCACACAACCACCTGCTCTGCCAGCGCCCGCACCCATCGGCAACGACGCAAGGCAGGGCAACTGGACGGCAGGGCACAGGGCCCTGCACTACATGCCGAAACCAATTTGGCGGAGCACTAGCGCGCGACCAAATTGATCCTGACACCTGTCATCCTGAGCGATTAGCGAAGGATCTCCTGTTACAGGTAGACGCCTCTCGCCATGTTAAGCGCTCGTCCCCCCTATGGCAATACCTGGTTCTCGAAGCGGCCGCGGTAGTGGGCGCGGCCCTTGCACTCCTCGAAGATGAACTGGCAGATGGCGGTCCCCGGGTAGATGGCCAGGGGGACGGGGCCCACGTTGATCATCTCCAGTACCTGCTTGTTGGAGATGCCGGGCTGCATGAAGCCCGCGGTCATGTGCACCATGAGCCCCACCCGGGCGAAGCGGCTGCGCCCCTCCAGCCGGCCGCAGATGTTGTCGGGAAGGGTAATCTTCTCCAGGGTGATCCCGTGGACCGCTTGGCCAGGGAGCAGCAGCAGGTGGTCGTCCACCTCCACCAACTCGGTCACATCCTCGTAGGAGGCATCCTCGGTGACGGGGTGGATGTGGGGCAGCGCCCGGAAGACCCGGAACTTGTTATCCAGGTGGAGGTCCACTGAGGCCGGGCCAACCTGGTCCTCGGAGAAGGGTTCGATTGCGATCTCCCCCTCCTGGACCAGTCTCAGTATCTCATCGTGAGTCAAAACCGCCATCGCTGCCCCCTTCGATCAGGCCGCTGCCGGCTGCTGCCTCTCACCCTCTGTGGCCAACATATTCTCTACGTAAACAACTCCCGCGGTGTACCAGGCATCCTTCTCCGCTGCCTGCCGCTCCTCCGGGCTCGATACCGTTCCCTCCAGCCGGATCGTGCCGGCCACACACTTCACGGTGATCTTGGTTGGATCCGCCAGACTAGCATCTATGTCCAGGGCGGCACGAACGTCCTGCTCGATCTCCGCATCGGGGCGACGCTGGTCCGTCGAGATGGCTAATTCGTTAGACACATCCACCACCCCCTGGACCTGCCAGGCGCACTCCTCGGCAGACGCCCGCTCCTCCTGGTTCACGACTGTGCCGGAGAGCCTTACCAGCCCTTCGGACACGTTCACCACGATGCTCCGCGCATCCACCCCGAACTGCCTGTCCAGGGTGTTGGCCACGTCCGCTGCTATTTTGTCAGCGGCTCGGAGGGTATCTGGGCGCACCCGGAGGCGGTTTCGAACCTCCTTTACCCCTTGTACCCCCCACGCATCCTCGGCAGCCAGCATCCTGTCCCTGTAGCTCCTCACCGTTCCAGTCAGGGTAGCTACCCCATTCTCAATCTGAACGGTTATCCCCTCTGACCGCAGGCGGGAGTCGAGTCTGAATGCCTCGTGGATCCTGGCAGCCATCTTTCTGCCATCTAGTGCTTCAGCCATCGCTCTTCCTTAGGCAGTCAGCTTTCGGCTATCAGCCGCTGGCCTCCGCCCGCAAAGGTCGCGCGGGGAGCGGAGGCCGATGGGGGTTTGAGCATCGGCTATGCCAACGGTCTGCCGCCCATCCGGAGCACGGCCAATGCCCCAACGGCCGAGACCACCACGAGCATCCAGAGGGCCGGATCGTAGCCACCCAGGGCATCGTGGACGATCCGCTCGGGGCGGTGGCGCAGCAGCAGGCCGTCTTGACGAAAGCCTATTGGGCCAAGTTGGGACTGGTGAGCTTGGCGGAGCAGTATCGCAAGATCCGGAATGAATGGCGAACCGCCGGATGCGGACCCGCATGTCCGGTGGTGTGAGAGGAGGGTAGGGAGACCTACCCTCCTACTCGATCATATCCTCCCTTCACTGTTGGCGCTGGCAAGCATGTATATAGGCAATGGTTATACAGCTTTACGACAACCGCAGCTTCGTGTATGCTGTTGCTGACCGACCTGAAGAAGGGGTCGATATCGTTGGCGTCTGCCAGGCGTGACGGGTGCGCCGCACATCGGTGATGGTGTTGCCGATGAAGCGGATTAGCTATGGACTGCAGATCAGTCGCGCGACGCATACCCTGCTGTTGGGCGTGCGGGGTCACCCACCCGAGCGGTCGTATACACGCACGTTCTCGCCTGTCTCCGCACCACGCCTATCCCACCGAATTATCCGGCCCCCCTAGCCGGGCCGGGCCTCTCGCCCGTTCCCCGACCCACTCGCTGGCTCCGTGCTTCCGTCTCCTGTGGAGGGCTCGTTCTCTCCAACCAACGGAGTATCAAGGAGGTTCGCCGTGACAGCATCGGTCTCGCTATCCAAGAAGGCGTCCGCCCCCGGGTGGTTTCTGGATGAGGTCATCAGGGCCACGCCCGGGATATCGCGCCTGGAGATGTGCATCCAGTGCGGTACCTGCGGCGGATCCTGCCCGTCCGCAGGCGACATGGACCACACCCCTCGCCAGCTCTTCGCCATGATCCGCGCAGACATGCGGGATGCGGTGCTCCGGAGCAATACCCCCTGGCACTGCGTTTCCTGCTACTACTGCACGGTGCGCTGCCCCCAGGAGGTGCACATCACCGACGTGATGTATGCCCTCAAGAGCATGGCCATTCAGGCCAAGCTGTACCACGACGCCGTCGGCCCGGACTTCTCCCAGACCTTCATCGACTACGTGGAGAACTACGGCCGCAGCTTCGAGTTCGGACTGGCCACGCGCCACAACCTCCGACATCACCCCCTGAACATCCCATCGATGATCCCCATGGGGCTGGGGATGCTGACGAGGGGTCGCATGGACCTCACCCCGCAGCGCATTGAGGGGTTGGAGCAGCTGCAGGCGATACTGGCTCGCGCCAAGCAGTTGGAGGAGAGTGCCTGATGCCGAAGTACCTCTTCTACCCGGGCTGTTCGTTGCAGCGCAGCGCTCGCCCCTACCTGGACTCCATGATGGCCATCCGCGACCGGATCGGGATGGAGCTGGAGGAGGTGAGGGACTGGAACTGCTGCGGGGCGACTGAATACACCTCGGTCTACCACGTAGCCTCGTACGCCCTGGTTGGGCGCAACCTGGCGCTCGCGGCCAAGCAGGCCAACGGCACGAACACCCTGACGGCGGCCTGCTCCGCCTGCTACCTGAACCTCGCCAAGACCAACAGCTACCTCCGCAACGACCCGGCCCTGTGTGGCCAGGTTGGACGGGCCCTCGCCGCCGGCGGTCTGGAGTACACCCCCGGCACGCTGAAGGTGCGGCATCTGCTGGACATCGTGGTGAACGACCTGGGGCTGGAGCGGGTGCAGGCCGCCGTCGTTCGCCCCCTCAAGGGGCTGCGGCTGGCACCCTACTACGGCTGCATGATCGCGCGGCCGGACCGCGAGAACCGCTGGGACAATGTGGAGCATCCGGTGGCGATGGACAGGCTGATGGAGCTGCTGGGCGCCGAGATGGTGGACTACCCGCTGAAGACCCACTGCTGCGGCGGGCACATGACCCAGATCAACGTCCCCGTCGCCTACGAGCTGATCCGGAGGCTGGTGCACACCGCCACCGAGAACCTCGCCGATGCCATCGTCACCCTCTGCCCGATGTGTCAGTTGAACCTGGATGCATATCAAATGGAGGTGAACAAGCACTTCCGCACCGACTACCGGATGCCCGTCCTCTACTTCACGCAGCTGATGGGGCTGGCCTTCGGACTGAGACCCGAGGCGCTCGGCCTCGGTCGGGAGTTCGTGAACGCCCGGGCGGCGCTCGGCAGGATCGGCGTGGAGATACCGCCCCTGGAGCAGGAGCCACCGGCCGGCGAGGGAAGGGCCCCGCGAAGGCGGGCGAAGCGTGAGGGGTTGCCGATGCCTCGCATGTCCGTGACTGAGGAGGTGGCCGAATGAGCGGGATCGGTGCGTCTGGGAACGGTGGCGCCGGACAGGAGCGGGTCGGCGTGTACGTCTGCCACTGTGGGACCAACATTGCCGGCATCATAGACGTCGAGCAGGTGGCCAGGTGGGCCGGCGAGCGACTGAAGGGTCGCGGCGTGGTGGTATCGCGCGACTACAAATTCATGTGCTCCAGCCTGGGGCAGGCGCTGATAGAGAAGGATATCGAGAAGTTCGGGCTAACGCGCGTCGTGGTGGCGGCCTGCTCCCCACACCTGCACGAGCCCACCTTCCGCACGGCTTGCGGGCGCGCGGGGCTGAACCCCTACCTTTGCGAGTTGGTCTCCATCCGGGAGCAGGCATCCTGGGTCCACACGGATAAGGTGGCCGCCACGGAGAAGGCGAAGGCGATAGTGTCCGGTGGTGTGGAGCGGGTGCTCCACCACGAGCCGCTGGAGCCGTTGCGGGTGCCGATCCACCCGGACACCCTGGTGGTGGGGGGCGGCATCGCCGGCATCCAGGCGGCGCTGGAGATCGCCGACGCGGGCTTCAAGGTGCACATGGTCGAGCGAGAGCCCTCCATCGGTGGGCACATGGCGCAGTTCGACAAGACCTTCCCCACCCTGGACTGCGCGGCCTGTATTCTCACGCCCAAGATGGTGGCCGCCGGGGGGCATCCCAACATCAATCTGCTGACCTGGAGCGAGATCACGGATGTATCGGGCTACGTGGGCAATTTCAGTGTCACGGTGCGCAAGAAGGCCCGCCACGTCAAGACCGAGCTGTGCACCGGCTGCGGGATCTGCCAGGAGAAGTGCCCGAAGAAGGTGGTGGATGAGCAGTTCGAGGCCGGGCTGGGCTACCGCAAGGCGGTCTACACCCCGTTCCCACAGGCCGTGCCCAAGTACCCCGTCATAGACAACGAGAGCTGCATCTACTTCCAGAAGGGCGCCTGCCGTGCCTGCGAGAAGTTCTGCCCAACTCAGGCGATCGACTTCAAGCAGGAGGACGAGTACGTCACCCTCAAGGTCGGAAACATCATCCTGGCCACCGGCTACGACCTCTTTGACCCCCGAAAGGTCCCACAGTACGGCTACGGGAGGCTGGCCAACGTTTACACCAGCTTGGAGTTTGAGCGGCTGAGCAACGCTGCGGGCCCAACCAATGGGGAGATAGTGCTGCGGGACGGCGTGACCAAGCCCGAGACGGTGGGCATCATCCACTGCGTGGGCAGCCGGGACCGGAACTACAACAACTACTGCTCCTCCATCTGCTGCATGCAGAGCCTGAAGTTCGCACATCTGGTGAAGGAGAGGACGGGGGCGACCGTCCACAACTTCTACATCGACATGCGGACTCCCGCCAAGGCGTACGACGAGTTCTACCAGCAGGTGCTGGAGGAGGGGACGATCTTCGTGCGGGGCAAGGCGGCCGAGGTGACCGACGCCGCGCGGCTCCCCGGCGAGGAGGGTAAGCTGATCGTCCAGGCTGAGGACAGCCTGGCCGGAAAGCAGCGGAGGATCCCGGTGGACATGGTGGTGCTCTCGGTGGGGCTGGAGCCTCGCCACGACGCGAGGAAGGTGGCCAAGCTGTTCGGCATTTCCTGCAGTGCCGATGGCTGGGTCATAGAGAAGCACCCCAAGCTGGACCCGGTGTCCACCATGACCGAGGGCATCTTCATCGCCGGCTGTGTCCAGGGTCCCAAGGACATCCCCGCCAGCGTGGTGCAGGGTGCCGCGGCAGCCGCTCGGGCGCTGGGGCGGATCCAGCAGGGAGAGATCGCGCTGGAGCCGGTGAGGGCCAGCGTAATCGAGGAGAAGTGCTCCGGCTGCCGACTCTGCAACGGCCTGTGCCCCTTCAACGCCATCGACTTCCACGCGGACAAGATGGTGACGGAGATCAACCCCGCCCTCTGCCAGGGCTGCGGCACCTGCGTGGCGGCCTGCCCGGCGGGAGCCATTACCGGGACCGTCTTCAGCAACGAGCAGGTGATGGCCCAGATCGAGGGGCTGCTGTTGGATAGGCTGGTGGAGGCGCCCCGATAGGGCGGGGCCGGAGTTGAGGAAGGGAGGTAGGCAGTGACTGGTCCGTTCGAGCCCGTGATCCTCGGGTTCACATGCAACTGGTGCAGCTATCGCGCCGCCGACCTTGCCGGCACCGCGCGGGTGAAGTACCCGCCGAACATCCGGCTGATGCGGCTTATGTGTTCCGGCCGGCTCGATCCCACCTTCGTGTTCAAGGCGCTCGCCTCGGGCGCCGACGGCGTGCTGATCAGCGGTTGCCACCCTGGCGAGTGCCACTACCTGGAACAGAACTACAAGGCGCTGCGCCGCTTCCTGCTGATGCGCCGCTTGCTGGACCAGATGGGGATCGAGCCAGGGAGGGTGAAGCTGGTGTGGGCCAGCGCTGCGGAAGGGGTGAAGCTGGCCCAGGAGATCTCCACCATGGTCGAGGAGGTGCGAGCCCTGGGCCCGCTGAACTGGCCACGCGGTGCCAACGGCCACAACCAGTTGAGCGTGCAGCTTGAGACGGAGGAGGTGGGCCGTGAGTACCAGCCCCAAGCCTAGATTCGCCATGTACTGGGCCGCCGGCTGCGGCGGGTGCGAGATAGCGGTCCTGAACATCCACGAGAGAATACTGGACGTGGACGCCAACTTCGAGGTGGTCTTCTGGCCGGTGGCGATGGATGCCAAGTACAGGGACGTGGAGGCGATGCCGGACGGTCACATCACCCTCACCCTGTTCAACGGTGGCATCCGCAACCAGGAGAACGAGGAGATGGCGCATCTGCTGCGCCGCAAGTCCAAGATACTGGTGGCCTTTGGCTCCTGCGCCTCCGAGGGGGGGATACCGGGGCTGGCGAACCTCACATCCCCTCAGTCGATCTTCGAGGCTGCCTACGATACCGTCTCCACCGACAATCCGGAGGGCGTCTGGCCCCAGCCCCGGTGGAGTGCGCCGGAGGGGGATCTCTCCATACCGAAGTTCGAGCCGGTGCTGAGGTCGCTGGACCAGGTGGTCCCCGTGGACTACCGGATGCCGGGCTGCCCGCCGGAGTCGCACCAGATCGCGGCCGTGGTGGATCTGGTGATCCAGGCTCTCCAGGGCGCAGCCACCCTTCCTCCGGCGGGAAGCACGATCGGCGCCGGCGTCTCCACAGTGTGTGACGAGTGCCCGCGGGAGCGGGACGTAAAGAGGATCAAGCGGTTCATGCGGATTCAGGATCTGGCTGCCATTGATCCGAAGCTGTGCCTGCTGGAGCAGGGTGTGCCCTGCAACGGCCCGGCCACCCGCAGCGGCTGCGGTGCCCTCTGCCCTCAGGCATCCGCCCAGTGCATCGGCTGCTACGGTCCTGCCCAGGGGGTGATCGACTATGGGGCGCGGCTGATCGCATCCTTCGCCTCTGTGATCGATGCCAACGAGCCGGATGAGATCGAGAAGGTGCTGGACACCCTGCCCGACCCGGCGGGCCAGTTCTACCGCTTCAGCCTGGCCAACTCCCTCCTGCGTCGCGGCAAATCGGGGGTCCAGGGGGCGTATCCCATGGCGGGGTTTGGGGTGTCCCCAAATCCTCCTAGAACTCATTTCAGACTGCCCGGAGGAGCAGTATGACGAGGATAACGATTGATCCGATCACCAGGCTGGAGGGCCACGGCAAGATAGAGATCTTCCTGGACGAAGAGGGCAACGTGGCCAACAGCTACTTCCAGATCCCCGAGCTGCGGGGCTTCGAGCGCTTCTGCGTGGGCAGGCCGGTGGAGGAGATGCCGCTGCTCACCAGCCGCATCTGCGGGGTGTGCCCGGAGGCCCACCATATGGCGGCCGCCAAGGCGGCCGACGCGGTCTACCACGTCGATCCCCCGCCTGCAGCCAAGAAGCTGAGGGAGCTGCTGTACAGCGCCTTCTACGTGACGGACCACGCTACCCACTTCTATGCGCTGGGAGGGCCCGACTTCGTGATGGGGCCGGACGCCCCCGTGGCCGAGCGCAACATCCTGGGCGTCATCCACAAGGTGGGGCTGGAGATCGGCGGCAAGGTGATCCAGGCGCGCAAGTACGGCCACGCCGTGGTCGAGATGATCGGCGGGCGGAAGGTCCATCCCTGTACCTCCATCCCAGGCGGCCTCACCAAGGGGATCACCGAGGAGCAGCGGCAGGAGATCGAGAAGATGGGCCGGTGGGCAGTGGAGTTCGCCCGGTTCACCCTGAAGCTGTTCGACGACATCGTGCTGGGCAACAAAGCCTACCTGGACCTGATCCTGGGGGATATCTACACCCACCGTACCTATTACATCGGGATGGTGGATGGCGACAACAGGGTCAACTTCTACGATGGCACCATCAGCGTGGTCGCGCCCGACGGTGAACGGGTCGGCAAATACCATCCCAGCGAATACACCGATTGGATTGCCGAGCGCGTGGAGCCCTGGAGCTACCTGAAGTTCCCATACCTGAAAAAGGTGGGCTGGAAGGGGTTTGAGGATGGTAAGGACTCCGGGGTGTACTGCGCCACCCCCCTTTCGCGGCTGAACGCCGCGGATAGGATGGCAACCCCGCTGGCGCAGGAGGAGTACGAGCGGTTCTACAACACCCTCGTGGATGAGCAGCCGAGGTCGCCCGACGGCGCGCCCACCCGGAAGGTGGTGCACCAGCGGCTGGCGACCCACTGGGCGCGGCTGGTGGAGCTGCTGTACGCTGCCGAGAGGTGGGTGGAGCTGGCAACCGATCCCGAGATCACCTCGGACAGGATCCACGCCGTCCCAACCGAGAAGCCCATAGAGGGGGTGGGGTGCGTGGAGGCGCCAAGGGGTACCCTCACCCACCACTACTGGACGGACGAGCGCGGGCTGCTGACCCGCGTGAACCTGATCGTGGGGACGACCAACAACTACGCGCCTATCAGTATGTCGATCAAGAAGGCGGCCGAGAGCCTGATCCGCAGCGGCACGGTGGTGACCGAGGGGCTGCTAAACCAGGTGGAGATGGCCTTCCGGGCCTACGACCCCTGTCTTGGCTGTGCGACCCACTCCCTGCCGGGCCAGATGCCGCTGGAGGTGACGATCCGCGATGCCCAGGGCCAGCCGGTGCGGGTGTTGAGGCGGTAGGGACTCCAATATGATTATGCCAGATAACGCACCCAGTGAAGATGCCCCTCCCACCCTGGTGGTCGGGTTGGGTAACCCGCTCCTCGGCGACGACGGCGTGGGCTGGCGCGTCGCCGAGGAGGTCCAGCGCGCCCTCCAGGGATCGGAGCGACCGGTTGAGGTGGACTGCCTATCCGTAGGGGGGCTAGGGCTGATGGAGAGGATGGCCGGCCACGACCGCGTCATCCTGATCGATGCGATGGCTGGCGGGAGTCGGCCGCCCGGCACCCTCTACCGTCTCCTGCTGGAGGATCTGCCGGATCCAGGCGCGGGACACCTCGCCTCGGCCCACGATACGACCCTTCAGACGGCGATGCAGGTGGGGCGCGTCCTGGAGGTGCCCCTGCCCCGAGAGGTGTGGGTTGTGGGGGTGGAGGCCCACGTGACCTACGAGTTCGCCGAGGGCCTCAGCCCGTCGGTGTCCGAGGCGGTGGGGCCCGCCGCTCGCCTGGTCCTGGAGCTGTTGGACCGGGACTGCCACGGTATCCCGAAACAGTTTACACAAGGGGGACTGCCATGGTTTCACCCGAACTGCTGCGGCGCCACCCGTTTTTCGCCCACCTGGACGACGCCCAGGTAAGGGCCATTGCCATGCTGACCTCCGATGTGTCGCTTCCGGGGGGAGTCACGGCCTGCGAGATAGGGGCCGAGGCCGACCATCTCTACTTCCTGGTTGAGGGCAGCGTGGACCTCTACTTCGTCGTGGGCGACCCGGCCGAGCCTGAGAGCCGCCGAGAGTTCTTCATCACGGCCGTGAACCCCGGCGAGCCCTTCGGCATTTCCGGCGTGGTCGAGCCCTACATCTACACGGCCACGGTGAAGACTAGCGAGCCGAGCCGCATCCTGAAGATGGAGGCAGCGGGTTTGCGCGCCCTCTGCGAGCTGGACCCACGGATGTCGTGCTACCTGATGCGCCAGGTGGCCAAGGCAGCCCTGGTGCGGCTGCAGTACACCCAGGTCCAGCTCGCCGCTGCCAGGGCGTAGCCGATCCTCTGTTCAAACGGTACAGATGGTGGTGTTGCACCGCACGATGATCCTGGTGAAGGTGCGGTAGGGGCCGGGAGAGCCGCCGGCCCCGCGGCGATGTGGTCTCGAAAGGCTACCCGACCTTTGTGCCGCACTCCGGGCAGAACTTGGCGCCCTTGATCTCCGCGCCGCAGTTGGCGCATTTCGTTGGAGCAGTCTCGATCTTGGTGCCGCATTCGGGGCAGAACTTGCCGCCCTTCGCGTCGGTGCCGCAGGCGGGGCACTTGGCCGCGGGTACGGGCTGGATCATGGTGCTGCCACACTCGGAGCAGAACTTGGTGCCGGCCGGCGCGGTGGTGCAGCCCTTGGGGCATCTTGCCAGGCCGGTGCTTGCCTGCTTCACTGCTTCGCTGGCCTGCTTGACTACGTCCCCCAGGCCGAAGACGCTGGCGATGCCCTTGATCATCGCTCCTGCATGCTCGCCCTCTGCTTCCGCGATCTCCGTTCCCCGAGGGCTGTCATCGGTGCAGAAGCCTGACTTGGGATCCCAGCAGGAGGGGCAGCAGAGCTGGCCGCACGTAGGGCACTCGTGGTAGCGGTCCTGTACCTGCTCCCAGTGCTGCTGTAATTCCTGTGGACTGAGGTGGTATGTGTAGCGCTGGTCTTCCCCCACCACATTGTCGGCGATGGCCCGGCCAAAGAGTGGTATGCCCCGCAGAGCGCCTCCGAGGGCATCCTTGCCGATATCCTTGGCAATCGTGCCCCCAATGTCGGGCTGGGTCCGGACTTCCCTTGAACACTTCTCGCAATAGAACACCACGTAGGGACCAGAGCCATCGTTTCGGATGTCGTAGCTGTTGGGCAAGCGCATCTCGACCAATCTCCTCCCAGGAACCTTCACGGCACGGGGGTCTGGACACCCCGTGTCCTCCACAATGATGGGGACAGACTAGGGAACGGGCATGCCGCTGTCAATACCGTTCGAGCATCAAACAGGGCCGTAACGCCAGGCTATTGCCTGGCGTTACGGCCCTGTTCTGGCCTTGGGCAGCCTAACGCGTTGCGCCTAGGCTGCCCTGCGCGTCTGGCCGCGTCCTCGCTGTTGCTCTGTCCGCTGTCGCACCTCATCCTGGATGTCCAGCAGCTCGTCCTCGTCCACGGCTACCGTCTCGCGAATAGTCTCGCTCGGGCGGTCATGCCGCTTCCAGTAGGTTTCGTTGCGCTTCTGGGACAGGAGGTGCTTGACCTGCCTCTCCAACTCCGAGGCCACGTCGATCAGGCCGGTCTCCAGCTTCTCAGCGCTGGATCTGGCGTAGCAGACGTCGCCCGGCAGCTCCAACACGACCCGAACGTTGTAGTACTCGTGGCTGACCGGCAGCCGCCGGAGGGTTACCCTCGCGATGATCGAGTCTGGAGGGTAGTCCGTGAGGAGATGCTCCACTACCTCCATCTTCGTCCGGACCAGAGGTTCCATGCCCTCGCTGCAATCCATGTCCTTGCAGTAGATCTGATAGTACATATTGTCTCGCTCTCAATCCCGTGCCCATCGCACTCGGGTGAAGTTTTCGTAGGGCAGCCGTTGGACGGTGAGGCGCCCCTTGAAGGCGCTTTTCAACCCCGCGCCGATCCGGCGAGCGAGGGATTGGCTGGTGGTGAGGATGTAGATCTGGTCCTCCCGATCCTGCACGGCCGCCAGGCGAGCCATGGGGTTGTTTGCCATGGCTCGCTGCTCTTCGTTCCGGATGAAGTTGAGCAGCTCGTCCTTGTGGTCCTTCATCCAGCTCCCCTTCAGTACGATCTCGCCGTCGTACATCTGGCGCTGGATCCGTGTATCAGCAGGGCATAACTGGACCCGCACCTTGGGGTCGCGGCGTAGCCGCTGGTACTCCTTCTCATCCAGGACCCAGCGCTTCCCATCGGAGATGGAATGACAGACCGGGCAGACCATAGTCACCGGCGCTGCGCCGGGGCTCTCGTACCTCCTGAGCGGAAACTCCATCTGGTGGCCGTCTCCCTGGATGGACCACTGGGTATCGTGCCAGGTAGGATGCACCCGGCCGGGCAGGATGGCCTTGGTCCCTGGCCTGACAATAGGAGAGCGTACTCTGCGCATGGTTACCTCCCCGATGAGAGTTGGGTTCGCGACTGCCAATCCCGGAACAGGGCGGGCTCCACCTCTAGTTTGTCCCGAATTCCGCGCACCCCGGCGATGTCGGCGATGACCCGTCTCAGGTTGCGGCGGTCCTTCAGCGACCTCACCTTCCCGGAAACCCTGACTATCCCCTCGTTCACTCGCACCTCTTTGTCCAACAGCACCAGGTCATTCGCGGCCAGGGTCCGGGTAACCAGGCTCTGCAGGTCCAAGCGATCGATGTCCTCGGGCGCCTTGATCTTGATGCTGTTGACGACGTCCCGAATTCCCCGCACGCTCCCCGCGGCTCTCACGGCTTGCTCCGTCATCGGCAGGCTGTCTGTGGAACCGACCAGCCGGGCGATGCCGTGGCTTACCTTGGCGCCCACCCACTCGAAGCCCGAGCCGTCCAACTTCTCCCGGACCAAGCGGTCCAGATCCTCGTCGCTCAGGTAGCTGTCAACCCCCACGGTCAATGCGTTCTCAATGGATCGAACTCCGGGGATGCCCTCAACCAACTCCTCCACTGCCATCCGTTGGGCCGCGGAATCGACCAGCCCGCTGATGGTTGCGTTGTGCCCCTCGATCTTCACGGTGATCCGATCGTAAAGGCCGTCACCCAGGTCGACCCTACCGTCTGCTGCCAGGGCTCTTAGGGCGTGGCCGGCCAGTTCCTGATCGGCGAGGCTGCTGCCCAGATCCCTATCAGCCAGCCTGGAGTCGTCGAGGGACGCCTTCTCACTGGCGTCCTTGAGAGTCGAACTTGTGGACGGAAATGCCTCTTCGGCCCTGTCTTTCCTCTTCCGCTCTTTTGATGGCTCCATCCTCGAGCCTCCTTGCATCAGCGAATGGCTGGGGTCGGGCAAGATCTGTACCCGGCAGGAGGGCGACGGGGGCCGGGGGGCCGGGGGACGGACGCTCCCTCTCCCACCGCAGTGGGAGAGGATCGGGGTGAGGGGCTCGTTTGGTCGATTCCCAGGTTCCCCCTCACCCTGACCCTCTCCCTCAGGGAGAGGGGATTGACCACTCCCCCTTCCCGCGCCGGGAAGGGGGGCAGGGGGGTTAGGTCCGCAGTCTACATCAGCAGCCTTGCCGGGCTTTCCAGTAGCTTCTTGATCTCCATTAAGAACCGACCGGCGTCGGCCCCATTGGCCACTCGGTGGTCCATGGACAGGGTAACCTTCATGGTGTGGGCCACGCCCAGGGCACCGTCCTTGACCATCGGCCGTAGCGCCACTGCGCCCACCGCCAGGATGGCAGCCTGGGGAGGGTTGATAATGGCCGAGAACTCCTCCACTCCCAGCATGCCCATGTTGCTGATGGTGAAGGTGCCGCCGCTGTAGTCCTCAACACGGAGCTTCCCTTCCCTGGTGCGCGCTGCCAGGTCTCGCGACTCCCGAGCTATCTCAAGGAGCGATTTGCGGTCGCAATCCCGAATGACGGGAGCGATCAATCCCTCCTCCAGTGCTATGGCCATTCCCAGGTTGATCTCTTTGTAGAGGGTCACCTTGCCCTCGTCGTAGGATGCGTTCATCTTGGGGTGCTTTGTCAGCGCCTGGGCCGTGGCCTTGGTGACGAAGTCGTTGAAGGAGATCCTCTCCTCTTTGGGCACTCCCTCGTTGAGCTCTTCCCGAAGATCCACCACCCGCGACATCTCTATCTCGACAGTGGCGTAGAAGTGGGGGATGGTGCGCTTACTGTCGGACATGTGGCGGGCGATGGCTTGGCCCATGCGCGTCAGCTCCCTGGTTTCCGACGCCACACCGGTGGTAGGGGCCGCGGGAGCGGCTTCGGCCCGTGCCGCGGGCGCTTCGGGCTGGGCCACCGGCTGTCCCGGTTCGGCCGTTGGAGGGGCGCTCGGGACTTTTGCGGACGGTGCCGGAGCCCGGCGTTCCTCCGCGCCTACCTGGCGCTTGGCCGCCTCTGTCAGGAACCTCTCCACATCCTCCTTGGTTATTCGACCCCCTGGGCCGCTCCCTGGAACCTCGCTTAGCTCAACCCCTTGCTCCTGGGCCAGCCGACGCGCCACGGGGGATGCCCTCACCCGTTCCCCTTCCTCCTCCGGCTCAGCCCTCTCGGTCTCCGGACGCATTTCGGGGCCGCGCCCCAGCACCTCCTCCGGGGGGGCTTCGGCCCCCTCTCCCGCGCCCACCGCCTGAGCGGGGAATGCCTCGGCAGGGCTCACCTTGACCGGTTCCTCCCCCGGCTCGCCGATCTGGGCGATCGGCTGGCCCACGGGTGCAGTCTCCCCTTCGGCGATCAGGATCTTCTGCAGCTTTCCCGAGGCGAACGCCTCGATCTGTATGTTGACCTTGTCCGTTTCGATCTCAGCGACGGGCTCGCCCTTCTGGACCTGATCGCCCTCGTGCTTGAGCCAGCGGACGATCTTGCCTTCGGTCATGTCGTAGCCCATCTTGGGCATGACTACGGTAGTCGCGGGCACCGGAACCTCCCATAAGCTATCAGCAGTCAGCTATCAGCAGTCAGCTATCAGACTGGTTATGGGCAGCCAACTCGCTCCACGAATGGCTGCAGCGGTCAGTCGGCTCTCAGATATTGCTTCGCGCTGCGGTCGAACTGCTGACCGCTGACCGCTGACCGCTGACCGCTGACCGCTGACTGCTGACTGCTGACTGCTACCTAAGCAGCTGTCTTGCGGCTTGGATCACGCTTTCCTCGTCGGGGATGGCCTTCCTCTCCAGCTTGCGGTTATAGGGTATCGGGACCTCCGGGGCTGCCACCCTGGTCACGGGGGCATCCAGGTAGTCGAATGCTCCCTCGTAGATTCGGGCGGCAATCTCCGCCCCCATGCCACAGCTGCGCCATCCCTCTTCGGCAACGATCACGTGGTTGGTCTTCCGCACCGACTCCAGTACGGGATCCATGTCCAATGGGCGAAGGGTACGCAGATCGACCACTTCGGCTTCGATTCCCTCCTTGGACAGCTTTTCGGCTGCCAGCATGGAGGCGACGGCCATGCGGGAGTAGGAGACGATGGTCACATCCTCCCCTCGGCGCAGCAGCTGGGACTTGCCGATCTCCTCCATCTGGTCGTCCTCGGACACCTCCCCCTTGAGGCTGTAGAGGAGGCTGTGTTCCAGGAAGACCACAGGGTTAGGGTTGCGGATGGCGGCCTTCAGGAGGCCCTTGGCGTCTCTGGGCGTAGAGGGAGCCACCACCAGCAGCCCGGGTACGTAGGCAAAGTAGTTCTCGAAGGTCTGGGAGTGGGTGGCGGCCAACTGGCCCCAGCCTGCTGCTGTGCGGATCACCAGCGGCACGTTGATCTGGCCGCCAAACATGTAGTGCAGCTTGGCGGCGTGGTTGACGATCTGATCCAGGGCCAGGAGTGAGAAGTTCACGGTCATCAGCTCAGCCACCGGCCGCAGGCCAGCCATGGCCGCTCCGATGGCAGAGCCCACGATGACCGATTCGGCGATGGGGGTATCCCGAAGCCGTTTCTCGCCGAACTCCTCCATCAATCCCTTGGTGACGGCGTATGTTCCGCCGTAGGCCGCCACATCTTCTCCCATCAGGAAGACCCGCTCGTCTCGGTGCATCTCCTCGCGGAGTGCCTGGCGCAAGGCTTCGCGGTAGGTGAGATCAGGCATGGCTACCTCCTGGTCCCCACTGGCTCGGCGGCTCTGGCTTCCTGCTCCACCGGCTCTACGTAGACGCCCTCCCATAGGGCGCTGTCATCTGGATCGGGACTCTGCTCGGCGAACTGGACCGCCCCCTCAATCACCCTGTCCACCTCCGCGGAGATGGTCTCCGCCTGCTCGGTGGTGAAGAAGCCGCCAAGCTGGAGGCTGGTCTGAAAGTGGCGCACGGGGTCGCGCAGCTTCCAGGTTTCCACCTCTTCCCTGTGGCGATACAGCTCCGGATCCGCCATCGAGTGCCCCCTGTATCGGTAGGTCATGGCCTCCAGCAAGCTGGGTCCCAACCCGCTCCGAGCGTAGTCCACGGCGTTGGAAATGGCATCCCTGACCAACAGTACGTCCATCCCGTCCACCTGGCGGCTCGGCATGCCGTAAGCGCAGCCCTTGGAGTGCATCGCCTTGAGGGCCGACGCCCGGGCCAGGTGTGTGCCCATCCCGTAGGAGTTGTTCTCAACGAGGTAGACGATGGGCAGTCTCCAGAGGGCCGCCAGGTTCAGCGACTCGTGGAACTCCCCGATGTTGGTCGCACCATCACCCAGGACGCACAGCACCACCTCCCGCCTGTCCTGGTACTGGGATGCGAGGGCTATGCCCGTGGCCAACGGCAGGTGTCCGCCCACGATTGCATATCCGCCCCAGAAGTGGCGCTCGACGTCGGCGAAGTGCATGGAGCCTCCCTTGCCCTTGTCGAGGCCCGTGGCCTTCCCGAACAGCTCGGCCATGGCCCGCTTCGGATCGACGCCCTTGGCCAGGGCATACCCGTGGTCGCGGTAGTGGGTAACCAGGTGATCGCTCCGGTCCAGGGCGGAGACGGCACCCACGGCTACCGCCTCCTCACCGATGTACAGATGGAGAAACCCCCCGATCTTTCCCAGGGCGTACATCTCCGCAGCCTTTTCTTCAAAGCGGCGAATCAGCAGCATCTGGCGATACAGTTCGACTAATTCGTCCTGATTCATATTATGTCCATGCTACAGCGAAAGCTCTCGGCGGAGCCGCTCAGCCAGATCCGATGGGCTTCCGATGCTGATCCAGTGTATGTCCCCCATGGGCGCTTTGCCCTCAATCGACTCAGGCACCAGCACCAACGCGACCTTTTCGATGAAGGCGACCCTGGGATCGGAGTCCGGGGTGTTGGTCTCCACTGCCTCCTGGAAGTAGTTCAGGATGTTGGAGATCTCCTCCTCGAACTCGCCCTGCAGTGGGAAGACTGAGATGTTGAACACCAACAGCCTTCCCTCCTTGAGTGCGGCCGCCCCTGGGGTGAAATAGGGAAACAGCTTCTTGTCCTCGGTGACGATCTCGAAGCCGTGCCCCTCGAGCAGTTGGACGCTGTTCTCCACCAGCATCTGGACGGTCTTGTCTACCTGGATGTGCGACATCGGGATCCTCCACAGAAGATATGCGGGTGCCCAGGCGGCTGCACAGTGAAGAAGGGTCGGCCCCTGGGAGCATCGCGACCCAGGTTGTTGTACAGCAATCCTCGTGCCGCGCCTGGGACGAAGGGCATGGTTCATCATCAAAGGTATCGATCTTGCGGCTGGGTTCCCAGCCGCCTCATCTTGTTGTGCGGGGCTGGCCCGTGTCTACGAGAGCTGTCTACTAGAGTCCGGGAGGTACGCAAGCATGTCTATGACTCGGTATGATCCCCTGACCCGTCTAGTCACCCTGCGGGACGCCGTCGACAGGATGTTCGACGAGGCATTTGGCCGGACCGCCACCGGCCGTATGGGACCCGCTATGCTCCCCATCGACATGTTCGAGCGGCAGGATGAACTGGTGGTGATGGCCGCGGTACCGGGGGCGCGACCAGAGGATGTGGAGATCAGCGTCGCGAACGACAGCCTGACCATCCGCGCCACCACCCATACTGAGATGGAGAAGGAGGAATCTCAGAACTGGAACTGGTACATGCACGAGCTGCAGGCCGGCCAGTTCACCCGCACCATGTCATTGCCCTTCCCCGTTTCGCCCGACAAGGCCGAGGCCCGATTCGAGAATGGAATGCTTCACCTGCGGCTGCCCAAGTCCGAGGCAGCCATGCCGAAGCGGATCAAGGTGCAGCCGGGAGCGAGCCAGAGCCGCCAGATCGGCACCCAACAGATGCAGCAGGGCGGCCAGGGCTCCTAGACGCCGCCCCGGCTGTGACCGCGCGGTCCAGATGTGATAAGATTCGGCCTGGAGACCGGTGTTCACCGGCCTCTAGGCCGATCCTCTACCATTGCCAGGTCGTCTAGTGGTAGGACTCGGGACTTTGGATCCCGTTACCCAGGTTCGAATCCTGGCCTGGCAGCCATCAATGGGCGAGCCCTTGAATCCCTGTTTGGTGACGTACAGGTTGCCGAAGCGATCGACCTCCGTCGGCATACCTATGCTCTGGAATGCCTCCGCCATGTAGTCCACGACCGCGTGCTCGAAGCCTGCCACCCCATCGATGGTTAGATATGCTGTGCCAGGGTATCCTTCACTGCTTTCCTCTCCTCACACAGGTGGACGGGGGAGCGATGCGGCTCAGTGGGAGTTCAGCTCTCCCCGCTTCTCCTTGATAGATGGGCAAGGGGCGCGATTACCCGGTACTCCACAGGTTCTCTGGTCTGCAATGGTCGGGAACGGTTTGACGGGACGGCTCGGAGGCTTCTCTATGGGACGTTACGGCATGGTACACTCCCCCATACTGCCCGTCAAAGAACCCTCCAAGGATGGAAGGATGATTCTCATTGATCCCTTGCGAGCCTACCCCCGCTGCCGTTTCCCCGTCAAGACATGGTGCCACATGATGACCGATGACCCGACGGAGGACGGGCTGGAGGAGCTGCACTCCATGGCCGAGGCTATCGGACTGCGCAGGGAGCGGTTCCAGGCCCGCCGCGGCCTGCCCCATTACGACCTGATCCCCTGCATGCGGGGTCTGGCCCTGCTGCTCGGGGCGGTGGAGGTCAACACCCTCGAGTTGGCGCGGAGGTGCTGGCGCGGAACGTGCCGGAGTAGCGGCCCCAACAGACCGTCCTGTTGAGGCCAAGCGTCCTGAGGAGGGCTGTGCAACGTGAGCACGGGAAGGGACCACCCAAAGAAGCCGGTGGAGACCGTCTGCGATTTCATAGAGGCGTTGGAGTCCCACGATATCGATCGGGCAGCAGAGTACCTGGCCGACGACTTCTCCTTCATCGGCCTGACGCCGTTTCCCATGGACAAGGGGATGTACATCGAGTTCCAGAGGGGTATCGCCGCCGCCTTCAGCGACTGGTCGCTGAACCTCACCGGCATACAGGAGGAGGGTGGCGTGGTAAGGGGCACTGCCCGCACCACCGCTACACATACGGGCGACCTTGTGTTACCGATCCCGGATCTGCCGGTCCTCCCGGCCACAGGGAAGATTATCAAGCTGCCCGCCGAGACTCACTTGTACTCTGTCAGAGGGGGCAAGATCTCGTCCATCCATGTGTTGGTGGTGCCCGGCGGCGGCCTACAGGGGGTGTACAGGCAGTTGGGGGCCAGGGTGCCTCTACCCTCCATCATCGAGGGATGACATCATCAACACTGTTGGCATGGAAAGTGCCGCTCTGCCTCGTGAAGACGACTCAGCTATTGGTAGGAGGTGTGGCATGGCGGCGGGCAGGGCGATGTTCTTGATCCGGCTCCAACCCGGACAGGAAGAGGAGTTCCAGCGGAGGTGGGAGGAGGCATTCGACGACCTCCTGAACCAGCCGGGGTTCCGTGGCAGGGAATTGATCCGCGTCGACGACGGGACCGGTACCTTTGTCGTCCTTTCCGAGTGGGAATCCGTCGACGACTACATGGCCTGGCGCAACAGCCTGACCCGATCCCACGTTTACGGGGGCGATCTACAGCCCCTCTTCTCCGCGCCACCCATCACCGGAGTGGGCGAGGTTGTGCTCCGGATGGAGCGAGAGGGACTACCGGCCAAGCTGTAGGATCGCCACTCCCAGGTTCATGACGTCCAGCACCCGGTTCAGCCGGACGTTTCTGCGCTGGTTCTGTACCCTGTGCACGCACCAAATGCTCTGTCTCGGCTTGCTGCTATCCTTGTCATAGGTGTCGGTTCGCTCGATGACGATGTGGGGGAAACGGGTCGGGAAGTCCTGTACCTGCTGGATAATCCCGTTCCCAGCATCCTCCACTTGGGCTATGGGGCCGCCGTCCGATCCGTCGTGGAGGAATCGGATGGAGCGGGACAGTATCTCCTCCACCCTGTCGAGACGCAGCTTCTTGGGGTTGACCGTTTCGGGCAGGGGGACGGCTCCCAGCCGTCCCGGCTCCTGATGGTACTTGCACATGAGGTCCAGGGTGTCTAACTCGCCCCTGAGCATCCGGAGCAGGGTAGCGCGGACGTGGACGCTGTAGCGCTGCTCGTCCGGGTTGAAGTCCGGTAGAGGGTTGTCCCCCAGCAGATCGTCGGTATAGACCCTTGCCACTGCCATCGTTGCCTCCCCGCGCCGTGGCCCATCGCCGGCACGTGCGTGCTGTTATGCAGAGCCACCGCCAATGACAAGATCCATACCTGGCAGTGATTGGTGCAGGCTCAACTGAGCATGTCGCTCTCCGGTGTCAGCTCCCCATCGGGGAAGACGTACTTACGGATGAAGGCACCACGTTTGAAGACGTAGCGATCGAGCGGATTAGGGGCGCCCGGGTTCTTCGCCGACGCGGTGATGGCGTGCTTCAGGGAGAGGCCCTTGGGTGGATGCGTCTGTCGCGATGGGCAGCGCACCCGATTTGCGGCGCGGGCTGGCGATAGCCGCGATCCAGACTCTTCCCCGCCCCACTCCAGAGAGAGTCCACCGTGTCGCCCAGGACCCCGCCCAGGAGCGCGCGGGCAAGGTGAATGGTGGGCCATACCCAGCGCGAGTCCTCCTTGACAAGTCCTTGTCGGTGGGATCAGAATGTATCCAATGTTACATGTAACGGATAGTTCACGTAACTTGGAGTGCATATGGACGATCAAGCAGCTCGCCAGTGGCTGATACTGGCCTACAAAGTTCCCTCGGAGCCGACCCGCATCCGCACCTCCGTCTGGCGCCAGGTGAAAGCCCTCGGCTGCCTATACCTCCAGCAGGCGGTGTGGTTGCTGCCGAAGACCACCCAGACTGAAGCAGAACTCCAGAAGCTCTCAGCCAGGATCGAGGAGACGGGCGGGGAGGCGAGTCTTCTCTCCACTACTTCCCCGAACCCAGCCTGGGAAGGGCGGACCATCGCGGGGTTCAACCGGGCCAGGGACGAGGAGTACGCTGAGGTGATCGAGAACGAGGAGCGGTTCGAGGACGAGATAAGACGGGAGACGCGCAAGGAGAAGTTCACCTTCGCCGAGATGGAGGACATGGAGGCCGACTGGGAGAAGCTCAAGAAATGGTATGAGCGGGTGGTAGTTCGCGACTTCTTCGGGGCTCCGGGGCGTCAGGAGGCGGAAGCCCGTCTAGCGGAGGGCGAGGAGATGCTTGAGGGGTTCAACCGTCGTGTCTACGAGCACGAGGGGGTGCAGGAGAGCGGCGAGGTGGAGGGGTAGCCGAATGTCCCAAACGTCCATCGCAGGCAACCCCGAAATCCTCGAAGACCAATCCTGGCAGCCCACATCGCGTCCCTGGCACTCCTCGGGCATCGATGTCACACTCGCTGTCCTTGGCACCGATGCTCAGAAGGGACTATCCGGCGACACAGCAAAGCAGCGGCTGGAGGTGGTTGGCCCCAACTGTCTGGAAGAAGAGCGGCAGGTCACCTTCTGGAAGGTCGCCAAGGAAGAGGTGGCCGAGCCGATGATCCTCCTGCTCCTGGCCGTGGCCATCCTCTACGCACTGTGGGGGGAACTCCGCGACGCCATCGCCATCTTCCTGATCATTGCCGGTATCTCCTGTGTCGAGATATTCAACGAGTACAGAGCCAAGGCCGCCATCGCCTCGCTCCAGCGCCTGGCGTCGCCGGTTGCCCCAGTCATACGCGATGGTGTCCAGCAGGAGGTAGACGCGAAGGCCATAGTTCCAGGAGACTTGGTGCTTCTGAGCCCTGGGGAGCGGGTGCCCGCGGACCTGCGCATCCAGGATGCGCAGGTCCTTCGGGTTGATGAATCGAGCCTCACCGGAGAGTCCGTCCCCGCCACTAAGACGGTCGAGGCCGTGCCCGAGGACACGGAGCTTGCCGACCGGCGTGACATGGCCTACGCGGGGACGCTGGTCACCTCGGGTAAGGGGCGCGGCGTGGTCGTCGCCACCGGCATGGAGACGGAGATCGGGCAGATCGCTGGCTTGGTCCGGACGGCCCGAGAGCCCCGGACGCCTCTTCAGATGGCGATGCGACAGCTCTCGGGATATATCGTCTGGCTGGCCCTGGGCTTCTCGGTCCTCGTTCCCGCGCTCGGCTTCCTGGCAGGACAGCCGTTCCAGGAGATGGTTCTTACCGGCCTCACCCTGGCCTTCGCGACAATACCGGAGGAGCTACCGATCCTGATCACCGTGGTCCTTGGGTTGGGTTCCCTACGGCTCTCCAAACGAAATGCCATCGTGAAGCGGATCAGGGCTGCTGAGACCCTGGGCAGCGTATCGGCAATAGCCAGCGACAAGACGGGCACTATCACGGAGAACCATATGGCCCTCTCCGCAGTGTGGCTGCCGGGACAGCCAGAGGGGATCTCTGCCTCGGATGCGGGCGGCAACCCGTCCGGCCGGTACCTGCTGGAGTTAGGGCTTCTGGCCAACGACGCGGTCGCGACCCAGACGAATGGCAAGGCGAGCTTCGCCGGGGACCCGACCGATGTGGCCCTGCTGGAAGCGGCAACCAGGTGCGGAATCGAAGCCACGGTTCTTCGTGGCGGGGGGGTGGTCATCGAGTTCGCCTTCGATGACCATCGCAAGAGGGCCTCCGCGGTCTATTCCAGGGACGAAGGACTCCTGGTCGCCGTCAAGGGTGCCCCGGAGGGGGTAATCGCGAGCTGCAGCCGCCAGATGTCAAGAGAGATAGAGTTGTTCCTGGATGCCAAGGCGAGGTCCATGGCGCTCTCGGCCGCAGAGGATATGGCGAAGCGCGGCCTCAGGGTGCTCGGGATCGCATACAGGTATCTTCCCTCGCAGGGAGAGAACGGGCTGGCGGCGACCGGGAGGCTGCCCACCATGGAGGAGTGCGAATCGAATCTGGTCCTGGCTGGGCTGGTGGGGCTCGCCGACCCGCCCCGGGCTGAAGTGCCGTCCGCCCTGGCGGCGCTACGTTCCGCCCAGGTACGGGTGCTGATGCTTACGGGGGACCATCCCGCGACCGCCCGCGCCATCGCCGGCGAGGTGGGCATTGATGGGGACAGAGTGCTCACTGGGCGCGATGTGGAGGCCATGAGCGACGCGGAGTTGCAGGGAGAGGTAGGCGAGGCCTCGGTTTTCGCCCGCATCACCCCGGAGCATAAGCTGCGGATAGTGAGGGCGCTCCAAGCGCGGGGTGACGTGGTCGCCGTGACTGGGGACGGGGTGAACGACGCCCCAGCCCTCAAGGAGGCCGCCATCGGAGTTGCCATGGGCCAGACCGGCACCGATGTGGCCAAGGAGGCGGCGGACATGGTGCTTGCGGACGACAACTTTGCCACCATCGGACTTGCCGTCCGAGAGGGTCGCAAGCTGTTCGAGAACCTCCGCAAGGCCGTCCGCTACTACCTGGCCGTCAAGGTGGCCCTGGTTGGCACTTCGCTCGTCGCCGTGCTGCTCCGGCTGCCGGTGCCCTTCAGCCCGATTCAGATCATCATCACCGAGCTGTTCATGGATCTGGGGGCATCGGTCGCATTTACCGTCGAGCGGGCAGAGGGCGACGTGATGGCCCGCCCGCCACGCGACGCGACGCGTCCATTCATGGACGGGGCGATGCAGGCAGCTATCTTCGCGGGCGGAGCCTCCCTGGGCGTCGCGGTGATCGCGGCTTACCTCTGGGCCTTCTCCCAGGGGGCTGAGGCTGCCCACGCCCAGAGCCTCGCCTTCACTACCTGGATGGTGGGGCACGTGCTGCTGGCCCTCCACATGCGCTCCGAGCGGCAGCCCCTCCTTTCCCTCGGTGTCTTCTCCAACCCGGCCATGGTGATCTGGGGAGTGGGAGCAATAGGGCTAGCGGCGCTCGCATCCAGCGTGCCGGTCCTCAGCGAGACCTTGAAGGTGACTCCCCTCGCTCCCCGGGAATGGATCTTCGCGGTGGTTGTGCCTCTCGTGGCTACGATCTGGTGGGAAGTGTGGAAGCTGGTCCGGTGGGGCAGAAGGTAGTGGTTGTGGTAGAGTCAATAAATGGGAGGTAACCTCGGATGAGTCGTGTAGCCGAGAAACGGGGAGAGAGTCGCTTCAGTCCGTTCCTGCTGCTGTGCGGGATCGGTCTCTTCGCGATATTCAGCTCGACGATGTCCAAAAACCCCGCACTGCCGCTGTTCGCCAGGGACCTCGGGGCGACCGAGCAGTACATCGGCTTCATCGCCGCGGCCTCGACGGTCGTCGGCGTCCTGACCTCCATTCCGGCTGGGGCGCTTTCCGATCTCTACGGCCGGCGTCGGGTGATCCTGGCGGCCACTTTCGTCTTCGCCTCGGCCCCCTTCCTGTACCTATTCGTCTCCTCGCCGTGGCAGTTGGCGTTGGTGCGGGTCTACCATGGCTTCGCGACAGCCATCTTCGGGCCGGTTGCAATGGCGCTGGTGGCCGACCTCTTCCAGACCGGCCGTGGCGAGAGCATGGGCTGGTATTCGTCCTCCACCCTGGTCGGGCGGGCGGTGGCGCCCTTCGTCGGCGGCATGCTACTCGCCACACTAGCCGTCCCAACCGTTGGCGGAGGGGGTGGCTGGCTTGGCCTCACCTCGTATCAATGGGTCTACGTCGTCTGCGGCGTCGCCGGCTTGGTTACCATGGCCGCGGCTACCCGCCTGCCGGTGGACAACAGAACCCGTGGCGGCGCGACCGTTGGCGAGAGTTGGGCGAAGATGCGGAGAGGGCTTGGGGAGGTAGCTCGCAGCCGGCCGATCCTGGTGACATCGGTGATGGAGGCGCTTCAGTACTTCTCCTTCGGCGCGATGGAGGCATTCCTCCCGCTGTACGCGATCTTCGTCGTGGAGCCGAAGCTCAGCACAGTGGAAGTGGGTGTGATCTTTCTCGCACAGATCCTGACGACAGCCCT
Organism: Chloroflexi bacterium UBA6077; assembly: GCA_002436065.1. Lineage (GTDB taxonomy): Bacteria > Chloroflexota > UBA6077 > UBA6077 > UBA6077 > UBA6077. The sequence continues at coordinate 64,065 of DIXP01000019.1, forward strand.
CACCAAGCCGATGATGGGCAGGACATCCGACCTCGTCGGCCGTCGCCCCGTGATCGCTCTTGGGCTTGCCCTGAGCGCCGTCTCGATGGCGCTGTTCGTCCTGACGGGCAGTTTCCCGCTGCTGGTTGCGATTGGGATGCTCTACGGCCTCGGGCTGTCCGTGGTGACCTCCGCCACCTCGGCCTACGTGTCAGAGTTGGCCAAGGCTAGCCAGTACGGGTCGGCCCTCGGTGTGCTTTCGACCATCATGGATGTGGGGCAATCGGCCGGCCCCATCGTGGTGGGGTTGCTGGTCGCGGCCTTCGGTTACCGTCCTGCGTTCTTCCTTGTCGCGGCCCTGCTGCTGATCGGGACCGCGGGCTTCTGGTTCCTAGCGCCGCGGCCGAGTAGCGGGCCAGAGTCGGCAGGCTAATACTCCGCCACAAGGACTCGATAGCTGCAGGGGTCCACGTCTCTGCTGGCCCCTACATTACCATCCTTGTAGCGGAGTGGCAGCCGCTCGGTCCTAGGAATAGCGCCCTACCAGCTTGTCCCACAGATGCCGAGGTATCTCGCTCTTGGGCACATAGCAGCAGTTCTCGGGAATCGGCATCCCTGCGTGCCCTTCGATGATGCCCTGCTCGGGATGAGAGATATCGAAGTAGCTCTCACCACTCCTCATCGTCTCGTCTGTATTGCAGTAGCTGATCTCCCTTAACTCTTCGTCGGAGAAGGAATTCAGCCAGCCAAAGCGCTCCTTCAGCTTGTCGGCCGTCTGCCGGCCTGTGGCCTGCCTGCCGCCCATTCCCATCGGTTGGTTCATCATGAATCGTTCCCTCCCTACTAGCGCTTGCAAGCGTCAGTAGGGGGAGCAACGAGTGTGCCAGCACAATGGCATCTTATTTGCTCAAACCAATGTGCTTCTAGATATGGGGCGCGCGCTCACACGGTGATCCGCTACAGAACCACCAGGGGGTCAGGACGATGGCACAGCAGCTTCTGGCAAGGCCACCGCTGATTGAGACCGAGTATGGCCACTTTTCCGAGGACGGCCTGGAGTACATCATCAGCCGTCCCGATACCCCCAGGCCCTGGGCCAACTACCTCTCCAACGAGGAGTACTGTGCCCTCATTTCCCATACGGGGGGCGGATACTCCTTCATCCACGGCTCGGGGTACGACCGCATCCACCGGTGGTTCCCTGGGGAGTCCGTCCTCCAGGACCGGCCCGGGCGGTACGTCTACGTGCGGGACGACGACAGTGGAGAGTACTGGAGCCTCAACTGGCAACCCTGCATGAAGCCCTACCAGTTCTGGGAGGCCCACCACGGGCTGGGGTATACATGGATCAAGTCCGTGACCCAGGATATCGAGGGGGAGATACTCTACTTCGTGCCCCAGGACGAGAACGTGGAGTTCTGGGTCGTCACCCTGAAGAACCGGAGCGATCGCCGCCGCAGGCTCAGCGTTTTCCCCTACGCGGAATGGGCGCTATCCAGCTATTCGCCGGACCTGACCGAGCGGAGCTTTCACAACCTGTTTAACGAGGTGGAACTCCGGGACGGGACCATCTTCGCCACCAAACGCTACTGGCCCACGGTGAGCCTCTCGAGTGGTGCAACCCCCAATATCGAGTGGAACAAGTACGTCTTCATGACTACCAGCCTGCCCTTCCAGGGCTTTGACTGCATACGGCGGGCTTTCATCGGCGACTACCGGGATTGGCAAGCGCCAGCGGCCCTGGAGCGGGGCAGTTGCAGTAACAGCCAGGGCGACGGCTACGACTCCATCGGGGCATTCCAGCACGTCGTGGAGCTGGAGCCGGGCCAGCAGCTGCAGTTTCACGTCACTATAGGTGCGGTACCAAAGGACGACCCTGAGCAGGCGGCCAGGATCAATCGGAAGTACCAGAGGACCGACCGAGTGCTCCATGCCTTCGAGGATCTTCGCCGCTTCTGGTCGGACTACATGGCAAGGCTCACTGTCCAGACACCAGATCCGGAGTTCGACCTCTCGGTCAACGTCTGGAACAAGTACCAGACCTGGGTTACTGCCCACTGGGCCCGCATGGCCTCCTACTACATCGGGGGCGGCTCCATCATGGGGTTCCGCGACCTCTCTCAGGACATCCTGGGAGTGCTTCCTAATGACCTGGAGATGGCCAAGAGGCGGACCTTTTCCATCATCTCCCACCAATTCGCCAATGGTAGTACAGTCCACAACTGGGACCCCCTCACCAACATCGGGGCGGTGACCGGCCACTGCGACGATCCCCTCTGGCTGGTCATGTGCGTGCTGAACTACTTCAAGGAGACTGGAGACGTCGGTTTTCTCTCGGAGAAGGTACCGTACCTCGACACGGGTTCGGGTACTGTCAGGGAGCATATGATCCGCGGCCTGTTCTACGCGCTGAAGAATCGCAGCGAGAGGGGCCTCTCGCTCATCCGGGCGGGCGACTGGAACGACGGACTGAACTTCGTGGGGGTGCTGGGTCGGGGGGAGAGCATCATGAACAGCCACTTCCTGGCCTGGATGCTCCGGGATGTGGTCGATCTCTTCGATGCTCTCGGGGACACGAGGGCCAGGGACCGGACCATGCTGGAGTACCAGCGAACCAAGGACGCCATCAACCGGTATGCCTGGGATGGACAGTGGTATTGGCGTGCCACCAAGGACAACGGTGAACTGCTGGGCAGCCACGTGAACGCCGAGGGCTCCATCTACCTGAACGCACAAACCTGGGGTGTGCTGGCGGGGGTGGCCGAGGGCGAGCGGGGTATCCAGGTGATGGACATGGTCAAGAGTCGCTTGGACACTCCCTACGGCCCTGCCCTCTTCCTTCCTGCCTATCAGGACCCCGACCACACCATCGGCATCATCACTCGCTTTGCCCCGGGGACCAAGGAGAACGGGACCGTGTTCTGCCACACGGTGGCCTGGACGGTGATAGCCGAGACCTTGTTGGGTCGCGGGGACATGGCCTATCACTACTGGAAGGAGAGTTCCTTCCTCACCCGGGGCAAGAACCCCAACCTGTACAAGGTAGAGCCCTACGTCTACGCTGAGTACATCTACGGCCCGGACCACCCCAACTTTGGTGAAGGGGAGTTCACCTGGACTACCGGCACGGCGGCCTGGATGTGGAGGGCCTGCACCGACTGGATACTTGGGCTTCGCCCCACGGCGCGGGGGCTGGTCGTGGACCCATGTCTACCCACCGACTGGGATCATTGCCAGATAACGCGCCAGTTCCGCGGTGCAACCTATGAGGTGGAGATAGAGAACCCTCAGCACCTATCCAAGGGTGTGGTGCAGGTGCGAGTGGATGGCAAGGAGATCAACAGCACCCTGCTCCCCAGCTTCGGCGACGGCCGTCGCCATAGGGTGCAGGTCCAGATGGGCCGTCGGTAGGTTGCCCGTTCCTGCTGCCTTGGGACTTGCTTCCCAAGGCAGCAGGAACGGGACGTTCCTTGTGGTTGACAGCCTGCTACTACTACCCTACACTGGCTGCCAGTCTCACCTCTTTCAATCGGAATGCATCTTGCCTTTAGTCCCCTCGTTCTGGAGTTATCATGCCTGGCACCCTTGTGCGCCTGCTAATTACGGCGATATCCATCGTGGTTGCCGCATACTTGGTTCCGGGGTACTTGAGAATAGGGGGCTTGGAGTCGGTCCTGCTGTTCGCCCTCGTCCTCGCCGTTCTTAACGCTCTGGTTAGACCCATCCTCCTCTTTCTCGCCCTGCCCCTGAACCTGCTGACCCTCGGGTTGTTCACCTTCGTGGTCAACGGTGCGCTGTTCTGGCTGGCGGCGCGGGTTCCATTGGGCGTACAGGTGGAGGGGTTCCTGGGAGCTTTCCTGGCAGCCCTGGTGGTGAGCGCGGTTAGTTTCGTGCTATCTAAGGCCGTTCCCTGAGCCCCAGGGAGCGGTGTGGCGGCTCATATGTAGGAGGCGGCAGCGCCTGGACGAGGGACGTTGCCTGGAAGGACAAACAAGCGTGGGTTTTTTCAAGTGGCTCTACCCAGGGATGCGCATCAAGCGCTGGATATTCCTGCTGACCGTCGGTCTCGTCATGCTGAGTCTGGGGCTGGCCTACCTGCTCGTCCATCTCTACCGTACCCAGCCCTTCCCCGAGTTCGTGGCCGCGGTTACACTCCAGTTCATCGATAGACCGGTCCGTGGTGCCATCTTCCTGACGGCGGGTATCGCCGTTTTCCTCGTGGCGTTCTGGCGTCTAAACCACTCTGTGCTCTCAGCGGTTATCCCCGATGGGACAGGAAACCTGGTCGACCTCGTCTACAACCATCGGCAGCGGCAGCGCGGCCCGAAGGTCGTGACAATAGGGGGCGGGACCGGTCTCTCCACGCTGCTGCGCGGCCTGAAGGAGTACACCACCAACATCACGGCCATCGTCACGGTAGCCGACGATGGTGGGAGTTCGGGACGGTTGCGTCGGGAGATGGGGGTCTTGCCACCGGGCGATTTCCGCAACTGTATCGTTGCCCTGGCCGATGCGGAACCCCTGATGACCAAGCTGTTCCAGTATCGCTTCAGTGAGGGGTCGGGGCTGGACGGACACAGCTTCGGCAACCTGTTCATCGTTGCCATGTCTGGCATAGTTGGTAACTTCGAGCAGGCTATTCGGGAGTCCAGCCGCGTCCTGGCGGTGCGGGGACAGATCCTTCCCTCTACCTTGGAGAACCTGACCCTCTGCGCCGAGTTGATGGATGAGGCAAGGGTGGAGGGCGAGTCGAAGATCTCGGAGAGTAACCGCCCAATTAAACGGGTATACCTACAGCCGGAGCACCCGGCTGCCTATCCCGAGGCCACACGGGCGATCCTGGATGCGGACTTGGTGGTGATCGGCCCCGGCAGCCTCTACACCAGCGTCCTTCCCAATCTATTGGTGGAGGACCTGGCGCGCGCGCTCATCGCCTCCGATGCCATGAAGGTGTACGCGTGCAATGTGGCTACCCAGCGAGGCGAGACGGACAACTTTGGGGTGAAGGACCACGTGGAGGCGCTGCTGCGTCACCTGCCGGGCAACCCCATAGACTACATCCTGGCCAACGACAAAGTTGGGGCTGTGCTCCCCTCGCACTGGCAGGTGACGCAGGTGACCTCCGGTGTCGAGGACGTGGAGATCAGCGGTGTCGAGGTGGTGCAGGCCGACGTGGTCGACCCAAAGAATCCCCTTCGCCATGATCCTAAGAAGCTGGCACAGGCGCTGATGCGCCTCTTCTACGACAGGGCCGATATCGTCTCCGGATCTCGCTCTGGGGACCTGGGGGAGTCCGGCCGGGAAGCTCGCATCGAATCCGCGTAATGCCGTCGGCGGGGGTCGAGTCTATCGCTCGACTCCCGCTTGCTGCTTCTTGATCCTCAGGTACAGTTCCCTAGCTTTCTCCTCGCTCCTCGCAACGATCTCCTCCTGGAAGGCGTTCCAGTTCAATGGCTCCTTGTAGTCCAGGTGGTACACTTCATTGTCGGCTTGCACCAGGCAAGCCCGGTCCATCAGGGAGAAGAGCCTGGATAGGAATGCCGGTTCCCACGTCTTCTCTCGGGATTGAGTCTTGTCGAGTGTGTCGATGGTGGTACGGTAGTACTCCAGCAGCATCTCACGCACCAGATGGTCCTGGTAGAAGAGGGCGCCAGGCACGTAGAGGGGATTCCCTGAGGAGTAGCCGGTGGGGTAGGCTGAATGGCGGCAGACGGGAGCCACGAAGCCGAAGACGCCTGGGTCCTGGGCATCCTCCAGAAGCCGGGTCAGGGCGGAGGAGGGCAGAACGATGTCGTCATCCATGAAGATGATGTATCTGCCCTTTAGCGCTTCCAGGATGCGGAGCCGTCCCCGGCTGAAAGCCCTGTCTCGCTCCCGAAGATACTCGTAGTTGCAGGGGATGTGGCGGTCAAAGGCCAGGCGCAGGGCGAAGGCCACGTCGTCGCGGTTGATGACCGGCTTCTCGGCAGTGTCGGCTATGTAGATGCGAATGTCCTGGACCTGCTGAAGCAGCAGGCTGCAGAGGGTCATGCCAAGGGTGGGCTTTCCGCGGGTAAGAATCCCGATCTCAACCTCGGCCAATGTTGTCTCCTTCCAGCAAGGGTGAGGGTTCTATGGGTGAGAAAAGAAGGGAGACAACGTCTTGAAGCCCGTTGCCTCCACCAGGTAGCCTGTAGGGCGAGTGTATCACTTTGTTGGCAGTAGACCAAGTTTGCCCTTGTCAATTGGTGCATGGTATAATAGCTGCTGCCTGGACTACTGGAGGTGCATCTCTTGCAGACCTATCTCAACATAGTGCAGATTATCCTTTCTGTCGTGCTGATCCTGATTGTGCTGCTCCAGGCTAAGGGATCGGGCTTCAGCGGTGCCTTTTCTGCCGACTCTTCAGGGTATCGCAGTCGACGAGGGATCGAGCGGACCCTGTTCAACTTCACCATAGCCATAGCCGTGGCATTCGTCCTTATGAGCATCGTATCGGTGAAGTTCTTCTCCTAGGTGAGTTGAGAGTAGTTCTGGGGGTTTGGGCGTGATGCCGTGCTCGCTCACCTCACGCCCCAATCCCCGCCAAGAGGGGGATATTTCTCCCTCTGGACTCCCCCGCACGCCCTCCCCAGATCTTTCCTTGATGGAGCGCAGACCGGCATGAACCCGAGGACCCAGGGCAATAGGCGAAGGTCTTCCTGGCTGCGCTGGGTCCTGGCGCTGGCCGCCCTCCTCGCCGTCGTGGTGCCACTAGCGGCTAGCCGGTTGCGTCAGGAGATTCCGATGGCCACGGTGCCCGACCAAGGGGGCGCCTACGTAGAAGCAGCCATCGGCAACCCCAGCTATCTGAACCCCATCCTGCTGCAGTACAACCAGGTCGATCGCGACCTCTCCTCACTGATCTTCAGCGGCCTGACTCGCCTTGACGAGAACGGCCTCATAGTCCCGGATCTGGCGGAGCGATGGGAGATTGGTGATGGAGGTAGAAGCTACCTCTTCCAATTACGACAGGATGTTCGCTGGCACGACCGGACCCCCTTCAGCTCCGACGATGTGGTGTTCACCATCAAGGCCATCCAGGCATCAGGCTTTCAAGGTAGCCCTGAGGTGGCCGATCTCTGGAAGAACGTGACCGTGGAGCAGGTGAGCGACTACAGTGTCCGCTTCACCCTGAAGGAACCCTTCGCGCCCTTCCTGGAGTACACCTCTACTGGGCTGCTGCCTCATCACCTCTACGCCGACGCACTGGGCAAGGCCATGACCTCCAGCCCGTACAACCTGCGCCCGATTGGAACCGGTCCATTTAAGCTCACCAGGATGTCGGCCGAGGGTGTCACCCTGGAACCCCATGCCGACTACTATGGCCCTGCCCCCTACCTGGCCCAGCTGAGCTTCCGGTTTTATCCGGACTATGCTGCTGCCCTGACAGCCCTGGAGAAGGGGGAGGTGGATGCCCTTCCCTACCTGGATCCTCGCGACGTCGCCAGACTAGAGGCTAGCGATAAGCTGACCGTGTACTCGGCGCCGGACTATCTGAAGTACGCCGTTCTGTTCCTCAACAACACCAATTCCATCTTCAAAGAGGGGGTGGTTCGCCAGGCGGTTGCCCATGCCATTGACAGGGACAAGTTGGTGCAAGCGGTTCTGGAGGGACAGGGGTTGGCGGGGAAGGGCCCGGTTTCCCCGTCCTCGTGGGCTTTTGATGGTAAGGCTAAGGGCTACAGCTATGATCCCAAGAGGGCTGAGGGATTGCTGGACGAGGCCGGTTGGCGCGACTCCGACGGGGATGGGATACGGGATAAGGACGGAGTGAACCTCGCCTTCGTGATCTTGACCAACGACAATGCCAGGCGCGTCAAGACGGGCGAACTGGTGGCTGAGGATCTGCGGAAGATCGGCTTCAAGGCCGAGCTGCAGGCTACAGGCTGGACAGACCTGTTGAAGGAGTACCTCTCTGGTCGCACATTTGTTGCGGCCATAGCCGAGCAGTGGCTGCTCACCTCCGATCCCGACGTCTACAGCCTATGGCATTCCAGTCAGGCCGGTAATGGGGGGTTCAATCTGTCGGGCATCGCCGACGAGAGGATCGACCGGATACTGGAGGAGGCCCGGCGGAACGTGGATCGAACCCGGCGAACGCAGCTTTACTCGGAGTTCCAGACAATCTGGGCCGAGGATTGTCCCAGCGTCGTACTGTACTATCCCAAGTTCAATTGGGCCGCGAGCCGTGACCTCAAAGGCATCAAGCTGACCACCCTGCTGGATGGAAGTTCTCGCTTCCGCCATCTGTCTGAATGGTACATCAAGACCAAGCAGGTGCCCGCGACACCCACCGGGTCTTGACGCGGGGACACGGAGACGCTGAGACAGAATAGGCACTGGGCAAGTGGTAGAGTGGCTCGAGCGGAATCGCTCTAACCTCGCTGTCGTGCTGGTGGTGCTGGTCACCGTTGCTGGAGTAACCCTGCTTCAGCTACCCCGAAGGCCGGCGCTTCAGATAGCTGTCTCCGCCGACGATACCTCTGAGATTAAGGTCCACGTTGTGGGTGCCGTGCGTTCTCCAGGGGTCTATTCCCTGGAAGCGGGATCGAGGGTTGAAGATGCGGTGAAGGCAGCCGGCGGTCCTGCCGATAATGTCGACCCCGTGGCCCTGAACCTGGCTACACTCCTGCGGGATGGACAGCAGGTGGTGGTACCAGAGCTACCTCTTCAGCCCCGTTTGGTTGCGTCAACCTCCAACGCCGCAACCGCGACCCAGCCCACGCCACTCAATCCCTCCCCAAAGATCGACCTCAATAGTGCGACCAGACAGCAGCTTGAATCGTTGCCTGGTATTGGCCAGGTCCTCGCCCAACGCATTCTCGACCACAGACAGAAGAACGGCCGGTTCCAATCTGTTGAAGAATTGAAGGACGCCAAGCTGGTGAACGCCTCGACCTACGAGAAGGTCAGGGAACTGGTGGAAGTCAGGTAGCGTGTTGAGCAGGGCCTGCTGATGGTGCTCATTTTCCTCTGCCTGGGCTGGTTGGTGGGGCTCTACCTGGGACGGGCAAGCTGCGCCTTCGCCGATCCGGAATTTGTCTCCATGGGGCTCGGGGATCAGATCGGGCTGGGGTTGGGCGGACTGGCCCTCCTGGCCGGAGTGGCCTCGTTCCTCGGGAGGGGGGACCGTCGGTTATGGGTCACGGCGCTGGCGGTTGGGTTGGGCCTGCTGGGGGCGTGGCGGACAGTGGGGCTGACGGATGGGGAGGATCCCCTGTCAGCCCGTGCGGGAGAGGTCGTCCTGCATGGCACCATTACTGACCAGCCCCAGCCTCGAGACGCGGCGCTGCTGTTCACGTTGGAGGTGGATGACATCTGGCAGGAGGCCGGTTGGGAACCGCTGCGTTCGAGGGTATTGGTCAGAACCGACCGCTATGGAGAGTGGCGCTACGGGGACCAGGTGGTGGCGCGGGGGGCGCTTCGGCCGGTGGGCAGCGCCTCTAGCGCATGGGCGGAACAGCTGGCGCGGCAGGGGATTCACGCCTCCATTGAGTACCCGCGGCTGGGCTTGGCGGGCCGACCCGAGGGGGTTGATCCCCTGAGGGCGATCGACGGCGTACGTAGGCGTCTGGAGGAGTTGTGCGGGCTGCTGTTGCCGGAGCCGCAGTCGTCACTGCTGGGGGGCATCCTGGTGGGTGCGCGGGCCAGCATGCCCGCTGCTTTTCGGGACGAGCTCAACATGACGAGCACCAGTCACCTGGTGGCGGTGTCGGGGTTCAACGTGACGGTGGTGGCCGGGCTGGCCCAGTTGGCGGCGCTCCGCTACCTGTCCAGGCGGCGCGCCGTCCTCCTGGCCATCGCGGCGGTCTGGGGCTACTCCCTGCTGACCGGCTTGCCACCTTCGGCCCTGCGCGCTGCTCTCATGGGCACCTTCAGCCTGACCGCCCACCTGCTGGGCCGGGGTGGGGATGCCCTCTCGTTCCTCTGCCTCTCGGCGGCCTTGATGGGTGGAGCCGAACCCTCGCTGCTGGAGGACCTTGGCTTCCAGCTATCCTTCCTGGCCACTGCGGGACTGGTGCTGTTGGAGCCTGTGTTGCGGGGGTGGTTCGGGCGCCTTCCAGGGTGGTTGGCAGGCTCCTTGTCGGTGACTCTCGCCGCTCAACTGGCCACGCTACCTGTTCTGGTGAACAGCTTCCACAACCTGTCGCTCGTCGCCCCCCTCGCCAACCTGCTGGTTGCCCCTGCCCTGCCAGGTCTGATGGTCACAGGGGCTGTGGCTGTGGCGCTGGGCGCGGTTGCCCTGCCCCTGGGGCAGTTGGTGGCGCCGCTGGCGTGGGTCTACCTCAGCTACTTGGTGGAGACGGTGTCCTGGACGGCCAAGCTGCCCTCGGCTTCGATCCCGACGGGCAGCCTGAGCACCTTGGCATTGCTGTTCTACTATGCCCTTCTAATGGCAGTAGCTCTCTGGCCTCTCCCCGAGGTCCGACCCTTCCGAGATGGGGTCGTGGACAGGCTGAGGACCGTACCCCGTTGGGTGATGGTGGGAACCGCCGCCCTCCTTCTCAGCCTCGGTGGGCTGGCCTTCTCCAACCGGCCCGATGGGAGACTCCACGTTTACTTCCTGGATGTGGGTCACGGCGATGCTACCCTGATCCGCGGCCCGGAGGGACATTACGTCCTGGTGGATGGTGGCCCAAGCCCCAGCACCCTGACGAGTGCGCTTGGGCGAAGACTTGGCTTCCTGGATCGAGGCCTGGACGCGGTGGTCCTGACGGGATACGGCGAAACCCGAATGGCCGGCCTGGTGGAGGCAGCGCGCCGGCACCCGATTGGGCTGGTGTTGCAGCCTGGTAAGCCCACGGGGAGGGCAGGCCGTGCGTGGAGCGAACTCATCCAGGAACGGGGACTTGCCGTGGTGCAGGCGGCTGCGGGCCAGCGCATCCCGCTGGGTGAGGGGGCCTGGCTGGAGGTGCTCTGGGCCAGCGATGCCGAGGCGGAAGGGGAGCCAGCACTCGCCCTCAGGTTGGTGTCCGGCGGCGTTTCGATGCTGCTCCCGGGGGACCTCAAGCCCGACGCCCAGGCGGAGTTGGCCAAGGCCCTCCCAATGCGGGTAGATTTGCTCCGAGTGCCTCACCATGGCGCCGTCGGGGCTCTACAGACGAGCCTCCTTCAGACAGCCTCACCGCGGGTGGCGGTTGTGTCCATCGCGGCAGGAAACCGCTACGGCCATCCTTCGGACTCCACGGCGGAATCGCTCCAGCCCGCGACCCTCTTCCGTACCGATCGGCACGGAACGGTGGAAGTGATAATCGACCCGAACGGGTACGAGCTGTTGACCGACCGATAGTGTACTTGCCCGTCTCATCAACCGATATGCAGGGCCGACCCTACGGAATGGGCCACGATGGCGACGATCAGGGCGACGGCGGTCATCTCCAGGCCGCTCTTCCACCAGCTTCGAAGGGTCACGAGGCTCTTGGATGCTCCCACCGCGAAGTGGGCCGCTACACTGACCACCAATGACACCAGTATCCCCGCCTGGCCCGTGAGGAAGAAGAATGGCAGCACGGGCACGATGCCCCCCAGGGCGGTGGAGATGGTGCCCACCGCGGCCGCGAGGTTGGGATTGGGCAGCCGTTCCTCTGCGAGCCCCAATTCCTCCCGGGCCAGGGTACGCAGGAACTGCTCGGGCTGCTGGGCCATCCTCTCCACCATGGCCCGCGCCTCCTCCTCTGTGAACCCCTTGAGCTGGTAGAACAGCTCAAGCTCCTCGCGTTCTTCCTCAGGGTTCTGCTCCATCTCCTCGCGTTCCTTGGCAAGTTCAGCCTCGAAGACCTCTCGCTCCGCCTTGTTCGCCAGGTACGCGCTGGCGCCCATGGAGAGGGCGCTGGAGAGCACACCCGCCAGGCCGGCCACGACTATGAAGTCGTTGGAACTGCTGGCTGCAGCCACGCCGGCGACGATGCCGAACACGGCCGTGAGGCCATCGTTCACGCCATAGATGGCGTCCCCAATCCAGCTACCCCCCTTGCCGTGCCACCGCTCACGATGGAGGATGGTGTCCAGCCGACTCTGAGGTTCGCGCGTGGTGCCGCCCATGGCATGCAGGGTCCGGGCGTGGGATGCCTCATCCTGGGCCAACTCTTCCAGAATCCTGGCTATCCCCTCATCGTCCAGGTCACGCGCCTGAGCCTGGTATTCCCGAACGTGCTGCTCCTCGGTTGTCTCGGTCTTACGCAGGGCGGTGTCCAGATCGGCAACCCTGGCCGTCAGGATCACTGCGCGAGATGGGGAGATCTCCACATCTCCGGTGGACGGATCCTGGCTGCCCAGTTGGACGATCCGCTCCGACCACTTCCTGGCATGTCGCTCCTCGGCCTCCGCCAGCTTCAGCAGCAGTCCTTTGCGGCGGCTGTCCGGCTCCATGTTTGCCAGTTCACGGTAGGTTGCCGCGCCCTCCTTCTCGGCTCGCCAGTTATGCCCCAGCGTTACCAGTAGCTGTTCTCTAGACTTTCCGCTCGTCTCAGAGGACATACCTCGTCCACCTCCTGATCAGCCATGCGATCTCATTTTGATCGTAACAGCCGCCGACCTCGCACCGCAAGAGTTTGAAGATGAGTAGTCTGAAAGGCACGGAGGCCGCGACTGACAGAATCTGCTGAGGGTTGCTCTGGTACAGTCGGCAGTCTCCGGGGCCATGTGGCGCTCAACCTGGCTGACTCCGAAGGGGGAAGGATTGGCAACGGTAGAACTTGAGACTCGGAGCAGGCGTAACGGCCAGCCGCTCATCGACGGGGTCGATCCCTATGCGGAAGAGGCCGTGCAGCATCTCCGACGCCTGGTGGACGTTGGAATAGCCCTGCTCGCCTTTGCACTTGCCCTTTCCTTGCGGTTGCCCTACCTGATGGAGGTGCCCGGGTTCACCGACGAGGGTGTGGAGGTGCAAGTGGGGTTGGAGGTGCTGCAGGGTCGTTGGCCGTTGGTCGATGTGGAGCCCTACCTCGGATCCCTGTTCAACTACATCACGGCGGGGGCCTTCTTGCTGCTGGGCCAGCACGGCTACGTGCCACGCCTCCTCGTCACCCTATTGAGTGCAGCAACCGTGGTCCTGACCTACTTCCTGGCCCTTCGGCTCGGGGGGCGGCTGGTAGCCTTGCTGGCTGCCGGTCTCATGGCCACCTCATTTGTCCACATCGTCACCAGTCACATCGCCTGGACCAACTGCACCACTCCCTTCTTCACCACCGCCGCTATGCTCGCTCTCGTGTGGGCGGTGACCCGCAGGAACGGCCCAATGCTGATTCTGGCAGGCTTCCTCTACGGCCTGGCGATTCAGACGCACCCCAGCGTCCTCTTCCTGGCGCCGGCTTTCGCCCTGTACTACCTATTCGGTTCAGGGGATGCGGGGACGCGGGGACGCGGGGAACCCTCACCCCGACCCTCTCTCGCGGGGAGAGGGAGTATGTCATCGCCCGGCATTCAGCGCTCAGCACTTGGTACTCCGTGGCCATACCTCGCCCTGCTCGCCGCGATTCTGGCCTATGGGAACGTGATCCTCTACAACTGGCAGAACCCTACGGCATGGACGGATGCAGCCAATCGGACGGACTATGCCTACGTGTATAACCCGACGACCGACTCCTACCTGGTCAACCTGCAGTTCCTGGGCGCTTCCCTGCTCAGGGCGATGTCGGGCGCCTTCGAGGGAGGCCCGACCCTGGAAAACCAATTGGGGGTTCCCCTCAACTGGCCCTACATCGCCCTGCTGTTGATTGGGACCGTCTGTGCTCTTCGCCGCCTCCTTGGGTTACCTTTGCTTGCCCTGGCGCTGCCTGTCCTTGTGATGCCTTACTTCAACAAGGACTACAGCTTCCCCATTGCCCTGCGCTACGCCGGGTATCTTCTGCCATTGCTACATCTTCTGTCAGCCCTGGCCCTGGCCGAGGTGCTGACCTGGTGCTGGCGGGGATTCCGGAAGGCCGTCCCCTTCGTAGGGGCTGTATGCCTGTTGCTGATGGCGCTGCCAACGGCGAACCTCATGGGCTATTACGATGGCTACCTCCGGGATAACGCCACGAACCCCACCATCCTTGCCCTCCAGGCGGAGATTCGAGCTCGACACCAGGCAGGGATGGTCTCGGAGGTGTTCCTTGACCAGCAACTCGATTGGATATTCACCGCCCCGGGAGGCCGGGTGTTGGGATCCTTTGAGTTTCTGATGCGGATTGAGGGAGTTCCCCATCGTCGGGTGTGGATGGCGCCGGACAGGTTGCGGGAGGAGATCGGTGGCCTCGGGAGGCCGGTGGTGCTCTTGTTGACCCCAGCCAGCAGGGAGCGGCTGGGGTCAGGCTTCGCGTTGACGCCAATGGAGGTGTCTCCTGAACCGCGTCTCGATAGAGTCCGCTACTGGGCCTATATGCTTCAGCCCATCAGCCGCCAGCAACGCTGAACACCCTCTCGCCCCGGGCTAGTCGATAGTTCGCGGAAGAGACCCAGGCTACAGGTTGCTCTGGACTATCTGTCCGGTGACCTGGAGGCTCAGTTGTCCTGTTCGCAAGGCCGAGGACCTCGCGGCGTTCATGTTGTCCTCCAGAAGGGACACCACCTGGGTGTGTCCAATCTGCCTGGCCTTCTCCACCAATCCTATGTATGAGGCCACCTCATAATGGGCCACCTTCATAGCCATCCCCAGACAGTACATGTCTACCGCCTGTTGGCTGGGATTCTGCTGCATGAACTCCTGCAGGTCGTGCTGCATGCAGTCGATGGCGTGGGAGGTCGCGCTCGCCGGCTGGCTGTTCAGTAGCCGAAGGCACTCCTGCACCCGCAGGGTCTGCTGCTGAACCTTGGGGATCTCGGTCTCGAACAGCTGAGAGACCTGTGGGTTGGAGCAGATCTGCTTCAGACGTGCCACCATCTGGAGCTTAGACTGCTCCACCGATTGGAGGACACGGAGTTCATACATGAGGAGATCCAGGGGGCTTTGGATGGCCACGGATGCGGACTCCTTTCTGCCTACCTATCTTTGGAATCGATGCGATGGATGTAGAGGGGAGCGAGCAAGAAGAGTACCAGATCTAGCATGATCCCCCATCCGAAGAAGGCATGGTTCACACGACAGGCGAGATGGCGTAACGGTAGGGGCGACCGGCTGGTCGCCCTGGCGGGGCAGGCCGGCGAATGGGCAGGGCGACCGCGGGTCGCCCCTACAGAATGTCACCACAGTCCTGAACCATGCCCCGAAGAACACCAATTGGTACGGAAATTGCCGCCGATGGACGCCCACACGTGGTTTGGAGGCGGATATGAGAATTGATATTGACGCCAGGGTCAAGACCCAGGAGGGTGAGGAGATTGGGAGTGTTGACCGGGTCATCCTGAATCCGTATACCCGTGAAGTAGACGCCATTGTTGTACACCGAGGGCGCATCCTGACCAGGGATGTCGTGGTCCCGCTGTCTCTGGTCCAGAGGAGCGACGAAGAAGGGGTACAGCTCAGGATCGGGCGCTACGAACTTCAACAACTCCCGGATTTCGTGGAGCGGCACTACGCGGCGATGCCCGGACAGGCGCGGGTGCCCTACCCCTACGCCCCGGGCTCTATCCTGTTCCCGCTGGGCCCTGCTCAGGGAGTCTCAGGACTGCCGAGTGTCCAGGAAGCTGCTGAGGATGAAGTTGGGGTGCCATCTGAGGATGTGGATGTCGCCGAGGGGACGGAGGTCAGGGCCTTGGACGGCCTCGTTGGCTTTGTCGATGAGGTGCTGACGGACAGCTCGACCAACCGAGCGACGGACATCGTAGTTAGGAAGGGCATCGTTCTCACCAAGGACGTTACAATCCCTATGGAGTATGTGTCCGAGTTGACCGACGACCATTTGCAGCTGAGCCTTACCGTTCAACAGGTCGAGGAGCTGCCTACGCCCAGCACCGATCGGTATCTCACGATAGAGGGGCGAGGAGGGGAAAAGGAGGGCGAAAGCTAGTAGGGGGAAGCTGGAGGGGGCGACCGTCGTCTCCCTGCCGGCCGGACCAGAGAGGTATCGTCCAGGGGCGAGCCGGTGAAACGGGTGAAGCTGCCCACTCGCCTCATCTTCTCCTGCTGATACAGGATGAAGGCGGCTATCCTCTCTGTGTCTGATTCGTCCATATCAACGAATCTCAGCCCCATGTGCCAGCGACGCTTGCCGGTGTTGTCTGAGATGGGGGCAAACACTGCGCGTACCTCTGCCATGGCCTCGATCCGGCCAAAGACCTTGGGTAGATCGAGGATTAGGCGGACTCTGGTGTCTTCGGACAACTCCTGTAGACAGGATAGCCCTATCCCTCCTATGCTGATGTCGGTCACAAGGGGTGCCAGGGACCGGGCGGACTTCCCGGGATCGCCCTTGATAGAGAAGTCTATCGGCTGTGCCACCAGCTCCACCCGTACGTGCTCTCTACGGTCGTACTTCCGGAAGCCGGACATGCCCACCAAATGGGTCACCAGAGGAGTGCAATCGGCCGGGTTGGAGATCGCGGCCTGGAAGCACAGCCGTATGCCGAAGCGGGTGAGGTAGACCGTTACGTCCGTCCCGTTATGGAATCGCACCATGGCGCCTCGGCGCCGTGGAGAACTCACCACGAGCGAGTCTTCTTGCACCTTCTGTATGCGGCTTTGGTACTGGCCCCATCGCTCAAACTCCTCGCCGTTGGCGGAGACGCCCTCGATGAGGATAGCCTGCCCCGCTGTGACTAGTCGGCGCAGCGGATTGGTCTTGATATGAGCGGCATCCATGGTGCGGGAACCTCCATGCCGATTCTTCTCGATCTTACCTCCTGCTGTCAATACCAGGGGCACTTGCGGATTGGCATTCAGTCTCGCGGATGTGCTGAAATGGCGGTTGGCCGCAGGCCCTGTAGCTGGTATGATGCAGCCCTGTCCAGCGATCCCCAAGAGAAAACGAGCAAGGAGTGCGTTGCCCCATGGCCAAGAAGGTCCTGGTCACTGAGTTCATCCATCCGGCGGGCATTCAGCTGCTGGAGACCGAAGCCGAGGTGGTTCGCCCTTCAGCGGTTTCCGCGGCCGCTCTGAAAGAGGCGGCAGCCGACGTTGATGGGATCCTTGTCAGGGTTGCCCCGATCGGCAAGGAGGTAATGGACGCCGCACCGAAGCTGAAGGTGATCGGCAAGCACGGGGTGGGGTACGACAATATCGACATTCCCGCTGCGACAGAGCGGGGCATCGCTGTCTGCAGCACCCCTGAGGCCAACAGCGAGGGGGTGGCGAACCTGGCCATCACCCTGATGCTGGCTACCTCGCGCCGGCTGCTAGAGTGCGATGCCTTCGTCCGGGCCGGCCGCTGGAGTGGCAAGGACGAGCTGATGGGCCATGAACTGCTTGGCAAGACCCTTTCCATCGTGGGCGTTGGTCGCATCGGTGCGCGCCTGGCTCAGATCGGCCAGGCGGCCTTTGATATGAAGGTGTATGCCTACGACCCCTACGTTGACCAGCCTACTCTCGCTGCCAAGGGCATCATCAAGGTCGAGAGTGTGGACGAGCTGATGCCGGTGGCCGATTTCGTCTCAGTCCACACCCCATTGACTCCTGCAACCAAAGGCATCATTGGGGCAAAGCAGTTCGACCTCATGAAGGAGAGCGCGTTCTTGATCAACACCTCTCGCGGCCCGGTGGTGGACGAGACGGCGCTGATCGAGGCGCTGCGCCTTGGCAAGATCGCCGGTGCAGGACTGGACGTCTACGAGCAGGAACCGCCCTCCCCGGACAACCCTCTGTTCAAGATGCACAATGTCACTCTGCTGCCTCACATGGCCGGTGCATCCTTCGAATCCATGGAGCGGATGGCGACCCATGCTGCCGCCGACATCCTCGCGGTGCTGCGGGGCGATCGGCCGAAGTACCCGGTCAACCCATCAGTGTTGCAATAGATGGCCGGGACACGGGGACCGGGGGGAGGCGGAGACGGGGAGACGCAGGGATGGGGTAATCAAGCGTCTTCCCCCGTGCTCCCGCCTCCTCGTGTCACCGCGCCACAGGATCTCCCCGTCCCCTGGGGGCAGGTCTTGCTTGTGCTTTGCACCCCCATGGTTATCCTTTCCTCCGCCCTGAACCTCTCTCCGCTGCTGCCGCTGGTCAAGGCTGAGTTCGGCCTCAACAACAGTTGGGCCGGACTGCTGGCCTCGGCGACTTTGCTCTTTCACACTGCCCTGCAGCTGCCTGGCGGCGCTATCGCCGATCGAATCGGCTACCGCAGGGCCATAGGCGGCGGGCTCCTCCTTGCCGGCAGTTGCGCGATGGCCTCTGGGCTCGCGCCCAACCCTCCGCTTTTGTTGCTCAGCCGATTCGCCATGGGGATTGGTACCGCCGTGGCGTTCATTTCCGGCCTTGCCTACGTCAATGCCGTGGTCCCCCCGGGGAAGAGGGCCATGGTGCAGGGTCTCTACGGGGCTGCGGTCAACCTGGGAGTGCTTCTCGTCCTGCTGTTCTCGGAGCGGGTGGCGGCCTGGGGGAGCTGGCGGTGGCCGGTCGTCCTGGACGGGCTGTTGATGGTGCTGATTGGGTGGATGTCGCTTGTCTGGCTGCGGCGCCAAACTGGTGCCCGCGGCAACGGTGGCTCGTGGTCTAAGATCCTGCGCCAGCCGACTCTCTACCTGATGGGGATTGCCCTTGCGATTACCTACGGCGTATTCACCGCCCTTTCCGCGTGGCTCGCGACCTTCCTCTGGCAGGTGCATGGGATAGGGCTGGAGCTGGCAGGTCCGCTCGCTGCGCTGTTCCCCGCAGCTTCGATGCTCTCTCGTGCAGCGGGCGGAACGCTGGCCGGGGGGCGAGAGCGCAAGCTGCTGCTGGTGTGCTGTCTCATCACGGGCCTGGGGACCATGGCTCTTCCGCTGATCCCCTCGGTCCCACTCGCTCTGTTGTGCCTGCTGGTCGTGGGATGGTTCCTCGCCATGCCCTTCGGTATCATCTTTTCCTACGGGTCACTGGTCTCAGGGAGGCCGGTTACGGCTCGGGAAATGAGCGTGACCAATTTCGTGGGAAACGTCGGCGCCCTGTTGCTGCCCCCGATGATCGGATACGGTCTGGATTTGACAGGGTCCTTCACGCTTGGGTTTGGGGCTATGGGGGTGATGTGCCTGGCCGGCACCGCAGCCCTGCTTCTCTACCTTCCCAGGCCTCGCCGTCAACCCGATCTCCTACTCTAACTGGATTCCACGGCTCGTGCTACAATCGGGTTCATGCCAGACTAGGCGGTCCACGGAGGGGAAGCTTGGGAAGGTAGAGGAGAACCTGGTGAGAGAGACCGAGGATGGGGAGAAAGGGGCGCTGGGCTCGTCGTGGAGCGAACGGCTACCCTTCTTCTATGGCTGGATCGTAGTCGCCGTCAGCTTCGTCTGTTTCGCTGTGGGCTACGCCACATGGAACTCCTTCTCCATCTTCTACGTGGCAATTCTCGACGACTTCGGTTGGTCTCGCGCCGCCACCGCCGGGGTCTTTTCTGTCTTTACGATAGTATACGGATTGAATGCACCGATTGCCGGTAGCCTCACCGATCGTTATGGTCCGCGCAGGCTCCTCCCCATCGGCGCCCTGATCCTCGGCCTTGGCCTGCTGTTGACCACTCGGCTCTCCACCCTATGGGAGTTCTATTTGCTGTACGGCGTGGTTGCGGCTGTTGGCCTCAGTGCCATCGGTACGGTGCCCACCTTCTCGGTGTTGAGCAACTGGTTTATCAAGAAGAGAGGCACGGCCGGCGGCATCGCCACCGCCGGCATAGGGGTTGGCATGCTCCTGTTTGTGCCCCTTCTGCAGGGGGTCATCAACAATCATGGGTGGCGCGCCGCGTATCTATTGCTGTCGATCGTCATCGTGGCTGTGATCCCCGTCACGGTTCTGCTCTTTCACCGCCATCGCCCCCAGGAAATGGGGCTGATGCCGGATGGGGAACGCCGCAAGGATACCGCCAGTCCAGCCTCCACATCTCAGCTCTCCCCGGACAACCTGGTGGTGGACAGGGAGTGGACATCCAGGGAGTGGACCCTCCGATCTGCGATGCATACCCATCGCTTCTGGCTGGTTTCCATGGCGCGGTTTCTGGAGATGGCCTGCCTTCAGACGATAATGACCCACCAGGCGGCCTTCTTCGTGGACGAGGGTTTCGACAATCTGCTGGCGGCGTCCATCGTGGGGATAGTGGGGATCATGGGCTCTTGCGGCAAGATCCTATGGGGTACTGTGTCTGACCGGATCGGCAGGGAGTCGACCTACCTGATAGCGTTCATCTGTGGGACCGTCGGGGTAGGCGCCCTCCTTACCATTCAGGCCGGCTCTCCCGGCTGGATGCTCTATGCTTATGGAGCCATCTACGGCCTCTGCTACGGGGTGTCGGCAGTGCTCTGCCCGGTGATGATGGGCGACATCTTCCAGGGGAAGAGCTTCGGGGCCATCCTTGGAGGGGCCTACGTCCTCGGCAATGCGGGTTCAGCAATTGGCGCATTTCTCGGGGGCTATGTCTTCGATGTCACCGGGGCCTATCACTGGGCGTTCATGCTCACGATCCCCGGGATGTGGCTCTCCTGCCTACTCTACTGGCTGGCCGCGCCTCGAAAGGTCCGCAGGGTGGCAGGCAGGGCTGACTCCACAGCCTGCCTCCAGCCTCAGCCCTGACGAACGGGTAGCCCATAACACAGAGACACGAAGGATCTCTTGGTGATCCTTCGTGTCTCTGTGTTGCTGTTTGGTTCTCTACTACGCGTACAGTCCCCTGAGCCTCTTAGCCTCGGCGACTCGGCCAACTGCCAGGATGTAGGCTCCCATGCGTAGGTCCACCTGGTGGGTTTCCGCTGTCTCGGCCACGGCCCCGAAGGCCGTCACCATCATCTCGTCCAGCCGATCGCGGACCGCCTTCTCCCTCCAGAAGTAGCCGTAGCGGTCCTGCACCCACTCGAAGTAGGAGACCACCACCCCACCTGCGTTCGCCAGGATGTCCGGCACCAGCTTGATGCCCCTATTGGCCAGGATCACGTCCGCCTCCGGTGTCGTCGGGCCGTTAGCCCCCTCCAGCACGAAGTCCGACGAGATACGGTGGGCATTGTCTCCAGTGATCTGCCCCTCGAGGGCAGCGGGGAGCAGCACGTTGCAGCGGCACTCCAGCAGATCGCTGTTGGAGATCGGTTCGGAGCCGGGGAAGCCCTTGACGAGCTTATTGGTCTTCACATGTTGGAGCAGGGCAGGAATGTCCAGTCCCTTGCTGTTGTGTATGCCACCCGAGACGTCGCTCACGGCTATGATCTTCGCCCCGGCATCGTGTAGCAACCTCGCCGCCCCCGAGCCCACGTTCCCGAACCCTTGGATGGCGAACGTCGCTCCCTGAAGGGAGTGTCCGTAGTGCTTGAGGGCTTCCCTAGCGGTGTACATCAGCCCTCGCCCCGTCGCCTCCACGCGACCCGCCGAGCCTCCCAGCACCAATGGCTTCCCGGTGACGACGCCCGGCTCGCAGTAGCCCTTCTTCATGTTGAAGGTGTCCATCACCCAGGCCATTATCTGGGGATTGGTTCCCACATCAGGGGCGGGGATGTCCGTGTTGGGGCCAAGCAGGTCGAAGATCTCCCCGATGTAGCGGCGGGTCAATCGCTCCAACTCCCCCTCGGAAAGCTGGGAAGGGTCGCAGATCACTCCCCCCTTGGCTCCCCCAAAGGGGACGTCCACCACGGCACATTTGAACGACATCCAGGCGGCTAACGCCTTCACCTCATCCAGGTTCACGTTGGGGTGGAAGCGGATACCTCCCTTGCCGGGGCCTCGTGTCGTGTCGTGGAGCACGCGATAGCCGGTGAACACCTGGGTCTGTCCGGCATCGGTGCGGATGGGCAGCGAGACGATCACCTGCCGCTTGGGGTTCTTGATCCGGTCGATGATCCCGTCCTCGTAATCGAGGAAGGCAGCAGCCTTGTCGATGGTCCCGACGACGTCGTCGTAGGGATTGTAGCTCCGAGAGGAGACTGTAGAAGCTGGTTTCTCTGTAGGGGCCTTCTCATCCGTCAATGGAAGTTCCTCCCTTTCGTGGAGTGCGACGGTTCACCGCCGTGTCCCATAATCGATTGCCTCAAGAGTTGGGCATCGAAGAATAGTCCCGCACAAGCTGCAAACTACTTTAGCAGGTTCCCCTCCTTCTCGACTAGGGGTAGTTCGATGTCATTTTCACATCCAGGGGGCAGCCTACCGTAGTCCGTGGTAACATGAGGTCAGCGGTCGTGCTACCGTAGCCCCCCTACCACCCGTAGGCCAACCGCTCGATCAGCCGAGTAGGTAGTCCCGCATCTCTCATCTTCTGCTGAGTGGTTTGGTATGGGTACTCCACCCGCCTCCACTCCAAGATTCCCGTATCGCTGTCATAGAGGCCATAAGCTGCCCTGGGGTCGCTATCCCGCGGTTGCCCAACCCCGCCGGGGTTGGCAATCAGCCGGTTTTGCCTCACCTCCACCCTATCGCCGGCGCCTGGTGTGCTTGCCAGCACCTGCTTGCTGGTGGAGTCCAGCAGATAGAGGGCCGGCACATGGGTGTGGCCCACGAGGCATGCCAGTGTGCCGAAGTGGTCGAAGTTGGCCGCGGCCAACTTCTCCTGAAAGATGTATTCCCAGACCGGGGATCGAGGGCTGCCGTGGACCAGGGTGAAGGGCTCTACCACCACCCTCTCTGGAAGGTTGGACAGATAGAAGATAGACCGGTCGTTGAGGGCGTGCGCCGTCCACTCG
Organism: Chloroflexi bacterium UBA6077; assembly: GCA_002436065.1. GTDB lineage: Bacteria > Chloroflexota > UBA6077 > UBA6077 > UBA6077 > UBA6077. The sequence goes on from DIXP01000019.1 coordinate 86,760, forward strand.
GCGGCCTCGGCGGCGGCGGCGTTGAAGTCGGAGGTATCCAGTCGGCCGATGGCGGCCAGGTCGTGGTTACCCATTACACAGCGGTGGTTGTAACGTTGAAGCAGGTCGATGCACTCGTTGGGATCGGGGCCATAGCCCACCAGGTCGCCCAGACACCACAGGCTATCCACCTCTCCCATATCGGCGAGGACGGCCTCGAACGCTGCCAGGTTGGCGTGGACATCGGCGATGATGCCGTAGCGCATTTCCCTTGCCCTCCAGCGGCCGCCAACTATATCACAGCTACGGGGTGGCTACAATGGAGCGCTGGGGTTTCGACCCGAGATAGCCCTCATGCAACAGCCGGTCAGACGCCGGGCGTCCCCCTCCCGACGTCTGACCGGGACACAAAGAGACTAACAGACCATGAGGGGTGCAAACATGAACGGCTGGGGGCAGAGGATGCCTGCCAGATGTCGGTTCTTTCAGACAGGTCGATTGACGTCCTGCCGTCGTGTGGTAAGATTCCGCCGTTAGCGTGTCACCTTGCCGGGGTGGCGAAACAGGCAGACGCGGCGGACTTAAAATCCGCTACCCGCAAGGGTATAGGGGTTCGAGTCCCCTCCCCGGCACCCCCACCCGGGACTCCTGCGGCGGCTGGGGTTCTCCCATGGTGCGATTCCCCTAGCCTCAGCCCGATGGCCGTGGTCCTCACTTCCTTGGCACCGGCGCCACCCGTGCGTATCGGCCGCTATCAGCCTGGGTGCTTGTTGGCCCCTTCGGTGGCAAGCTCCTCAGTTGCCGTCTCTGCGAGTGCCTTCAACAGAGCCGCCAGCTCCTGTCGCTCCCTCGGCGTCAGCTTATCCCACCTCTCCAATTCTGTTATGAGGTGGACGATGTGGGGATTGCTGGTCATTCTCCGTCCCAGGAAGTAGGTGGTGATGCTGCTCGTGATCATCCCGATCGTCCCAATGCCCACCACCATCAGCACGCCAGCCAGTACGCGGCCCTGGATCGTCCGCGGCGAGATGTCGCCGTACCCCACAGTCGTTGTGGTCACTATGCTCCACCAGATCCCGTCCCCCACGGAACCGACCTCGGGCTCCAACGTCCAGATACCGATGCCGCCCAGCACGATCAGTCCCAGAGCCACCGTTAGCACGTATTGAAGCCCGTTCGTCTCCAAAATGGAGCGCACGTTGTGGCCTACACGCCACAGCACCAGCCCTGCTCGCAGCAGCCACACCATCTTGAGGAAGCGCGCTAGCCGGATCAGCCGCCCCAGGCCAGAGACATCCATGGTTACCAGCAGGTCCGCCAGGTAGTCCAACGGTAACACAGCGATCAGGTCGGGCACGTTTCCCCGGATGAAGCGACGCTTGCGAGGGGCGAGAGCGAGGCGGGCCACGTAGTCGACTAGAAACACCCCCCAGATCAGAAGATTGGCCTGCCTGACCCAGGGTTCGTCCTCCAGGGTCACGAGCCAGATAACGGCGAGGGCAAGACTCGCCAGGGTGATCTGATAGAGATTGTATAACCACTGCATGGCCATCGACCGTTCACTGTCAGAGGATAGCGTTTTTCCGTTGGCAGTATATCGGCGGCTGGCCTGGCGTGCCACCATCGCATTGCGGCGCGACTCCCCGGGCGACAATCGGCCAGTTGATCCAGAATGTTGATTGACCCTGGCCGCCGTTCCCCCTATATTAGAGGCACCAGGCCTGAGCTCTCGCCATGCGGGCGTTTGCAGGAACGGCTGGTCCGTTTCCACTAGATACGGTTCGGCACCTCCGGTGTTATTGGAGCGGCAGTTTGCAGTGGCGGAGCCCGTCCAGCTATCAGGGTGCAGAGGCTTAGACAGAGTAGGTAGGAGGAGGAGAAATGGCTGGGTTCTTCGACAAGGTCAAGGAGAGTCTTGACAAGGGCGTGACAGCAGCGAGTGTCAGATCCAAGGAGATGCTGGAGACCCAGCAGGTGAAGTCCAAGCTGGGGGGGTTCCAGGACCAGAAGAGGAGCGCGCTGGAGGTGTTGGGCAAGGAAGTCTACGACATGATGGCGGTCGGTGGTCTGGATCCAGAACCGCTGAGGGCTCGTGTGGAGGAGATTACCAGCCTGGACCAGCAGATTGCCGAGAAGGAGCAGGAGCTGGAGCAGATCCGCGTCAGGGCCGAGGAGGCGCTGAAGGGTGGCGGAGCCGCTGCGTCAGCCGCGGCTCCGGCGGCTGGGACGAAGTTCTGCCCTAGCTGCGGCGGCCAGGTTGCCGGTGGCGCCAAGTTCTGCCCCGGCTGCGGCTCCAAAGTCGAGTAATCTGCATAGACGAAGGTTATGGGGAAGGCACCCCTGGTGCCTTCCCCGTGCTGTGTCGTTAGCCAAGGGCGCGAACCCTGCAATGGCTGTTTCCAGCCTGCCGTGATTGCCTTCCTCGGAGACGTCCCCGCGTTGTCTCCTGCGCTGAAGGCGCGGCTTGGGTCGCCCTGTTCTGGAGGAGCATGTGGCAATACTAGACCCCTCCGTGTTGGCCCGTACCAGGGTTGCGTTCTCGTCGGTTGTCCTGTCGGTTCTGCTAACCCTGGCGCTGGCGATGGGCGGATGCGCGGAACGGCCCGCGGCTTCCGTGGTTGTCTACACCTCTCTCGACCAGCCGCTCTCCGAGCCGGTGCTCCGCGACTTCGAGGCCGAGACCGGCATTCGTGTGCAGGCTGTCTACGATGTCGAGGCGGCCAAGACCACGGGCCTGGTCAGCCGCTTGGCGGCCGAACGGGACAACCCTAAAGCGCACCTTTTTTGGAGCTCGGAGTACGCACAGACAATCCGATTGAAGGAACAGGGACTGCTGGATAGGTACGACTCGCCCTCGGCGGCGAGCATCCCAGCGTCCTACAAGGACCCTGATCGCTTCTGGACGGGCTTCGCGGCCCGTGCTCGAGTCATTATCGTCAACACCAATCTCGTTCCTCCGGAGCACCACCCGCGGTCCATCTACCAACTGCTCGATCCGTACTGGCAGGAGGGGGACGTGGGCATAGCCAACCCGCTCTTTGGCACCGCCGCCACACATGCCGCCGCGCTCTTCACCCGCCCCGGGGCTGACGAGGCCAAGGCCTACTTCCAGACCCTGCGGGATCGGAAGGTCCGCATTGTGGATGGCAACTCGGTTGTTCGAGACATGGTGGCCAGCGGCGAGTTGAAGGTTGGCCTCACCGACACCGACGACGCCCAGGCCGCCATCGAGAGGGGCGCGCCCGTCAGGATGATCTTTCCGGACCAGGACGAGGGTGCTATCGGCACCCTGGTGATACCGAACACGGTTGCTCTGGTGAAGGGCGCCGCTGGCAACGACTCTGCCAGGCGCCTGCTGGATTACCTGCTCAGTCCAGAGGTGGAGGCCAAACTGGCTAGCTCCGGCTCCCTCCAGATGCCCGTTCGAGACGACGTGCCGGTCCCACCTGAGGTACCTCGCCTCAGCAGCTTGCGACCCATGAAGGTGGCGCCGGAGGAGGTTGCCGCGCAGTTTCCTGCCTCCTCGGAATGGCTCAAGGACACCTTCCTCCGCTGAATACTATCCTGGCGTTCCTGACTAACACGTTGGATCCCAATCGAAGAATGGCCCTAATCGCATCACGTTTCGCTTCTAGTAACCGCGCGTCGGGCATGGGCCGAAGCTACTTCTGGAAGGTGGCCTCGGTGCTGTCGCTGGTCGCCTTCCTGGGGATTTGCCTGTTTCCGGCCGCCGTCCTGGGCTGGGAGTGGGCTTGGAGGCTGCCAGCCTCAGGGCTGGCAGCTTTGGGATGGGCTGTGCCGTCGCCCCGTGGACTCCAATTATTGTTCAACAGCCTGCTGCTAGCCGGTACCACTACACTGCTGGCTTCCCTTCTCGGCACGAGCGTGGCGATGGGACTCTCCGCCCTGAGCGGCTTCTGGCGGGGGCTTGGGCAGGGACTCTACCTGCTTCCCTTGCTAATTCCGCCCTACCTGCACGCCCTGGGATGGATGTCGGTGGCGGGAAGGCGGCAAGGGTTGGAGCAGGTGGCCTCCCTCCTGGTGGGGCCGGACCGCTTGGCGTTCTCGGCCTACGGCTTCTGGCCTGCCGCGCTGGTGCTCGCCCTGTCGCTGTTTCCCATCGTCACTCTCTTCACCCTGTCCGGACTCCAGTCGCTCGAGCCGGAACTGCTGGAAGAGGCATCGCTCCTGAGGCCGGGTTGGCCGGTGGCCACCCGTATCCTGTTCCCACTGATACTGCCCTGGGTGGTCTCTGGGGCCGGTCTGGTGCTGGCGCTCTCGCTGCTCGAGTATGGTGTGCCCTCGGTGCTCCAGTACAATGTGTACTCCATGGAGATCTACGCCGCCTTCAGCCAGGACAACGATCCTGTGCGCGCTGGAGCCCTGGCCACGCCGCTGGTCCTGGCAGCCGCCTGCTTGCTTGGACTCTCTCAGCTACCCCTGGGCGGGAACCCGCTGAGAGGCGTTCCTGGTCGAAGTGCCAACCTTCGCACTACGGAATGGCCGGCCCTTCCTCAGGCTCTCCTCAGGCCGAGTCTACTGATCGCGCTGCTGTCGGTGGTGGCCCCAGTACTGGTTCTCCTCTCCCGATGTGGGTCAGCCCAGTGCCTGGCCGCGGCTGGGGCTGCGGCCCCGCGCGAGTTGCTGCTCAGCCTGACAGTGGCTGCCGTTGGGGCAAGCCTTGCCTCGGCTGTTGCGACGCCCTTGGCGCTCGCCTTGGTTCAGGGCTCGTTGGCCGCACACACCGGCTGGCTTGTCTGCGCGCTGCCCATGGCCCTCCCAGCCCCTCTTATGGGGATTGGACTAATCCTGGTGACGGGAAGCGCCGGGTGGGCCTGGAGCCAGGATACCCCTTTCGTCCTGGTCTGGGGGCACCTGGCGCGTCTGTTGCCCTTCGCCGTCTTCGCAGCGGCAAGCCAGCTCAGGCGGGTGGACCCACTGCTGGTCGATGCTGCCCAGTTGCACGATGTCGGTTGGTGGCGGAGGCTGGCCAGGATCGAACTGCCCTTGGTGGCGCCGGCCCTGGTGCTGGCGTGGCTGGTCGTGTTCGCCCTGTCGCTGGGCGAGTTGGGTGTGTCGCTGCTGGTAGCACCCCCGGGGCAGGCGACGCTCCCTATGAGGATATATAACCTGATGCACTACGGGGCGTCTGACGTGGTCGCTGGCCTGGCCCTGCTGTTGCTCGGCCTTGTCGTGGCCTTCGGCGCCATCGTTGCGCTCCTCAATCGGAGGTTGTGGCCTTGGGCAGTGTGATCGCGGTGGAAGCGCTGTCGAGAGACGTGGACGGCCACAGGATACTCGACGAGGTCAGCTTCGAGATTCAGGCGGGCGAGGCGCTTGCGGTGGTGGGCCCCTCGGGCAGCGGCAAGACGACCCTTCTCAGGCTGGTCGCGGGGCTGGATGTCCCCTCCGAGGGGTCCATCAGCCTCAGCGGAAGGACCGTCAGTGCCCAGGGATACTGCCTGCCACCCCACAAGAGAGGCATGGGGATGGTGTTCCAGCGCTGTTCGCTGTGGCCACACATGACGGTTGCCCAGAACGTCGCCTTTGGCCTGGCCGGCATGGCGAGGTCAGAGGTCAAGGCGCGGGTCGGGGAGCTTCTCGAGATGACATCCCTACTCGGTCTAGAGGGCAGACGTCCTCACCAACTGTCCGGGGGCGAGGCGCAGCGGGTCGCCATCGCGCGCGCCATTGCCCCTCGCCCGTCGATCCTCTTGCTGGACGAGCCCCTGTCGGGGCTGGATCCGGAGCTTCACGCGGAGATGCAGTGCCTGCTACGGCAGGTCCGGACAGTCACGGGCGCTACTGTGATGTACGTCAGCCACGATCACGTCGAGGTGGCGGCGATGACGGATCGGGTGCTGGTGATGAGGCGCGGCCAGAGTGTGTGCCTGGGCGGTTGGGAGGAAGCCCGGAGGCTGGCTCACGCATGGTGAAGAGAGGGAGCCTGCAACTGATAGTGGGATTGCTGGCAGTGGTATGCATCGCCATCCTGGCGCGGCTTTCGGTTCCTGAGTACCGTATGCCGGCGGGATGGAGCGTGTTGAGACCTCCGGAGGATGTCCATGCCCTCGCGGTTCAGGGCGATCTAGTCTGGTCAGGCGGTCGAGATGGGCTGGTGGCCGTGGAGCGGCAAACCTCCCGACTGCTCCCAGTTGAACAGGGGCAGCCCGACTTCAGATACGTGAAGGATCTGTTGGTGGACAGCTCGGGCAGTCTCTGGGTGGCCCATCAGGGAGGATTGCACAGGCGAACCTCGGGTGGTTGGCAGGCTCTTTCCTTGGTCGAGGGTGCCCCTTCTGGGCCGGCCACGGCGCTGTTCCAGGATCGGAGCGGCGCCCTATGGATCGGCACCGAGAGCGGAGTGGTCAGGTACGATGGGGGATCGTGGCGGGCATACGGACTCAGGGACGGTCTCGCGGCAGTGCCCGTGGATGTGATCTTCGAGGATAGGGATGGTGTCTTCTGGTTTGGCTCGGCGTCACCCACGCATGGTGGACTGACCCGCTACGATGGACGCGATTGGACAGCCTACAGTATCGACAACGGCCTCGCCCACAATTCCGTGAACGCGATCGTCCAGGACCGGAGCGGCGCCCTCTGGTTCGGGACCGGCTTCCACGATCGTGGAGGAGCCAGCCGATTGTGGAACGGTGAGTGGACCGGCTTCTCCAGGAAGGATGGCCTCGCGGGCGAGAAGGTGAGGTCCATCCTGGAGGACCGAGCCGGGCGGCTCTGGTTCGGTTCCGAGTATGAGGGCGTGGCTATCCAGAGTGCCGAGGGATGGCGAACCGTTACGCCCAACGAGGGGCTGGCGAGCTGGGAGGTGAAGGAGATGCTGCTGGACCCCGATGGTGTCCTATGGATGGGCACCACAGATGGGTTGAGCAGGGTGGAGCCGGTGGGCCAGTGATTCGCGCCGGCTGCGACGAAAACGCCGCCCCTTGGCTACCTCACGGCAACCTGTGGAAACCATGTCCGCAACGCGCGTCTGGTATCAAAGAGACCTGCACTGGGACTGCTTCGCGCTTCCGGCCCGACTTCGTTGGACTCGTTGGTAACTCTCACAGGGGGTGATCTTATGGCTGTGGCTGGCTATGCGGCAAAGCGTCGTCGCGGCTTTGGCTCCCTGGCCTTCCCCCTCTATCTGGGGCTTATGGCCCTTATCCTGTTCTTCTACTTCCGAGGGCTGCTTCAACTGCTCCCCTTCAGGGAGAGGATCATGGGAGGCACGCAACTGCTTTCGGTTCCCAAGCTGTCGCCGGTTGGGCTCTTTCTTACGCTCGCGATCATCCTGCTCTGTCTCGTCTACTACAAACAGGTCCTGGTGCTGGTGAGCCGCATTCCGGCTGGCGTGCGTGGTTTGATCCTCCCGCTGCCCTGCTACGTGCTGCTCTCGGGCGACGTAATGGTGGGCGCTGGGGTAGCCGTACTCGCCGCCGTGGTCTGGTTGCTCTACCGGCCGCTGGGCTCCCTCCTGCTGCGTTCCCTGCGGACCGTGCCGGCTGGGGTCTTGCTGCCCCTGGGGCGCTTCTGGCCCGCTGTGCTCTACACGGCGCTGTTCACCAAGTCCATCCTCCCAACCATCCTTGGGATGCTGATCATGTTCGGATATCACTATCTGGATTCTGCCGTGGAGCGATTGTTCCTGCCCGTCTGGGACTGGTACAGGGGATTGCCCACCAAGAGTTGGCTGGGGATTTTCGCGTCGCGCTTGGTCGTGGGCGTAACGGTGCCCTTTGTTCTGTCGTATCACTTCGCCTGGTTCAACTGGGGCTACGACAGGATGACGCCCCTCTATGGCGTGGTGATATCCCTCATCGCCTACTTCGTCATGCGGATGCCCCGGGGCGGCGGCGCGGGTGGGCAGGGGGTGTAGGAGGAGCGTGTGATGCGGTCGATCAAGTCACATCTTTCGATCTGGGGTCCTCCCCTGCTCGCGGCGGCCCTGTTGCTCCTGGCCAGGACGGCGACGGCCTTCGCGGACGACTGCTCGGGACCCTCCGACTGCGCCACCACCACCTGGTTCGACAATGCCCTGCAGAACGGCTTCCTGGGGTTGGCTGCGGGAGCCCTCGGCCTGACTCCGCTGATCAACCTCCTGTTCCCCAACCTCACGCTGGGGCCTAAGCCCGGTGTGCCCGGCGTCCATTTGCCGCCGTCGATCCCCATCAACGCCGATGTCTTGAACAGCAAGCTGAATCAGCTCTCCAACTCCGCCAGGAGGCACAACAACCCCACTCTGGACGCGTTGGTAAACAAGTATCGCCCTCAACTGCTCGGCCCTGACGGCAAGGTCCGCCCGGATGTCTGGGACAGGTTCAAGAATGAAGCGCGCAATGCCATTGGCCAGTGGTCGCAGAGCGGCGAAAAGCCGAACTCCTGGGTATGGGACGCGGGTGCTTCGGTGCTTGGGGCGGGTAAGGAGTTCGGGGTGCAGGTGGGCACCACGATCTGGGATGCCGCGGTGTGGGTTGGGACCAAGGAGCTGCAGATTGCCGATGCGATCCTCCACCCCGGGGAGACCATGGATTCGATGAAGGAGACCGGCCGGGCCGTCGTGACGAATACCATGCAGTGGATGGATCGGACGATTCCAAAGGAATGGAGCCAGGAGTTCCGCGACGCGGTGAAGGATGGCCGCTATCTGGATGCGGCGGGGACCTTCGCCAAGATCGAGGGCACGATCCTGTGGGAGGGGGGCAAGACCATCGGCCATGAACTCCTCCCCATCGACGAGATAGGGTCCTTCTTCGATCCACACGCGGATATGGAGACGAGGCTGTGGGCGATACCCTCCGCAGCTGCCAAGATCGCAGGCATCCTGACCGCTTTCGAGCGGCTGGCGACCATGCCTGTGCCAGGTCTTGGCCAGACCACAACGCTGATTCCCTCGGTGAGGGCGCCCGCCATGCAGGCAGCCAGGCTAGCCGAGCTGGCGGGGCAGGCGGGGGAGATGGGGAACGCTGCCCGCGCCACCCAGAGAGTGGAATCGGCCCTGAGCCAGGCCCTGTCCAAGGAGGGGCCGATCACCAACATCCGCCAACTGCAGAACATCATCAGCAAGAACCCGGAGCTGCGAGGCGTTCTGGATGACGCCATCAAGGCCGGCGGAGACGGCAAGTCGTTGTACACCCTGGCCGACGCCGGGGTGATGAGCAAGGACGCCCATGCCCTGCTGACGGCTCGGAAGCTCCAGGTGCAGGAGCAGGCGATGGCCAATGCCACCCGTCGGCTGATCACGGAAGAGGTCTCGTCACTGCCCAAGGGCCAGGCGCCCGGCTCCTACCAAACCTTCAACGCCACCCAGGGAAGCCGCACGCAGATATCCGGAGCCAACGTCCGCGCCGATTTGGATCAGACTGTCCTGGGCATCAAGAATGTCTCCCCGGAGAGGGCGCGCGAGATCCTGGCGGAAGAGTGCCGAAAGCTGGGCATGGATCCCAAGAACCTGGATACCAACCTCTACCTACCCAAGAGGGGGCTGGCCGATGTCACGGGGGACAAGCCCTTTAGCGAAGATGCCCTCAAGAGGATCCTCCAACAGAACACCAGCGAATCGGGTCGCTATCACGTCTTCGTGGACAAGCAGGGCCAGGTGCACGTGACCGGGCCTTTCAAGGGTAGAGGCTCCGACGTGCTCTCCATCGGCGAGCAGCAGGTGGGCGTGGGGGGGCGGGTGGCCCCAGGGACTCCCAGCCGCATGTTGACGCCCCAGCAGGCCCAGGATCTGGGACAGCAGCTTCAGTCCATGAGCAAGTATGCTCAGGGCGGTGAGTGGGACAAGCTGATAAAGAGCGCCAACAGGGCCAGCGACCTGGGGGTCTTCGACGGGGAGACTCGCCAACTCATCCGGACCCTCGCGGGCGAGAAGCGTCCCGCGGAGTTGACGGAGCTTCTGCATCGCAACGGCTTCTCGGATTGGGAGCAGTTCAACAGGCACCTGCAGTCGAAGCTGCGCTGATTCCAGCTACGCGGCGCCGGAGAAAGGACGGGAGAGAATGACTGGTGATGGTTCGGAGAACGCAGTCGGGCAGCCTGTGGAGATCAGGCTCTCCCGCGTGGCTCTCAAGGCGCTCGCGGACCTGCCCGATATGGCCTGTGGGTATCTGTCCCCGCTAGCGAGGATCGGGGCCCCGAAGGGGCCTTCACAGAGGGAGCCTCTGGTGGCGGCGCTGGAGATGATGAGGGGTCCCTGGGAGTGGGCGGTTCCAGCCCTACTGGACCCGCACATGACGGTTGCCCTGCTTCTAGGCGATGGAGAGACGACGCTGGCTGGACAGTACCTGTGGCCCGATGCCGATGGGGCCGGGCCCGGCTTCAAGGCCGCGGTGGAAGGTCAGGAACTCCGCATCGAGGGACCCGTCGATCTGTTGCAGGTGGAGCAATACCTGCTGGAATTCCTCTCCCTTTCGGCGGTGCCCGAGATCGAGCCGGTGCGCCTGTCCCTAAATCGCGACGAGTTCTGGGCGACGCTTGCCCTTGCCGACGGCTATCGCACGGCTACCTTGCGGCGCAAGCTCGCACGAGAGGGGGGGCGACCTCTTGGCATTGCTGTTCGGGACGTCGTCGATGCCTGGCAGACGGGCATCGCCTCGCCAAATCCGGGCTGGTCTGTCTCGCTCTTCGCGATGCTGGCCCCAGCCGCCCTGCCGGCTGGATTCCAGATCCGATTGCCCGAGGTGCTGGAGACGATGGGGAGGTCAGGGCTTCTGGAAAGGCTGGAGATCGGGACGGGGCGGCTGGAAGATGGAACCTATCTGTTTGGCGAGGGGATCGAGGCCCTGCTCCAGGCGTTGTCGGGCGCATCGATGGGATTCGGCCTGGCCGTCCAGAGAAAGAGGAAGCTGGGCGAGGTGGAGTTGACCGTCCTGGGCGGCTGGCGCAGCTCGGGAGGGTTGGCGGTGGCTGATGTCAGCGGTCTCCAGGGCGGAAGCGTGGACATGTTCCTCGCGGGACCGCAACTGCTGGTGGAGTCACTGGACCTGATCCTTGGCCTTCGCCAGGACTCCTCTTATGAGGTAGTAGACGCCCCCGACCGGTGGCGGTCTTTCTCGATGGAGAGCCCCTATAGGCGAGAATTGATCCTCTCCCTGCTGAGGAACATTCCGGCCGCCCATCGCGTGGCCCCACCCCCATCACTTCCTGGGGTTGGAAGTGGCCCAGTGCCGATAAGCGTACAGCCGGACCAGGTCATAGGTGCAGTCTGTGGACGATGCGGTGCCCAGTTGAAGGTCGGGGCAAGGTTCTGCGTGAGTTGTGGCTCGACTATTTCGCAGCCCTCACAAGCGGCTACTACCCAGAACCAGACGAGAGCATGCCGGAAATGCCAGGCACCCCTGGCTGCTGGCGCCGGTTTCTGCACCAAGTGCGGCACACCTACGGTCGGCCAGTGACCTCAGTTCGCGGGCATGAGCCAGACCATTCAGATAGGGGAGGNNCCTCCCCTATCTGAATGGTCTGGCTTGCTAAGAGCTATGCCACGCCGGCCGGCGTGCGCTCCTTGACCTGCTGCCTCGCTTCTGAGACGACGTTCTGTGACTGGGAGACGCTCAAGGCAAAGATCAGCCCCGAGAGCCCCACTGCCCCATAGATCAGCCGCTCGACAGGCTTGGACCACCCGAAGAGGGTGTGAACCAGATTGAAGCCGAACAGTCCAACCAACCCCCAGTTGAGAGCCCCAACTACTGAGAGACCGCCGCTGATCCACTCGCCAATTCCGAACCTCATGGCGCTTCTCCTTGTTCCAGCATTCGTTGCCCGCCAACGCTGTCGAGGACGAGCCTCGTTTCACGATCCCCGCGATGGGACTGATGCCTGTGGCAACTTGTGTTCCAGGGCTCCTTGCCTGGTGCGAAGCATGCACTTGATAGTGGAAGGAGCATGGTTCCGCGAAGACCATGTTGGAGTAATGAGAGGGACAAGCACGGAAGGGGGCGACTCAACCTGGGCCGGCCGCCGGGTTTGTTATGCAATTGCAAGTGTTCGTATGCATAAAGGGGTGGAAGACTTCCGGCTACAGCGCTAATATCGCTAGTTACCACTGGCTTGCGACCAAGCCCGAAGTGGAGCGGGTTCACTATTTGATCCTGTTAGTGTCTAACGGATCAAGTTGAT
>DIXP01000057.1 GCA_002436065.1 Chloroflexi bacterium UBA6077
CCACACAGGATGGAACCGAGTCCACTGCAATTGCGCCAAACTCGTACGCTGGTATCATCTGGTACAATATGAGTTGCGTCGGTGCGGTGGAACCGATCATGGATGCCATGAGGGGCTGGTCGCCAAGACCAGCCCCTATAAGTGCGTGCTGAAGCAGGGGCCGGCAGAGCCGCCGGCCAGAGTCTCGATTGTGCGTTGAGGGGGCAGAGTGAAGCTTGTAGTAGGGCTTGGCAATCCAGGCGCGAGGTATGCCTCGACCCGACATAACGTGGGGTTTATGGTGGTGGACCGGCTGGCCCACCGGTCGCGCGTCGCTGTTACCAAGAGGCAGTGCAACGCCCTGACCGCCGTTGCCAACATTGCCGGCGAGAAGGTGTGCCTGGCCAAGCCCCAGACCTACATGAATCTGAGCGGTGAGGCCGTGGGCTGCCTTCTTCGCTACTACAAGCTCTCGCCCGCCGATCTGGTGGTGATCTACGACGAGCGCGACCTTCCCCTCGGGAAGAACCGGATCAGGGAGAAGGGGAGCGCGGGGGGCCACCGGGGGATGGAATCGATCATCGGTGTCCTCGGCACAGCCGATTTCCCCCGCCTCCGCATCGGGATAGGCCGCCCGGCTGAGACGAACGCCGTGGAGCACGTCCTCGGCAGCTTCTCCCCCGAGGAGCGATCCGTGGTGGAGGAGTCTATCGACCGGTCGGTGGAGGCCGTTGAGACCCTCCTTCGAGAGGGCACCGCAGCGGCGATGAACAAGTTCAATGCGATATGACGACGTGGCGTAGGGAAGGGGCTTGTCCCCTTCCGCCCACGGGACATGGACGCGCGAGGTCGCCCATCCCCTACCGCGTCGCCCACCACCGCCGGGCGGCAGGGGATAAACCCCTGCCCTACTTCAGGAACGACGCACTCAGTCGATAGCTGAAAGCTGACTGCTGATCGCTAATAGCTAGAGCCAAATGGAAACCAACTTCACACTGCAAGGTCTGCTTAACCTCATAGAACGATGGGATCGGTTTCCAGCGGTGCTGGGGAGGCTTCGCTCGACGGGGACTGTCGGCGTCGCCATGGCCGAAGGGGCCAAGCCCTACCTCCTGGCGGCGCTACAGCAGCGCCTTGCGGCGCCCATTCTGGTGGTCACCGCCCGACCGGGCAGGGCGCGAGATCTGGCGGAGCAGATTGCCCTCTGGTCCTCCGACCCCGATCGGGTGCTGCTGTTCCCCGATCCCGACTCCCTGCCTTACGAGCGAATGCCCTCTGACCCCATAGCGACGGCGGCACGGCTGTCGGCCATGGCCGAGTTGGCTGCGTGGGAGGCAAGAAGCGGGGGATTCCCTCTCCCTCAGGGAGAGGGTCAGGGTGAGGGGGAGCGTGAGGCACAGCCGAGAAGGCCCTCACCCCGACCCTCTCCCACTGCGGTGGGAGAGGGAGCACTCAGAACCCCCCCGGTGGTCGTTGCCTGCGCTCGCGCGATGATGGAGTTGCTGATGGCCCCGGAGCAGCTTGCTCGTTCCGCGATGCGGCTGAAGCTGGGGCAGCGGGTCCCACTCCAGGCCACCCTGAGACGCTGGGTGGAGCTTGGCTACGAGTCCACTCCCGTGGTGGAGGTACCCGGCAGCTTCAGCCGCCGGGGCGGCATCCTGGACATATTCCCTGTCGGCAGCCCGGTGCCCTATCGCATCGAGCTGTTTGGCGACGACATAGACTCCATCCGCAGCTTCGACCCGGCCACCCAGCGGTCCCTCGATCCGGTCCAGCAGGTCGAGATCACCCCTCCCCACGAACTCCTGCCCTCCCTGGATAGGGGTGTGCTCTCGCGCCTCCGTGGGCTGGACTTCTCGCACTGCACCCCCTCGGCCCAGGAGTCGTTCGCCCGGGACTTGGACCACCTGGCTGAGGGTCAGGCACCTGCCCACATCGGCTTCTACCGGGCCTTCCTGGGTAACAGCACCCTCCTGGACTACCTGCCCGCGGATGGTTTGCTGGTGCTGGACGACCCCGGACAGATCTCTGCCGTGAGCGCGGACCTGGTGGAGCAGTCCGTCCATCTGCAACTCCAGACCTCGGAGCGGGGCGAGATCCCCGTGGGACTCCCAGCAGCCCTTCGACCTTGGGAGAGTCCGCGACCCGAGGCGCCGTCCCGTGGGTGGACGGTTCTGGAGATGCGATACGACCCCGATGCCGAACTGCTCCCCTTTGGGGCGCCCACCAGTTACGGAGGCAAGGTGCGCCTAGTCTTGGACGAGCTGCTTGCCCAGGTGACCGGAGCCGTAGGTTTCCCTCTCCCTCAGGGAGAGGGTCAGGGTGAGGGGGAGCGTGGGGCACAGCCGAGAAGGCCCTCACCCCGACCCTCTCCCAAGACCGTCGTGCTCGTCAGCCAGCAGAGCCAGCGTCTGGCGGAGCTGCTGGCCGATCGGGACTACCCCATTGCGCCCATGAAGGGGCTGGATATTCCCCCCGGCCCTGGTCTTCACCTGGTCCATGGCTCCCTCAAGAACGGCTGGGCCAGCGAGGATTTGGGGGTCCTGGTGCTGGGCGACACGGAGGTCTTCGGCTGGACCAAGGTCCACCGGGTTGCCCGTCGGCGTTCTGCCCCCCGCGAGTCCTTCCTCAGCGACCTTGCCGAGGGGGACCTGGCCGTCCACGTGGAGCACGGCATTGGCCGTTTCCGCGGCATGGAACGGATGGCCGGCGAAGGGCTGGAGCGCGAATACCTGGTGCTGGAGTACGCCGAAGGGGACAAGCTCTACGTTCCTGTGGACCAGTTGGACCGGGTTGCCCGCTACGTGGGGGCGGGGGAGGCCACCCCATCCCTCAGCCGGCTCGGCACCTCGGAGTGGACGCGGGCCAAGGAGCGGGTGAAGAACTCCGTCCGCAACGTGGCGAAGGAACTGCTCAAGATCTACTCGGCGCGCCAGGCGCAGGTGGGCTACGCCTTCCCTCCCGACACTCCCTGGCAGGGGGAGTTGGAGGATTCCTTCCCTTACGTCGAGACCCCGGACCAGCTCCATGCGATCCGCGAGGTTAAGGCCGACATGGAGGCGACCAAGCCTATGGACCGGCTGATCTGCGGCGACGTGGGCTATGGCAAGACGGAGGTGGCGCTGAGGGCGGCCTTCAAGGCCGCGATGGATGGAAAGCAGGTTGCCGTGCTGGTGCCCACCACCGTGCTCGCGCAGCAGCACTACAACAGCTTCCGGGAGCGGCTGCAGCCGTTTCCCGTCAACGTCGAGGTGCTCTCGCGCTTCCGCTCGGATCGGGAGCAGAGGCAGGTGGTCGAGGGGCTGAAGACGGGGGCGGTGGACCTCTGCATCGGCACACATCGGTTGGTCCAGAAGGATGTGGAGTTCAAGGATCTGGGGCTGGTGATCGTGGACGAGGAGCAGCGCTTCGGCGTGATGCACAAGGAGCGGCTGAAACAGCTTCGCCAACAGGTGGACGTGCTCACACTGAGCGCCACCCCCATTCCCAGGACGCTCCACATGGCCCTGGCAGGGATCCGCGACATGAGCACCATGGAGACCGCCCCTGAGGACCGATTGCCCATCCGCACCTTCGTGACGGACTACACCGACAGCATAGTGCGGGAGGCGATCCTGCGGGAGATCGATCGGGGTGGACAGGTGTACTTTGTCCACAACCGGGTTCAGAACATCCACTTCATCGCCGGCCATCTCCAGAAGCTGGTTCCGGAGGCCAGCTTCGCGGTGGGCCACGGGCAGATGCCGGAGGAAAAGCTCGAGAGGGTGATGATGGAGTTTTCGGAGGGCAAGCACGACGTTCTGGTGTGCACCACGATTATCGAGTCCGGTCTGGATATTCCCAACGTCAACACCATCATCGTGAATCGGGCCGACCGTTTCGGGCTGGCTCAGCTGTACCAACTGCGAGGCAGGGTGGGTCGAGGGGCTAACCGTGCCCATGCTTACTTCCTTTATCAGAAGGACAAGCAGCTAACCGAAACCGCGGAGAAGCGGCTGAAGACCATCTTCGAGAATACCGAGTTGGGCTCCGGCTTCCGGATCGCCATGAAGGACCTGGAGATCCGTGGGGCCGGGAACCTGCTGGGAGTGGAGCAGCACGGCCAGGTCAACGCCGTGGGCTTCGACCTGTATACCCGTCTGTTGGCGGATGCTGTGGGCGAGCTGCAGGGCAAGGCGCCGCAGAGTGCGCCGGATGTCACGATCGACCTGCCGCTGGAGGCCCACCTGCCCGATGGGTACGTCGCGGAGGAGGCTGCCCGGCTCAGCCTCTACCAGCGGCTTGCTGGCCTGCGGAATGAAGAGGACCTCGGCTCCATGATGGAGGAGATGCAGGACCGCTTCGGTCCCCTCCCGGTGGAGGCCCAGAACCTGTTCTACCTGGTCAATCTCAAGATCATGGCCGGCAGCCTGGGGGTTCGCTCCATTGGTACCGTGGAGGGGGAGATCGTGGTGAAGCTGGACGGGATCCCTCTCACCGTGCGCGGCCGGCTGCTTCGCCGGCATGGCTCCAGGATTCGGATTCCAGCCAATCAGATCAGGCTACAGATGGGGGTGGGTGAGGGCTGGGCCCCCCTGCTGCAGGATCTCCTGCAGGAGCTGCTCCGGGAGGTGGAGGCCCTGACTGGGAAGGGCAATCCGCAACTTGTCTCATCGGTGTAGGGACTGGCCGCGAAGGTATGGTAGAATCCCGCGGGTTGTGCGCCACACCAGACTGCCGGACTAGGGTTCCGGCGTCTCCCCTCACTCGCCTATTTCCGTGCTCCAAATTAAGGAGGAGTTGCCGTGAATCTCGAGGAGAAGATCAGGGACGTCCCCGATTTCCCCATCAAAGGCGTGTTATTCAAGGACATCACCACCCTGCTAAAGGATCCTGAGGCATACCACCACGCCATCGACCTGCTGGTGGAGCGTTACCGGGGCAAGGGTATCGAGGTTGTGGTGGGTATGGAGTCTCGCGGCTTCATCTTCGCCGCCCCCATGGCCTATATCCTGAGCGCCGGCCTGGTGCCTGTGCGCAAACTGGGCAAGCTGCCGGCTGAGACCGTACGTGCGGAGTATTGCCTGGAGTACGGGACCAACTGCTTGGAGATACATAGGGACGCCATCAAGCCTGGACAGAAGGTGTTGGTGGTCGACGACCTGCTGGCCACCGGCGGCACCACCATAGCCACAACGCAGTTGGTGGAGAAGCTGGGGGGGGATGTCGTTGGTGTAGCCTTCCTGATCGAGCTGACCTTCCTCCGAGGCCGGGAGAAGCTGAAGGGCTACGAGGTCTACTCCCAGATCAAGTACTGAGCAGGAGCCTTCTGGCAGGGGAGCCTCGATAGCTGCCGATACCGCTTTCAGCAGCTATCGAGGCTCTTTATCTTGGTGATTACTTTACCTGGCTGTTCCACTTGTGTATTATACAGTTGCCGTTTCTTGAGTGTCTCCTGGAGAGCCTTAAACCGATCTGTAACCTTGACTCTGGCCTTTGGGTGCCGGAGTGTTTGACAGCTTAATCCTACCTCGCAAGAGCGTTTTATGACGCCTGACGAGTATCTTGCTCTGCTCACAACGCGGTTAGCGGCAAGCTACAACGTGGAGGCCCCGAAGCAGTTCGGCGATCTCCGCTTCCCCCTCTATGCCAAGTCCCAGTTGGTGGCCGGCAAGTACATCCTCCATCACTCCATCACCTACGAGAGAATCGAGGCCAACGAACACGTTTTCGCGCGTGTCCTGACGGGACCGGTGTCCCCGGCGGAGGTTGCGTCCTTCGTCGAGGAGCTGAAGGGTCTCATCTCCGAATTGGTGCGGCCGTCCTACGATCACATGTCCTCGGCGCTCACCGGCGTGATCGTCGCGGAACATGGGTTTACCCCAGAGGCAGTCAGGAAGATAGCCCGAATGAACTACACCAAGCATTTCTGGTTTGGGCTACAGGGATGGTGCTTCTTCCGATTGCTGGGGATCGACCTGGCCACCGGCCAGGTGACGGCCAACCGCCATGGAAAGGAGGTGATGGGCGCCTATCGCCCCGGCTAAGGCGAGAGACTAGCCAGATCCTCACGGTGTCTCAGTGGACGAACCCGACGGCAATTCTTGGCTATTTGGATTCTTTAGAAGGGGGACATTCTCTGTGAGCGGTGCAGTACTCGTCCTGATCTCCTGCGTTGTGCTCTTAGGTGCGTACGTCCTCTATGGCGGGTTCCTTGCCCGCCACCTGGGCATTGACGAATCCCGCAAGACCCCGGCCCACACGATGACCGACGGTGTCGACTACGTTCCGGCGCCCGGCGCCGTGTTGATGGGCCACCACTTCGCCTCCATCGCCGGGGCTGCGCCCATCGTGGGCCCCATCACGGCAATCATCTTTGGTTGGGTTCCTGTGATGCTGTGGGTCCTGCTTGGCGGCATCTTCGTGGGCGCCATGCACGATTTCGCTTCCCTGGTGGCTTCCATTCGGCATGGCGGCAAGTCCATCGGCGAGGTCATCGGTGTGAACGTCGGTTTTGGGGGGCGTACCCTGTTCCTGGTGTTCGCCTGGCTGACCCTCTGTCTCGTGGTCGCCGCCTTCACCAACATCGTGGCCGGCACCTTTGCGGCCGTTCCGGAGGCAGCCTCCTCGTCCATGATGTTCATGGTGCTGGCGATCGGCTTCGGCTTCGCCGTGTATCGGGCCAACTACGGTCTGGCGGTCAGCAGCGTGGTTGGCGTGGCCCTGCTCTTCCTTGCCGTCTACCTGGGCTACCTCTTCCCCTTCAAGGTTGGTGTCGAGGAGTGGAAGTGGATCCTGCTGGGCTACATCTTCCTTGCCAGCACCGTGCCCGTCTGGATCCTGCTGCAGCCTCGCGACTACCTGAACTCCTACCTGCTCTACTTCTCCATGTTCGGAGCGGTGGTGGGCATCCTGTTTGGCAACCCCACCATAAACCTGCCGGCCTACGCCGGCTTCGACATCAAGCCGCTGGGCCTGCTCTTCCCCATGCTGTTCGTCACCGTGGCCTGCGGCGCCTGCTCCGGCTTCCACGCACTGGTGGCCTCGGGCACGACGGCCAAGCAGCTCAGCAAGGAGACCCATGCCAAGCCAATTGGCTACGGCGGCATGCTGATCGAGTCATTGCTGGCCGTTACGGCCCTCGTGGCCGCCGGCTCCTTCGCGGCCGACAAGTTCACTGAGCTGATGAAGGGCGGCGCCTTCAACGTCTACGCCAACGGCATAGCGCAGCTGTTGACGCCCTTCGGCCTGCCATTGGCGGCCGGCGTCATCTTCTTCAACCTCGCTGCCTCGGCCTTTGCCCTCACCTCCCTGGACACGGCCTCCCGTTTGGGCCGCTACACCTTGGAAGAGTTGGGCAAGTGCGAGGGGTTCAAGTCGGTTCCTGGATTGGCCAACCGCTACGTGGCCACCGTTGCCACTCTGGCCCTCTCGGGCGTGCTGCTGTTCAGCGGCCAGTCCACCGCCATCTGGCCCCTGTTCGGCTCTGCCAACCAGTTGGTGGCGGCCCTGGCTCTGCTGGCCGTGGCTACCTGGCTGGCCAATCAGAAGAAGGCCAACTTCTTCGTGGTGATCCCGATGGTGTTCATGCTGTTGGTGACCCTCTCGGCCCTGGGGCTGATGTTCCAGCAGCGGCTGGAGCAGGGGAATTGGATGCTGGCCATTATGTCCGCTGTGCTGTTCCTGCTGGCCCTCGTCCTGGCCTGGATGGGCTACGGGGTGCTCTCCGGCTCCAAGAAGGTCTCCCCAGCTCCGGTCTCGGGAGGAAGCGGCGAGAAGAAGTAGCCCTCCTCCTATCTATATGCAGAAGAGGCGGCCGGTTCCACTGGAACCGGCCGCCTCTTCTACTTCGGTGCGGGTCGGGCAGGATGTGAGCGGGTGAGGTATAGTAAGGGTAGCCCGGGCGCTGCCTGGATATAACGGCCAAAGGTGTACTGGGGAATTGTCCATGCGCCTTTGACGCACCAACCGTGCATGAAAGCGGTGTTGTGTGGATCCCCGCCTTCGCGGGGATGACGATGGGGAGGCAGGAGTCGCCCGTTTTCAGAGGAACTGAGGATGAACTATCCACGCCTAGTGATCGCGGCGCCCCAAGGTAGATCGGGCAAGACCACTATTACCCTTGGTTTGGTGGCAGCCCTTACGGGGCGAGGGCTGCTCGTCCAGCCCTTCAAGAAGGGCCCCGACTACATAGATCCAAGCTGGCTGACAGGGGCCGGTAGGAGGCCCTGCCGCAACCTCGATCTCTTCATGATGGAGAATGGGGTGGTTGAGGAATCCTTCCGGAGGGGCATGAAGGGGGCCGACATCGCCATCATCGAGGGGGCGATGGGTATGTACGATGGGCTGGATCTGGAGGGGACCGGCAGCACCGCACAGCTGGCACGCCTCCTGGAGGCCCCCGTGATCCTTGTGGTGGACACCACCCGCATGACCCGCAGCGTAGCGGCCCTGGTGAGCGGCTACCAGCATTTCGAGCCGGACATCAACGTTGCCGGAGTCATCCTGAACAAGGTGGCCCGCAGCCGCCACGAAAAGATGCTGGTGGCCGCGGTGGAGCGATACTGCCAGATCCCTGTTTTGGGCTGCGTGCCGAAGCGGGAGGAGCTTGGCATTCCGGACCGCCACCTGGGGTTGGTCCCCAAGGGCGAGGATGAGGAGCTGGTGCCTGCCATCGAGAACGCCCGCCGCCTCGTCTCCGAGTACCTGGACCTCGATCGTCTCGTCGCCATTGCCCGCTCCGCGCCCGCTCTGGAGGACCCCACCCCCGGCCCCTCCCCCACGGGGAGAGGGGAGGCATCTCCCCCTTCCCTCGCAGGGAAGGGGGCCGGGGGGTTAGGTCCCTCCTTGGTAAAGATCGCTGTCCTCAAGGATCGCGTCTTCACCTTCTACTACCCGGAGAACCTGGAGGCGCTGGAGAGTGCGGGCGCCGAACTGCTGTACCTGGACTCCATGTCGGACCCTGCCCTTCCCGACGTCGATGGCCTCTACATCGGCGGTGGCTTCCCCGAGGTCTTCATGGAGCAGTTGGAGGCTAACCGCTCTCTGCGGGAGGACATCCGGCGTCGTGCCGAGGCTGGCTTGCCCGTGTACGCCGAGTGTGCCGGGTTGATCTATCTCTCCCAACGGGTCCGTTGGGGCGAGCGCTCTGCCGAGATGGTGGGGTTGCTTCCATGCGAGATCGAGATGACCGGCAAGCCTCAGGGGCACGGTTACGCCGTGGCCGAGGTGGTGGAGGACACTCCCTTCTTTCGGCGGGGTGAGTTGCTGAAGGGGCACGAATTCCACAACACGAGGGTCTGTCAGCTGGATAGGGAGAGGGCTCGCTTTGCCTACCGCGTGACCAGGGGCTCGGGCGCGGACTCCCAGCATAACGATGGCTTCCGGCTGGGGAACGTGGTGGCCACCTACCTTCACCTCCATGCGGCGGCGGTGCCCCAGTGGGCCGGCCGCTTCGTCGAGGCCGCGCGGTCCTTCTCGGGGGCTCGCCCATCTGCCCAGTCGCGTTGACCCTCTTCGTGCCTGGGGGTACAATTTCTCCTATACACATGTCGGCGTTTCGCGGAGGAAGCCCTTGCCTGAGCGGAGTCCCAAGGTCCCAATCCCCAGCCTCAACCGATTGCCCCTCTACTACCGATACCTGTTGGAGGCCCGCGAGCAGCGGCTGGTGGTCGTCTCCTCGGAGATGCTTGGCGATGCTGCCGGCGTGCCCGCGGCTCAGGTGCGAAAAGACCTGGGCTACCTGGGGGAGTTCGGAAGGCCTGGCATCGGCTACGACGTCATGGAGATGCAGAAGAGGCTGGCGGAACAGTTGGGCCTTAGCACGCAGAAGGATGTCATCGTGGTGGGTGCGGGAAGGTTGGGGAGCGCTATCTCTGCCTATCGAGGTTTTGCCACCTATTCCATGCGGATCGCCGCCCTCTTCGACAGCGACCGGTCCAAGATCGGGACGAGGGTAGGTGGTCTGGAGGTGCTGGACGTGGCCGAGGTGGGGTGCTTCGTTCAGGAGCGCGGCATCCAGATGGCCATCCTGGCGGTGCCGGCTTCGATGGCCCAACAGGTTGCCGATGCACTGTCCCAGGCAGGGATAGCCGCCATCCTGAATTTCGCCCCTGTCAAGCTGGACCTACCGTCGAGCGTGGTGGTCTCCAACGAGGACCTCGCCGCACGCCTCGCTACCCTATCCTTCCGCATGATCCACCGCCAGGAGTAACCTCCATTTCCAAGAGGGATTAGAATGACCCCTCTTGGAAAGGCCAGAGATTCACCTCCTGTGTCCATGCACACTCCGACTGAGTCAGCAGACTGCTGATCGCCTGAGCCACGTCCTGGGGTCGGAGAAGCTTGATACCTGGTCCCCTGGGAGCTTCACCCTCGAAGGTGGTGTCCACCGTGCCGGGCAACAGGGTGGTGACCTTGATGCCGTTGGGTCCCACCTCCGCCGCCAGCGACTCCGAGAAGCCGATCACGCCGAACTTGGAGGCGCAGTAGGCCGCCAGGTTAGGGTACCCCTGTTTCCCCGCGCCCGAGGAGATGTTGACTATGTGCCCGCGACGCTGCTGCTTCATGGGAGTGATGACCGCCCTGGAGCAGAGGAACATTCCCGTCAGGTTGACGGCGAGGGTCTGGTTCCATTGTTCCAGGCTGAGGGTCTCCACCGGACCTCTGCAGGGGATGCCGGCATTGTTGATCAGGAAGTCGACCCTCTTAAACTCGCTCAGCACCTGATCTGCCATGCCGGCCACCTGGACCTCATCGGTGATGTCGGCTGGGATCACCAGAGCCCGCCGGCCGAGGGTCTCCACCTTTCGAGCCACTCCCCGAAGCTGTTCTTCCGTTCGGGCCACCAGGGCCACGTGGGCCCCCTGTCGGGCTAGTTCGAGGGCGGTGGCGCGGCCGACCCCTCGACCTGCCCCCGTAACGATGGCGACGCAGTCGATGATGCTTCTCACCTGGCTACCTCCGCAACGCCGTCCTGAAGAGGGTGCCACCACATTGTAGCTATCCCGCGTGGTCGATACCACCGATTCGGCTGCTGCCCCTCCTTCCCATGTCTGGGGTCGTCCTCGCGGGGGCTGATCGCATGCGGTATAATTGGTCTTGTCAACTCCACTTCCTACGATCGATCTGCACAGGAGGAATCGGATGTCCAAGCCATCCCGCGGTGGACCGCGATACGATGCCGGCAAGAAGAAGGCTAAGAAACAGCCTGGATCGCAAGCTGTGGCGCCAGCCTCGTCTGCAGCTGCGGCGCCAGCCCCGTCTGCCGGTGCCGTCCGGGAGGCTGTGCAGCCCATGGCCGGGTCCAGCGGCTCGTCCAGCCAGGCGGCGGTGCAGTTCCGGCCTCGTGCCAGGGAGGGCGCGGGAGTACGGTCTATGACCGCGCGGGCAGCGTCTTCGGGAAGGGCAGCGTTGCAGGCCGTGGACTACAGCTACGTCTACACCGACGTGAAGATCATAGGCGGGCTTGCCACGGCGCTCTTCGGCGGGCTGATCGCTCTCTCTTTTGTCCTTCGCTAGTCTGGAACGGGAGCCGAGGGGTTGGGAGTGTCCCCGGAGAGGGATGCTGCCGCTGCTCGGCTCTCTCTCTCTCTCTGTGCGTCCAGCCCAGCCCGTCTCTCCCCGCCTCTCCGATTACCGCCTTCGCCCGCGAGCCCGGCTGTCCGTCGTGCCGTTTGGGTCGATGGTAGTCCGGTCCTGAACGACCCTGGTGGCGGCTCGTCGGTCTGGCCGGAGGGTGACGATCGGCACCGGCTCGTTACTGCTCGCGATTGCGGCAGATTCCGCCGCGACCAGCGGTTGGGGAACCACCCCCAGACCACCCTTCTTGCCGAAGATGAGTTCCCGCTGTCCCTCGGATATCATCCTTTGCAGCTTATCCAAAAGCTCCTGGATCTGGAAGGGCTTGCGCAGGGAGAGGACCCCATTCAGCTTTAGATGGGTGGTGATGTAGCGCAGGTCGCCGTAGTAGGCAGAGCAGACCAGGACCGGTACATGCTGTGTGTGCGGGTCGCAACGCAGGGCCTGGACGAGTTCGAGACCGTTCATCCCAGGCATCATCAGGTCGACGACGGCCGCGTCGGGTGGGCGGGTGACAGCCGCCTTGAAGGCGGTGTTGGCGGAGTTGAAGGCTTGAACCCGGTAGCCTTCGGTCTCCAGTAGGAAGCGCAACAGCTCCAGGATAGACTGGTCGTCGTCGACAACGAGGATGCGGCTCTTCACCGTAGGTCTCCACAGGTGTCGTCTCAGGGGGTTGCCCTCACCTGAATATAGCAGAAGCCATGCCAGCCGTTGCCGCGGGGCATCTGGGGCAGATATAATCAGTGTGGGGAGAGCACGCTCCCTACCCTCCCAGGGGCGATCTCGCCTCAAGGGGGTCCATATCGAGGAGGCGGACGGGTCCCGGTGGGCCTCGCGGTCTTCAAAACCGTCTGCGGGGCAGTAATCGCTGTCCCGGGTGGGTTCGACTCCCATGCGCCTCCGCTACGAACGAGATAGAGCCAGGCTGGAAGTGAGCCTGGCTCTCGATGTGTGTGAGACTTCCACCCTCAGCGTCGCCCCTGCCACTAATGCTGTGGATATGTTGGGCCGCCCCTCCGGGTTACTCGATGCTTGCTGCAAACGCGCTTCTACTGCCGGATACCTGCCGTGCGGCTGCGCCCGACGGTCCAGTTGGATGGCACTAGTTCTTCTGTCTTGGAGAAGGGCTGCTCGCTAGGGACGGGTGTTTCTGACGGCTCGCTAGTAGCCTGCGATGCGTCATGGCGGCCGCCAGTGATAAACTAAGATGATGGTTGAGTATTTCCCTGATGCCCGATCCGAACGACTCCTCTGCTGGCCGCCAGTTTCCCGACGAGACGTCGACCGATGGACGATGAACGTGGTTGCCCGGTGGGAGTACTGGTGGACGAAACCAGCCTTGACTGAGAGACACAAGGTGCTTCGCGGATACATCGATGCAAGGCAGGGGAAGCAATGAGTGATGCTGAGTTGCGGGCTATACCTGCAGAACTCCTTCAGGCTGCCGACAGCCTACCGAATCTGCCAGTCCGGAGTCGCCCCCAGACTCTCCCCTGTGGCGAACTCACTTGGGAGAATTTCGAGCGCCTGTGTCTTGAAGTGGCGCGTGTGGTCGATGTGACGACAGACAGACGCCTATACGGTGTGCCTGGACAGAAGCAGGATGGCATCGACGTCTATGCCAGACTGCCCAGCGGTGACCGTGTTGTATACCAGGTGCGCCGCGTCAAGTCCGTGGGCGCAACTGCCCTCCGGAAGGCCGTGACCGACTTCGTCACCGGAATTCGCCCTTTTGATCCAAAACGATTCGTGTATTGCGCCAGGTGTCGCGTCCGAACCCCAGCCGTCTTACGAGAACTGGAACGGCTGCGGGACCTCCACGGCGGAGACCTGCATCTAGACGTCTACGACGAAGAGGAACTCTCGCGAGTCCTGCGACCCCACCGCGATATCGTCGAACGCTTCTTCGGACCAGCTTGGCGCGATCTATTCTGCGATCCTCCGTCCACGTCTGTCCTGGCTTCAACCACGGCGGCGCCCAGCGGCCCAACTGCAGACGAGGTCCTTCGTGGTCCAATCGTTTCCTTAGGGCTGTCGCCTGACCTCGCTGAGGCCCAGGCCAGCGCCGATACTGATCCTGCGCATTCCGCGCGAATCTATGGGATGCTTGCTCAGCGCCTCGGGGAACGTGGTTTCACTGGACATGCCACAGCCATGCGAACATACCGGGCCGAGGCGCTCGCTGCAGCAGGAAATCGCCAGGAGGCATTCGACGTCTGGTTCGAACTGGCCCGAGCGAGCGTAGAGGCGGGAGCTGCAGCACCCTATCCCAAGGGTCTCCGCGAGACCGAGCCGTGGCTGCCCGACCTGTCTGACTCAGAGCGAGCGATGCACACCGCGCTAGACGGCTTCGCGATCTGGTACGAGGATCCGGACGTGGGTAAGGAACGTATGCGGAGTGGGGCAGAGACACTCGTCGGCTTGCAGCATCCACTCGCTCCCTTCGCTTGTCTGTGGCTGGCCGAGGCTGCTTCGGTGGATGAGGATGATGGCCTCTTGCGTTCGGTTCTCCCGATGCTTCGGCAAGCCGTGGGGATGACCAGAGATGAGGCGGTTTGCGTCAGACTACGGCTTGTTGTTGCCGAGGTTGAGGGCGATTGGGCACAGTTGGTTCGGGAGGCCAGCAGCGGCCGCCTCGATCCTGCTTGGGTTGGACTCGTCCACTTGCGCTATGGACGATGGCTAGCCTGGCACGCAGAGCCCGAGGGGGCGGAGGATGCCTATCGCCGCGCTGTTGAGGGGGCCACCGCAGCGGGCTTCCCGGGTGATGTCGCGGAAGCTCTCTATGCAATCATGATGGTCCGTGATATCTACGGTTCCATTGATGAGGTATCTGAGATCGGTGAGATCAACGAGATTGCGATGGCGGTACGTGGTACTCGTACTCGGTTAGGTGCTCGACACAGTCCTCGCGATCATGCTCTTGCGTACTTGCTTCAAGGAAGCATGCCTGAGGCACATCTGCGCCTCAGGCGCTATCTTTGGGAAGCCCGCTTAAGTGGGCATTTTCGCGCTGAACGCGAGGCGCATGAACTGTTAGGAGATCTTTACGAGAAGTCGGATGAGACAGACATGGCTATGGAGCACCGCCTTCTGGCAGGGAACGCCAAGGAGGCGGCTGCCCTCGCGGGGCGCTTGAGTGCGCCGATCGATCTGCGCGCGAACTTAAGCCACTCTGCCCCGTGGGTACAAGCAGCAGCTCTCGCCGCCATAGCTAAGGAGTCAAAAACACTGCCCTCGGATCACGTTGTAGCACTCGTCCCGACGCTGCTTTCCCTCACAGGTGGGGCCATTCAAGGACTTCTTGGGCCTCAAGTAGACATAAACGCCATCGAGGCGTTGGCAGCGTTGTCGCTGCAGGTGCCGGAGGATCGGGTCAATGATCTGATAGCCGTTCTCGAGCCGCTGATCGCGCCTCCTAAGGGTCGCTACCATTTCGCTGATGACGCGATGGTGGATGGACTTGTGGACCTATATTGTGGCCATCCAGAGGCCCGGGAACGGGTCGGAGCGCTATTGGTACGCTGCCTAGGGGAGCCGAGGATTGCGAAGCGAGCCACCAGTAGATTGCACGGCATCATCCCCTTGGGACAAGACCTTGTGGAACGACTCCGCGGACTGGCCCTATCTAACAGGCACGCTGCCGAATTGCTGGCAGCTTCTGGCGATACAACACCAGAGGTGCTGTCCGCCGGGGAGCACCGAGTAGCAGCAGTTCTGTCCCAGCAACCAAGAGAAGCTCATGGTACTGTCACTGTCGGCGGAGTTGACGGGATGGCGTCTGTATTCGCAAGGCTACTTTCGTCTGAACGTCAGGAGGCTCTCGCTCGGCACTGGGTCCGTCACGCGAGCAACACTGAGGACTTGGAGATCAATCGTGCTCAGGCAGTTGAGGGAATAGGCATTCTCGCACGAAACTTGAGACGTGATCTGCGGTCCGAACTATTCGACGCCATATTCCCTCTTGCTGATCCTAATGTGGCGGTGAGTGCAGCTGATGAGATGCACCGTCAGAGTATGCATCCGTTGAGCCGTTTCCGCATCGACTTCGGCGCTGGGTGGCTTCCGCGTGCCGCGGCGCAGACGTGTGCATCTCTGGCTACCACTTCTCAACAGGCCAAGATAGTTGCTGATATGGCTTTGGTATGGCTCAGGTCCTCCTCCCCGGATGATCTCCGGGCCGCAGCATTAGTCATCCGGGCGATTGATCCCAAACTGATCACTTTCGACGTGCTCGCGTTGGCATCTCATCCGTCAGTTGAAGTTAGGCGCACCGCTGTGATCTTGTGGGCTCGCGATGTGAATCGCGATGCGTCCCTAAGCAAGGTTTTCGCTAGTGACAGAGGTTTTCGCGTGCGCCTTGAACTTGCGGCTGCGGCGAAGACAGTGGCTGGCTATGACCGAGAGTTGGCGACCAAGCTTCGCAATAGTCTGGCGAATGATCCCCATGCATGGGTGCGGTGGCATGCGGTGCGGGGTCCGCAGGAGTCCATCGGTGGTTGACATAACGCCAGCCAGGCTCCTATCACTGAAAACATGACTTGATCTCGGGACGTGGGCAGCGATGCTGTGGGAATGCTGTCAGAACCGAAGGGGAAGAGAAATCCACAAGGGGTTGTGGTGGTGGGTGTCGCGAGATATCATGGGGTTGTAGTCGTCGGGAGTCCGCGCCGAGATCGATGGCTTCAAACCGTCTGCGGGGCAGTAATCGCTGTCCCGGGTGGGTTCGACTCCCATGCGCCTCCGCCAAGTGAACAAGCCGGACTTGCTTGCGCTTATTAGCGTTTGCAGACCCGGACTGATGATTCCTTCTCGACAACAACATCTCCGAATGTTGTGGACATGCTGTGAGTGGGGCGAGTCCTCGTAGCCGTACCTCATGAGAGGGCAAGGGGTGTCGCGCATGGGAGTGCACCGGCGACCGGCCCCATTCCTCGGTTCTGTTGACAGAGATGGCTTCCAGGCATGGATAGTGACGTCGCACCCAATGCACAAATGTGGGAGCAGGCCTTCAGAAAAGGATAGGTGCGGTGCTGCTCCCTCTCCGCGGGAGGTTTTGTCGATGTTCCAAACGCTCAAGGTGCTGAACGAACGCCCCAAACCATTTTCCCGGTACACAGCCGAAGAACTGTGGACGGATCCGCACATTTCGGCGCGCATGTTGGCGTTCCATTTGGATGCCGATGGCGATGTTGCATCACGGAGGCCTGCGTTGATCGAGGGGATCGTGGATTGGATTGATCGGCGCCTGGGCCTCACCGACAGGGCTGTGTGCGATCTCGGATGCGGGCCCGGCCTCTACTCAGCGCGCATGGCGAGGCGAGGCGCGCATGTGACCGGGGTAGATTTCTCTCCGCGGTCTATCGACTATGCCTCTGAACTGGTTCGACAGGAGTCGTTGGCAGTCGATTTTATTCAAGGAGACTATCTGAAAGATGCTTTGCCGAAAAATCAAGATCTTGTGTGCCTGATATACGGCGATATTTGTGCCCTGTCTCCAGACCAGAGGCGACAGCTGTTCGGAAAGGTAAGAGCATCTCTCAATTCTGGCGGACACTTTGTCCTCGACGCCTTCTCAAATCCACAATATGAGTTGCGAAAAGAAGGTGCAGCCTATAGCAGGCGTTTGATGGATGGTTTCTGGGCAGAAGGGGACTACTTTGGATTTCAGACCACGTTTCTGTACGATGACCTGAAGTTGGCTTTGGATAGGTACTTGATTATCGAACCACACCGCACTCGCGAAGTCTTCAATTGGCTGCAGTACTTTGATGACTCTGCTCTTGCAGAGGAATTGACTCAGAATGGTTTCGATGTGGTGCAGGTGGTCGACGCGCTTAGCGGGGAGCCATGGAAAATCTCACCACATGAATTCGCCATTATTGCGAGTATCTAGGCTCGGATCTGCAGAAGCGCGTAGTCGCTCAATGGGCAGATGCATCTCGCTTCCACACCGTTCTTGAGAAGACCGCAATCAGCGGTGCCTGCATCAATGTGAAGACCTATTCCTCACCAACCATCAGTCCAGCCCCGCACTGTCTCTTCAGGACAGACTTTCTATGGTGGTGATGCCATCCTATGAGGATGGCCAAGGCACGGCTCCTTCCTGCGCGTGGTTCCCTCTAGCTTACGGGGTTGTTGAGGGATTTTGCCGCAGGCTATTATGTGGGAGCGTCTTCTGCGCGGACTGGCCTACCCGGCGCCGCTAAGACCCGAAGGGCGAGCATCACCATTCCGAGTGGGCGAGCGCCCGGTGTCCATCGGGTTCCAATGATAGCCCCTTCCCCAGTTGCCTGCTTCTGGGTTTCGTTGCGGGCCAACCCGTGCATGTGGTGGTCGCGGAGGATCAGCTTCAGGGGCGATGCTACGTGGTTACTGTCTATTCTCCAGATCTTGCCCAGTGGCAACCAGACTACAGGACGAGGAAGAAGTAGTGAACTGCGTGATCTGCAAGACGGGTGAGACCCATCCTGGTCGCGTGACTGTTACCCTTCAGCGCGGAGAGACCATCGTGGTGTTGAAGGGTGTCCCTGCCGAAGTCTGCGATAACTGCGGCGAGTACTACCTGTCGGAGTCCGTGACTGGGACGGTTCTAGCGAAGGCAGAGGACGCCGTTAGGAATGGCGCCGAGGTGGAGATCCTTCGATACGTCGCGTAGAATGCCGAACGCGGATGTCCCCCTTGGCCGGCTGGAGCGAGTTCGGAAACTGATTCCCTTTCTGCTGTTAGGGGTGCTGGGGGAATACTGTCAGAACCGGAGGGGGCGAGAAATCCACAAGGGGTTGTGCTGGAGGGGGTGAGGCGCATGTGGGATTGTAGTTCGCGGTAGCCTTGGCGGCGATCGATGGCTTCAAAACCGTCTGCGGGGCAGTAATCGCTTGCTCATCTCAACTTCGGCCAACGGTTGTAGCCGATGGCAGGGTCGTTGGCCCTGAGGGCTGTGATGTATTCGATCTCCTTCTGGTTCACCTCAACGTCTGACGCTGTCTCGGACTCCCACAGGATCTCCTTCCTGATCGTGAAGTCCCGTCTCTGTTCTCGCGTAAAGTCTCTGGAGATGACATCGCTATTGGCGCTGCCGAAGTAGTTGATGCTGTCGGTGAGGTCCTTGCCGACATAGATCTTCTCGTTGGGGTAGGTGATCTTGTAGATGACCTTCATTCTCGACCTCTGGTGCCTGTGTGGGCTCTGTAGCTCATTGCTGCCACGATCAGATCATACCGGCACCGCAATACATTACACTACCTATGGAAGATGCCAACCACTTCATCCGCAACCTGTGCTGGCCCATATATTGCGCTATTCGCAGTTTATTGCTAAAGTGCCAGTGATGCAGCGGAGGTGGACTATGAAGCTGAGAGTAGAAACCATAGATACCATATCGCGTCTGGAGCGGGAGCTTGCCAAGAATGGGCGCACCAAGGAAGCGGCAGCTCTGGAGGAGTTGATTTCAGCGGTGGCTCGCCCTGGCCGGGGCCTGCTCACAACTGGGCAGGCTGCTGAGCGTCTGGGGATCGCCGTGCAGACGGTCAAGAACTGGATTGAGCGAGGCACGTTAAGGGGCATCAACACAGGTACGCGATGGTTGGTGACCGAGGAGAGTGTCGAGGCGGTGGAGGGTATCCGGCGGACCCTGGCCGAGGCTGCCGAGGAGGGCTATCCGACGGCTGAAGAGATCGCTGTGCTCACCAGGCGGACGAGGCGAGCGGCAAAGGAGGGCAGGGACGTTGCCTAGCCCGTTCGAGCGGGTAGTTGTGGACTCAGGCGTGCTTCTTGGGGCCAACAGCCCTGAGATCATCGCCGGTGCCGCTCTGGGCTACTATCGCGCCTGTTGGAGTCCCTGGATCATTGGAGAGTACGTCCGCAACCGGATCGAGTGGGCCGTCAGGCGCTCTGTTCCATCCTGGGATCAAGCATTGATCGACTGAGAGATCTCCTCCAGGGCTGTCTCGTAGGCATCCATGGTGTCGTGAGTGAACAGGACGAAGGTGACTGAGCGCAGCGTCCCCGGATTCTGGAGGTGCTCCACGACGGTGCGCAGCGCGATGGGAGCTGCTTCCCGCAGGGGATAGCCGTAGACTCCGGTGCTGATGGAGGGGAAGGCCATGGTCTCCAATCCCTTCTCCTCAGCCAGCTTCAGCGCCCACCGGTACACTGAGGCGAGCAGTTCCGGCTCGCCGTGCTTTCCATCTTGATAGATCGGGCCTACCGCGTGTATCACGTACCTCGCGGGTAGCCTACCTGCCGTCGTAATCCTGGCCTCCCCGGTGGGACACCCCCCAATCTTCCGGCATTCATCCATGATCGCTGGTCCACCCGCTCTGTGTATTGCGCCGTCCACCCCGCCGCCTCCCCGCAGTCCCGAGTTGGCGGCATTGGCGATGGCGTCCACCCGGCAGGTGATGATGTCTCCCTCCACCAGTTCGATCTTCTTCCCGTTTACAATGAGCCGCCGCACGGAGCCTTACCCCCTTGCAGTTGGTGATGATCGATCTCCTATGCTACCGAGGGGCCGGGGCCTGCGCCGGATCGTAGGCGCCGTTGTGTCCGAGCACCTGGTCGATGTAGAGCATCCAGTTGCTGATGGGGATGCCCTGCGGGCAGTTCTCCTCACACTCGTGGCACTGGATACACACCTTGCCCCCATTCCTTATGCGTATGGCGTAGCGGCCGCGCGCGAAGTCGATCTGATCCGTCACCGCGCCGCGGTTGAATATGAGCGTGTTGGTCGGGATGTCGACCCCGTTTGGACACGGCATGCAGTACCCGCACTGGGTGCAGGGGATCGGATAGAGTGCGCTGAGCTTCTCGCGCGCCTCCGCGATGATCTCCAGGTCGTCCGCGGTGAGCGAGCCGATGCCGGAGCGCTCGGCGCTCGCGAGGTTCTTGACCACCTGCTCCATAGTGCTCATCCCGCTCAGGACCACCGAGACCTCCGGACGATTCCAAATCCATTGCAGGGCCCACTCTGCCGGGGATCTCCTGCTCCGCGCCCGGTCCAGGAGATCCTGGACCGACTGTGGCGGAGTGGCGAGCTGGCCGCCGAGCAATGGCTCCATAACCACCACGCCCAACCCCTTCGATGTGGCGTACCGGACCCCCCTAGTGCCCGCCTGCATCTCCTCGTCCATGTAGTTGTACTGGACCTGGCAGAACTCCCATCCATCGTAGGCGTCGATGATGGACTTGAACACGTCGTAGCTATCGTGAAAGGAGAAGCCGAGATGCTGGATGAGGCCACGGCTTTTTAGCCCTTCTGCCCACTCGATCACACCCAGATCCCGAACGGTCGGCCAGGTCTTCTTGTTCAGACCGTGCAGGAGGTAGAAATCGATGTGATCGGTTTGGAGCCTGGAAAGCTGCTCGTCGAAGAGGCGGCCGAAGTCGTCGTGTGACTTGACGATCCTGGACAGCAGCTTGGTCGCGAGGTACGCCTTCTCCCTGTAGCCATCCATCAACGCCTTGCCGACGACCCGCTCGCTGTTGCCGCCGTGATATGAATAGGCGGTGTCGAGATAGTTCACGCCGCTGTCGATGGCGTAGCGTATCATCCGGATGGCTTCTTGCTCGTCGATCTGACTGGCGTCTCCGAGCGTCGGAAGGCGCATACAACCGAAGCCGAGAGCGGAAACTTGAACGCCTAGCTTGCCAAATGGTCTGTATTGCACCCCTGTCGCTACCTTTCTTCGCGCTGTCTCCCTGCCTTGCCAAGGTGGGATCGTGCGGGAGTTGGATGGGTCCCCACGATTATAGTACAGCTGTGGCACGCCCATCTATGTTGTTGACGAAGTGGTCGTCGGGGTGCTGGGAGTGCTGTCAGAGCCGGAGGGGCCGAGAAATCCACAAGGGGTTAATCTGGTGGATGGGGCGAGACGTCATGGGGTTGTGGCCGGCTGCCTGTTTGCCCGCGGCGGCCCCCCCTTGTTAGAATCCCGGCAATCCCGGCCCCGACGGGGCATATAGGGGCGCGCCGCGAGAGCCCGAGAAATCTGCTGAGGAGGTCCGTTCGGTGAGTGTGACCGAGATCCAAAGGGGTGTCCATCGAATCGGGGCCAAGTACGGGGAAGGATTGTTCGTCTTCCTTTATGTCGTGAAGGGCGACCGGCTCGCCCTGATAGACACCGGCACGGTCCAACACCCGCAGGCGTTCATTCAGCCCGCGCTCGCTCAGCTCGGCATGGCCCTTTCCGACGTCGACCTGATCCTGAACACCCACGCCCACTTCGACCATGTGGGGGGTAACCTGGAGGTCAAGCGTGCTTCTGACGCCCGCATTTACGTCCACTCCGGCGACGCCGCACAGGCCGGCTCCATCGAGGCGCAGGTCGAGTACATGACGGCGCCGCTGCGTGCCCTGGGCTTGCCGGATGCGGCGGTGCGACAGAGGGCCGATTTCGTCAGGGCGATGGCAGGGGAGGCGGCGGGAGCGGACGTGATGATCTCGGAGGGGGATGCGGTGGACCTCGGGGGTGGGATCACCCTGAAGGCGATCCATACCCCCGGGCACACTCCCGGGTGCATTTCGTACTACTGGGAATCGGAGGGGGTGCTCTTCAGCGGAGATGCCATCCAGGGGCTCGGCGGGACTCCTGGGGATACCCCCTACTACTTCGATGCGTGCAGCTACCGCCGAACGCTGTCGACCGTCCTGGAGCTGAAGCCCCATATCCTCTGCACGGGACACGCCTACTTCATGAGGGGGTACCCGACGGAGCCAACCCTGAGGGGCGCCGACGCGAAGGCTTTCCTCGACGGCGCCGTGGAGTTGGCCGATACGATCCACAGGGCCGTGGAGGCGGCGGTGTCGAGGATGCCCCGCGCCGCCAAGGGGGACATCGCACTGGAGGCCATGTGGGAGTTGGCCTACCGCTACCCGCTGCGGCTGATGCGAGAGACTCGCCTGCCGAGGAGCGCGGGACCGACGCTCCTCACCCACATCGAGGCCGTGCTGGCGGGAAGCTACCCCGCGTGAGGCGTCCCGCGAGTGCCTTCGGCCGCGCACATGGAGAACGCAATCGTGACCGAGCTATCCACATTGGGCTTCGGCCCCTTTTTCGAAGAACAACTTCGTCACTTTACAGCCCCGGAAATCGTCCCCGCTAGGATCGCTTCTGAGCATCGCGGTGCCTACGAAGTCTGGTCTCGCACCGGCGCAGGCCAGGCGCAGCTCGCCGGGCGACTCCGCCTCGAGTTGGAGGATGGTGGCGTTCCCGGCGTTGGCGACTGGGTCGTCCTCAGGGATGAACCTGGGCCCGATCGCACCGCTACTATCGACCACCTGCGATAAGCCAATCCAGGGGGATCGGCCGGGGGTGGCAGGAGCGGCGAGCAGCGATGTGGGCGGGTGTCGCTGCTCGCCCGAACGGGCCGCTACTTCCGGAGCCTCGCCAGGATCTCTAGATTTCCGGCGCTATCGCGGCGTTGACAGTCTGTGCGTTGGGCAAGTAGCACAGAAGTAAGGGGAGCTATAGTGGACATGACCTGGAGGGTTGTAGGCCAGGGCGGGACGAGCTGCTGGTGAGCTACCATAGTGCAGTCAAACCCCTGACGCTGCGGAACACAGGCACAGAAGATCTTGTTATCTTGAAGTTCTTCGGGCCGGAGGTCAACCAGGACGCTCCCAGAATCGGCCAACAGGTGCTAGCTGGCGGGTAGGTGGTCACACGTTCATATCCACGTTTGATCCCCAATGCTGTATAGTTGCGCACCGCTTGTGTCGCTCTAAGGATTGGTCCCATTACGGCGCGACAGCCCTGATAGGTCGTTGGGTTTCAGAATGTCGGACGCGGTCCAGCACTACTGGCTCAATCACAACAAGATACTCCGCCCACCCCTGCGCGCTCATTTGCGACGTACCAGGTTGCTGGGCCAACTCAAAGCTTCCCTAGATGCCAAGCTTATCCTGGCGTGCGCTGAGGCAGGCTACGGTAAGACCCAACTAGCCCTCGACTACCTTCGGGAGTGGACAAGTCCCGCAATCTGGTACCGCCTGGACAGGTCGGACCAGGATCTCACCCAGTTTATTGCCTATCTAACGGAGGCCTTGCGCCAGCATTTCGGCGGCTTCGGGAATGATATCCAGTACATCGTCTCAAGAGGTGAGAGGGATAAGGACGACCTACCTCGCCTGCTGCAGCATGAGATGAGTCTTCATGTATGCCGCCCCCTCTTAGTGGTGCTGGATGGCTTCGAGACAGTGGCGGCAAGTGCTGGAGTGTGCAGGTTAGTCTCTGAGCTCCTGGAGTACTCAGGGCCGAATGTACAGTTCTTTATTACGTCTCGTACTGTGCCTCCCTTGCCCATCGCCCGTCTTGAGGTTCAGCGGGAAACCATCGTGCTTGGGCCGGGGGAGTTGGCCTTCTCCCTTGAGGAAAGCCGGAGACTGTTCGCCGATGTCCGTGGATTGAAGGCTAGCGATGACCAGGTTGACCTTCTGTGGAATTGCACGGATGGCTGGCCTGCGGGGCTCATTATGATGGCCGACAACCTGCTCAAGAGTCCCTTCGGAGAGACAGACAACCCCTTGAATCCTTTTCAGGGTGTGCCCGACTCGGTCTACCGCTACTTCGCGAGCGAGGTTCTGGAGACCCTGAGCCCGGAATCACAGGAGTTCCTCCTCAGGACGTCGATACTGACGAAGCTGTCCCACGAAAGCGTGAACTCCCTACTAGGGATAGCCAACGCTGGAGAACTGCTGACCGAGTTGAAGTCGACCGGGGCCTTCGTTCGCGATACTGAGGGAGACGAGAGTCGCCTCAGGTACCATCCGCTGTTTCGTTCCTTCTTGCGTCAGAAGCTGCACCAGCGCTATGGTGTGGACCAGATACACGAAATGTATCGGCGGGCGGCTCAGGCCGCCTGTCGTGATGGCGACTGGGGCACTGCCATCGACTACTTCGCTACGGCCCGGGATTGGGAAGAGGTCAGGGCAGTCATGGAGAGCGTTGGCGAAGAACTCACTATGAGAGGGCTGTTGGAGACCTTTCGGCAGTGGCTCGAACGGGTGCCGGAAGAGCAGATCTACTCTCGGCCGGTGCTGTTGATGCTTCGCGGAAGACTTCTGCGGCTGGCAGGGCTGTACAGGGAGGGGCTGAGAGATCTGGATAGAGCCCTCCGTGGTTTCGAACAAGAGGGTAATCTGGCAAACGGGGTGCTGACACAGCACGAGATCGCCGTTTGCCACTACTGGTTGGGAGAGTATCAGAGAGCCGAAGTCGTCCTGAGCAGTGCCCTCCGGCTGTCAGGGGACGATCCGAGTCTACGCAGCAGGATTCTGGCAGACCTGGCCCGAAATTGCATAGGCTTCGACGAACTGGAGAGGGGCCAACACTGGGGACAGATGGCAGTGAATGCATCCATGGTGATCGGGCGGGGGCGAACGAGCAGCCAGATGTTGGTCAGGGCTCTTCGCTTCCATGGGCAAGCCTTGCTGCTCATGGGGGACCTGCAACGGGGTCTGGAAGAGATCACTCGATCGGTGGAGTTGTGCCGCCTAGAAGACCTGGGTGACCTCCAGTGCTCCTGGTCTCTCCTGTTTCTTGGGCAGGGGCTCTCGCTACAGGGATCCTTCGGCGAAGCCATCCGCTCGCTCGATGAAGCCGAGGCCCTTGCCCACGGGAATAGCGCCCTCCTGGATCACATCCGGGTCTGGCGGGGCAACAGCTATCGCGACTCCAATGCCCTGGACCGAGCGGAAAGGGACTACGAACGGTGCAAGGATGGTGCGCCGAAGGAGCTGGCTCTCTTATGGTTGCGGGAGGGGCGCATCTCCGACGGGCTGCGCTTGGCGGAGAAGGCCTACCGCAGCTCCTGCGAGGGCGAGAGTCCGAGTGAGAAAGCCGCGTGCCAGGTGGTATACGGACTGGCTCTCGCCCGAGCCGCGGACAGCTGCTCGGGACTGGAGCAGCTGTCCGCGGCGGCAGAGATCCTGCGAGCGAGGGGGCGAAAACAGCAGTTGGCCAGTGTCCTGTGGCATGTGGCCAGGGTGTTGCTGGAGGAGGGACGAAAGGCCGAAGCTCTCAGGCAGCTGGAGAATGCCGTGCTCTGGGGATGTGCCTCGGGTGTCTATCAACTCTGGTGGTGGGATCCTGGGACTATCGTCCGGCTGTGGCCCCTGGCCATCGGGGCCGGGTGGGCTCCTGCTTATCTACTGGAACTGGCCCGGCTGCGGTTGGGACCGGCGGAGTGCCCGTACCTGAGTGAAGCCCTCGACTTGGTCGAGGCAGGGCTACGGCCTCAGGTAATGGAGACGCTGGGCATGATCTCGCGAGGCACTGTAGTCCGCGAAGTCGCGACAGATTTGCTGCATAGCTGCCATGACTCGACGGCCCGGCGTTGTATCCGCGAGGCGTTGGCTTCGGGTCTCCTCGGACCCTACGATCTTGCGCGGTTGCGCGGCGAGGGCGGGCTTACCTGGAAGGAGATCGAGGTGCTGATAGCCTACTATCTCAAACCGGGGGAGAACGAGCAGGATAGGCGCTTCAGATCTCGATTGGCCGGGGCGATGGCCGTCTCCGAGCACACTCTCAAGGTGCACATTCGTAGTATTCGCCGCAAACTGGACATCTCAGCCCGTAGGCACGGACTCCCTCCATCACTCTCTGCGTTAACCGTGAATCTGCGCAGGAGGGAGTGAGCCTCCTTTCTGCGCAGCACTCCCCCTGGCGCGAGCCAAGACGCAAATAAGCCTTGCAGACCCTCAAAGTCTTATCTAAGGCTTATATCCACTAAGCCTACCCCATGCTAGCCTGCGTTTGGAGGCTACGGGCGTTGACACATTACGCCAACTGCACTCCTCCGTTTCTCTGTAGAGCCGAACCTCAGGATCGCGGTTTGAACCGTACCTCGTGCCCCATCTCAATCAGTGTAAGGAGATCAATGATGAAAGTTACAAAGGTCGAGGCTAGCCCTGTCTACTACCAGGTCACTCCTGTGTACGACCGAATGTTCGGGATCGGGAAGAGCGAAGGTGCTATGGTGCACTCTCGAGAGGCCTGGTTCGCCAACATAAAGTACAAAGAGAACGTGATCGTTCGCGTGTTCACCGACGAAGGGTTGGTGGGATACGGGGAGGCGCCTGCGCATCCTGTCACTGGGGAGACGGTAGAGAGCATTCTGAAGGCGGTTTCCCTGCTCAGTAGATTCGTAGTGGGTAAGGACCCCTTCAAGATTGCGGACATACACAGGTCCTTTGAAGACTTCTTCCTCCATGGCAACATGAACGCCGAGTGCGCCATCGACATGGCGTTGTACGACATCATGGGCAAGGCCGCGGGCGTCCCAGTGTATAAGCTGCTGGGGGGAGGACACCAGCACAGTTTCACGATGTGCGCTCACCTGGCGCGGTCCGAACCCAAGACCATGGCTGAAGATGCCAAGAAATGGGTCGAGATGGGCTACACAGCGTTGGAGCCCAAGATGGTAGGTCTACAGGAAAGCCTGGAAGAGGACATGCTCCGGATCGAGGCGGTGCTCGACGCGGTGCCTAAGAACGTCATGGTGGTGGCTGATGCCAACCAGACCTGGGGCAATTCCAAGAAGATCATAGAGATGCTGACTCACCGGCTTCAGGGAGTCACTAATTTCGCCCTGGAACAGCCGGTCTACTTCCAAGATCTGAACTCCTTGGAGCGTATCACGAAGAGCGTTCCTCACACCATTATCGCAGACGAAGCTGCTTTCTCCGTTTCCGCGGTGTTTGAGATAGCCAGGCGACAGGCGGCCGATATGGTGAGCATAAAGCTTGGCAAGAACGGTGGCATCTACAACGCCATCCGTTGCATCCATCTCGCCGAGGCTGCTGGGCTCGACGTCCGCATCGATTGGGTGCAGGCTAGCCGGCTTGTAGACACGGCGGGGGCTCACGTTCACGCCAACGTGAAGAAAGTTGGGTTGGCTCCGGCATTGGACTACCACCTCAGGATTGCCGAGGAAATCGTGAAAGAGGGTGGTATCACCATCAATCGGGGCGTCGTGTCTCTCCCTGAGGCCCCTGGCCTTGGAGTAGAGCTGGACGATGAACTGATAAGCTCGCTCTCAAAGCGAAGGTAGTGGAGACTGCCTCTAAGGGCTGGACTCGATTGGGTCCGCCTGATGACAGGCCCGGCTGAGAATGCCGGAACTGCCAGGCGGAAGCCCCGGTGGGCGTGGCTGGTTTCGCCAGATCGGTCCGGATGAGTGGAGGTCAGATGGTAGTGAGCGCTGTTAACGGCTACGCGGGAAGACTACTGCGACCCGACCTCAGTACTGGGTAGCTCAAGGACGAGCTCTTCGACGGGCCGATGGACAGAACTAGGATCGTGGGCTCTGGAGGCTTCTCGGCCGTGACCGCCGGTGCCATCACCGGCGGAGCCACTACGACTCAGGCGAATGGTTTCCTAAGAACCTACATGAAGCTGTCGGGTTACGATGGGCTGATTTTCCAGGGACGCTCCGATAGGTGGGTCTACATCTGCCTGCACAATGGGATTGCGGAGTTGAGAGATGCATCTTACCTGTTGGGCGGGTAGCGCCTCACTGAATTGTGGTCACGCTGTACCGCTGTCTTGAGTCGCTTGAGCGGGCGTCCTCGGCGCTTGGGTGCTACAGTGGCACCTGGTAGCTCAACAGTGCTGTCATTGTCCAGGGGTGGTCGGTCAGACCAGCAGTCATCGCTGGTGTCCGTTCCCACCACTTGTGGCTCGATCCTTTAGGAGAGGGCAGCTGGAGACTCTCATGAAACCAGACGAAGTTGTAGGCACAACCGACCAGACACATCCCAGCGGTGAGCATCGTTTCCTTGTGGGCGATGGCCCGGCCCCGTCGAACCAAGAGCACCAGGGCAGCCCGGAAGGTGGCGTTGAGCCGCTCAATATAAGCAGTGTTGATGTCTTTACCCCCTCTGGTCGCTGCCAGGACCCCGATGATGGTGCCATGGGTCCCTCACACTACCTTGCGCTTCGCGCTGACCACCCGCCGCTGTGCCTACTGCTTGACCACCCGCTCCTGCTAAACCAGGTATTCGTGGACCCGCTGGCAGTGCTGGCCTCCTCGGGCCCGCCAGTCGGCTGCGGTCTAATCATCCAGGTCAAAGGCGGCGACGATAGCTTGCACCGGACAGCCGTGACACAACAAGGCGAGCACGATAACCACCAGGTCCGCCGCCTTATGCAGTCGGTGGAAGGTCGTCCCCTTGGTCGCGGCGAAGGTCTTGCCGCACCTGTGGCACACATACCGGCGGTCCTTCTGATTGTGGACACCGATGTTCCCTTCCCCGACCTTACTACTGACAGGACAGTCGGGGTTGTGACAGAATTGACGCGAAGGATCGACTATAGGTTGGCTCCCGATGACTGACGTGTAATGACTCCAGTCCGGAAGCAAGCCGAGGGCCGATCCTTCGTTTCTTCGTCCTTCAACCACGCCTAAGTTGGGTGGTACCCGCTGTGGCAGCACCACCTACTAATTGCCGACAAGAGGGTCAAGGTAGGACAGATGACCATCTAGAATGACCTCGTGACTCTGCCTGACGCAGCAAGGTTAGGGATTACCCTAGATGAGGGTGCGACAGCAAGCTTATTGAAACGTTGCGATGTAGAGGGGGGGTGATTTCACTTCAGCGAAACTTCGGTCTCGAACTGGATGCCGGCATTCAGATGGCAAAAACCAATTGGGAGATAGGACATGGAACGGCACTATCAAAGGGTTTCGCTTACAGTTACGGCTCTACTGATACTTAGTGTTGTCGCCGCTTGCAGCGCTCCGGCGGCCGCTCCTACCCAGGCGCCGGCGAAGCCGGCTGCTTCGGCTGCCGCTGTGCCAGCCGCGTCGACCAAGGCGCTCGACCCGGCCGTTGCAGCGACTGAGGTCCCTGTGGCCGCATCCAATGCCGCGCCTAAGGCAGAAGTGAAGTGGCCCACCAAGGCCGTGACTTTCATCACCCACACCAACCCAGGCGCAGGCGGAGATCTCTTCAATCGTGTCGTGGGCAAAGCGGCGGAGAAGATGTTCGGTCAGGCAGTGGTGGTGGAGAACCGGGCTGGTGGCTCCGGTGCCAATGCGTTCATCGCTTTGAAGAACGCCAAACCCGATGGGTATACCCTAATGGGGCAAACCCCAAACCTGATCATTGCGCCCATGACCAACAAGATGCCGGTCACCTACAAGGACTTCGTCCCTGTCTGCCGTATGGTGATCGACACAATGGTGCTATACGTCAAGACCGATGCATCCTGGAATGATGGCAAGACGTTCTTCGATGGCGCGAAGGCCAACCCTGGCAAGCTGCGGGTGGGTGGCGGTTCGGTGGGGGGTGCCGACAACTTCATGACGGACCAAGCGGAGTTGTCAACAGGAGGGAAGATCGAGTACGTACCCTTCGAGAGCGGCGCTGAGGTAATCGCAGCCGTGGCTGGAGGCCACATCGCGGCAGGCGTCGGCGAGTATGCGGAGATCCTGCCGCAGGTGGAGGCCAAGAAGCTAAAGGTGTTGGCGGTAGCCGCCAACAACCGGATATCGGGGATCGATGCCCCTACCTTCAAGGAGCAGGGGATCGACTCGGTCATGGAGAAGTTCCGCGGCTTCTTTGCCCCGGGTGGTATGCCGAAGGATGTGACGGACGCCATCGCCGCCCAGCTGAAGAGGGTCTACGACACTGACGAATTCCAGAGCTGGGCAAACCAGGGCAACATGGTGCTGAGCTATCAAGGGCCCGATGACTTCACCAAGGCAATAGAAAGCGATGCCACCAAGTTTAGAGCCTTCCTGGATAGGAAGGGTATCAAGCCCGAATAGTAGATCCAACCAGGTAACAACATAGCGAAACCATTGTCTCGGGTCGGCGACCATGATATCGCCGGCCCGGATCTGGAGCATAGACATGAAGAAAGAGATCGGTATCGCACTGGTGGTGATCGCGGTCGCGGCTTGGTACTTCTGGCAGTGTAACTTTCTACCGACGAGGGCCATCGACCCCCTGGGTCCGGCAGCCTATCCCAGGCTGCTGGCCCTGATCATGATCATCTTTGGTACCCTGCATATCATCATCTCTTCCTTCCGGCGCTACCGCCTGGAGGGGGATGAAGATACGCTGCAAGGGCGAGCCCGGCTGATGGGCAATGTTCGTATCGTGAGTGTCATCGCGGCCACAGGGGCCTATCTATTCCTGATGGAGCCGCTGGGATACGTTGCTAGCTCCTTCCTCTACGCCCTGGGGCTCCCAACCGTCGTAGGTGAGAGAAGTGTCCGGGGCATCGCCATTAGCGCGGTTGTCCTGACGGTAGTAGTGTATCTTGTCTTCGTCAGGGTATTGGGGGTGCTGGTTCCAGAGGGCATCATCAGCCAGATGCTGGAGTAATAAGAGGGAGAGACCATGCTTGAGAACTTTGCGCTGGGGGCCCAGGTTGCCCTCCAACCCATCGCCTTGGGCTTCATCTTCTTTGGAGTCGCCTGGGGAATAGTCGGCGGGGCCCTGCCCGGCATTACCGGTTCCATCGCCATGGCCCTGCTGCTACCTCTCACTTGGGGCATGGACTCTGCGGTGGCCATTATGCTGCTGTCGGGAGTCTACGTGGGCGCCCAGTATGGCTCCTCAATCACCGCCATCCTGATCAAGACCCCGGGCGCCCCAGCTTCGGCGGCAACGGTGTTGGATGGCTACGCGATGCACCAGAAGGGCGAGTCGGCCCGGGCCCTGGGTATCTCCCTGGTGGCCGGGACTATCGGTGGCCTCCTCAGTGTAGTGGCCCTGATCGCCCTGGCACTGCCTCTGGCGGAGATAGCCCTCTCCTTTGGGCCTCCGGAGTACTTCGCGGTGGCGCTCTTCGGGCTTACCATCATCTCAAGTCTGTCGGGTGGCAACTACATCAAGGGCTTCATCTCGGGGCTCTTCGGGCTGGCTATCGCCACAGTCGGGGTGGATCCTTTCGCTGGCTCCGCTAGGTTCGATTTTGATACCCCGGAGCTGCTAAGCGGCTTCGATATCATTCCGGTGATGGTAGGCCTCTTCGCCGTCTCCGAGGTGCTGGTGCAAGCCCGGGAGATGGGTGGCTGGGAGAAGATCCGGGACGCCAAGCTCTCAACCAAGTTGCCCTCCATAAGTGAGATCAAGCGCCTCATGCCGATCACCCTTTGGTCGTCGGTCATCGGTATCGTCATCGGGGCTATGCCCGGGGCCGGTGCCACTATAGCTTCCTTCATCGCCTATAACGAGGCGAAAAGGTGGTCGAAGCACCCGGATGAGTTCGGCCATGGCTCCGCCGAGGGGATCGCGGCCCCCGAGACAGCCAACAACGCCGTGACCGCCTCGGCCTTCGCCCCACTGCTAGCCCTGGGCATTCCGGGCTCTGGTGGCGCAGCCATCATGCTGGGAGCCCTGATGCTTCATGGCCTGCAACCAGGCCCTATGCTGTTCGTCCGGAACCCGGACGTGGTCTACGGTCTCTTCGTTGGGATGGCCGTGGCGAACTTCGCTATGTTGATCCTGGGGATGGTAACGCTACAGATTTGTGTCCGCATCGTCAACCTCCCTCAATCCTACCTGCTGAGTGGGATCATGGCCTTCGTGATCATCGGCGCCTACTCGGTGAACAACAGCGTGTGGAACGTCTGGGTAGCCCTGGGCTTCGGAGTGATCGGCTACTTCATGACTCGGTATAACTTCTCCCCTGCCGGTACGGTGCTGGGACTGGTTCTCGGCTTCATCGTCGAGACCAATCTCCGCCGCTCCCTGATGATCAGCGATGTAGGCTGGGCTATCTTCGTCACCAGGCCCATTGCAGCGGCTATGTTAACCTTGGCCTTCGCCAGCTTCATCTTTCCCTTCTACCGGGACTTCCGGGATCGGGGCAAGAAGCGCGACGAGATCAAGCAGTCCGGCATGCCGAGCGGGGAGTTCGTGTAGATATTCGGTGACTCGGTACCGACCAGCTTGATCGCAGTGAAGGTAATTTGCAGAGAAGATCGATGCGAAGTGCGAGGTCGGATGCTACTGACCGCTGCATAGGTAGCTAAACGAGACCCGGTCATAAATACTGGGTCATGAACAACGGACCGCGCCGGGGATCAATCCGGCGCGGCGGTCCCGTACC
This sequence comes from Chloroflexi bacterium UBA6077, assembly GCA_002436065.1. Lineage (GTDB taxonomy): Bacteria > Chloroflexota > UBA6077 > UBA6077 > UBA6077 > UBA6077. The sequence continues at coordinate 32,604 of DIXP01000057.1, forward strand.
ATATGGTTACCACACCCTAGCACGGAGACAATCATATGGTAACCGAGGCCACTATTCTTCTAAGAATTGGCTTTAGCTCGTCATCTACGGCGCATCTCCCATAGCTCTTGCCACCTATTAATTTGCAGGCAAAGCAGCTGATGCAGCCCTTATAACTGTAATCATAAAGATGGATAAGCTCTGTCTCGGCTCCTTGTGAAGCTGCTCCCTCCAGCGCCTGGTTCAGTAGCGTCGCGGTGTTCCAGCTTTTCCTCGGGCTTCCGTTAAAAGCGACCACTTTCATGAAGCACCTCTTTCAGATTGTGGAATTCAAGCCGGTAAGCTTCTCATTCAGTTGCCAGAGCCGGCGCGCAAGTTCATGGTCGATTGCCCATGGACGCACGTTCGCGGTTTTCGGTCCAGTTCTGCAATAGATTGCCGTAGATTAATCGTTTCGGTAGCCTGGGATGGGGCAAGGGGCCGATTGCCGGCCAGCCTCAACTGGAGCCATTGTACCGGCGAGCGTTTGATGGCGCATAGTTGAGGTAGCCCATGCACTGGGAGACCATCTGGAAAAGGTGGACGCGCCCGCGAGCGAACGCGACTGGATTAGCGTGTCCCCCAATGAGCTGGGCACTATCAAGGGGGCAAGCCTCGTCGGCGCCTCCGGCCAGCAACTCAAGCCGGGCAGCGGCGTGAACGACTTGGAAGGTGGTACAGATCAGGTTGTGGTATTCACCACAGCGGATGGCTCTCCCGTTAGGCACTCCGCATTCACACTGGATATATATGGCATCGAACGCTAATTCGAGTCAGATGCGCCCGGCATCCTCGAAAGACTTAGAAGTCAGAAACGGAAGGGTCGGAGATTGGCCATGCCGTGGACTACTGTCTTACACCTTTCGTCGTACACTGCTACCAACCTTTAGGCCGATGCCAGCACCCAGTCGAACCGGTATTCTCGACATGGTGCAGGCGCTCCCCGCGATCCTGCAGTCGGCGGTCTTTTGCAGTTGATGGAGGCTGAGTGGACGATGATGGCGGAGAGGGATGGCGAGGCTCTTGGCGCATTGAAGACAACGACGACGTTGCCGACCAACTATAAGCTGCGCGGTACGCTCGATCTTTCGACGAACCGCTTCGCCCTGTTTGGAGTCATGGTGGCAGGGGTTGCTCTCTTGTTGCCTTTCGGTTGGCTGGTTCTGAAGTTCCTCGCGCTGACTCGTCCGACCGAGGGCACCTTCGAACTTGACGGGTGGGGGGTTGCCGTCGTCCTGGGCTCTCTCATAGGTCTTACTATACTCGTGGCCCTCGTCCATGAATCGATACACGGTTTGTTCTTCTGGCTTGTGACTCGCCAGCGGCCGACCTCTGGCTTCTGTGGTCCCTATGCCTTTGCTGCCTCCCCCGGCTGCTATATCCACCGGGATCAGTATCTCGTAATTGGCCTGGCACCGCTGGCCCTGATGAGCCTCATCGGTCTAGTACTCCTCCTGATGGTTCCCGTGGAGGCCATCCCCGCGGTGGCCTTGATGGTAGTCTTCAACGGGGCGGGCTCCGTCGGCGACATTTTTGCAGTGGGGTGGCTATTGACTTGGCCCAGGTCCACCTCGTTTGCGACCGAGGTGATGCCTGCGCGATCTATCAGCCGGACTGATCCAGGTCTCCACCAGCAAACAGGTCACCCGGGGGGCAAGTTGATCCATGAGCCCGGAAGCTGTATTCTCTTCGTGTAGTAGACGGGGCAATTGCCCGAGCAGAGGTTTATGATCGCTACCGTTCTCCATATGGATCTTGCGTGAGGATTCGAGCGCGCCGCTGGCGCTGACCGCCACAGCGCGCCTGTGTCTCCTCAACCGCTGATCCCTGTCCGCGTGCCTTGCTGATCGCTTGGACGAGCAGCGCACGCGGATGATTCGCGCGTGCCTCGCGCCGCGCATATGGAGAACACAATCGTGACCGAGCTATCCACATTGGGCTTCGGCCCCTTTTTCGAAGAACAACTTCGCCACTTCACAGCCCCGGAAATCGTCCCCGCTAGGATCGCTTCTGAGCATCGCGGTGCCTACGAAGTCTGGTCTCGCACCGGCGCAGGCCAGGCGCAGCTCGCCGGACGACTCCGCCTCGAGCTCGAGGATGGTGGCGTTCCCGGCGTTGGCGACTGGGTCGTCCTCAGGGATGAACCTGGGCCCGATCGCACCGCTACTATCGACCACCTGCTGGCCAGGCGTACCGTATTCACCCGCGGAGCTTCTGGGCCTCAGGTCCGCGCGCAGGTTATTGCCGCCAACGTCGATCTGGTGTTCGTCGTCTGCAGCCTCGACTCGGACTTCAATGTCCGCAGGATCGAACGCTACCTCGCTCGAATCTGGGCGAGCGGGGCCCAGCCCTCGGTGATCCTCAATAAGGCCGACATCTGCGAGGATACCGCTGTCCGCTTAGCCGAGGTCGAGACGCGCTGCCGCGGCGTGCAGCTCTACGTGACCAGCGGGCTTCGGTCTGAGGGCCTCGCGATGATTCGGGAGAGTATCCGTGACGGCCTGACCGCGGCCTTCGTCGGCTCATCCGGGGCAGGCAAGTCGACCATGGTCAATGCGCTCCTCGGCGAAGCGCGGATGCCCACCGGCGAGGTCCGAGCAAGTGATGGCCGCGGCCGTCACGTCACAACCCACCGCCAGCTCGTCCTCCTGCCTGGAGGTGGTTTGCTGCTCGACACGCCGGGCATGCGTGAACTGCAGCTTACCGACGAAGATGGCCTCGACTCGGTGTTCGAGGACATCGCGGCGCTATCTGCTCAATGCCGGTTCCGAGGTTGCCGCCACGACACCGAACCGGGTTGCGCTGTGAAGAAGGCGGTGGAGTCAGGAGACCTCGCTGCCGAACGTCTTGAGCACTATCGGAAGCTCGTACGGGAGGCCCAGGCTTACGAGCTACGTCACGACGAGAGGCTGAGGCGACAGTCCGAGCGCGTATGGGGCCAGCTTCACGACGAGGTCGCACAACTGCGGCGCTGGAAGGGAGGCAAGACGTAGCGCAGCCCTCGCCGTCGCTGGGGCAGTAATCGCTGTCCCGGGCGGGTTTGGCTCCCATGCGGCTCCGTCACGAAGCAGGAAAGAGCCAGGCCGAAAGTAGCCTGGCTCTTTCCTGCTTGCATCTCGTCTTGGGTCGGCCTCTTCAGATGTCGTTGCCGCCACAAGGTTCTCAGCGAACCGTTGCGGACTCCATCCTCGGAGCGACGATGCTGTGCCCCTACTCGTCCCTGTGCTGCCTCGCTGTCTCCATCAGGCAAGCGTGGTGAGCAGTCGGTCCAGCGCGGCGTAGCTCTGGCTGAGGCCCTCATCCATGCCCGAGTTCAGCATTCCATCCCGCTCCTCGGTGGTGTGGAACAGGGAGGTGTCTACGACCTTCGTCCGGCCATCGCCCAGGTCTTCGAGGGTGACGGTGTCCACCGCTACGTAGCCGGGCATACCGTCCCACTCGAAGGTTTGTACGATGCGCTCGGGCGGTGTCACCTCTCGGTAGCGCCCCTCGAAGCCGTCAACGCCGTCGACCGACTGCTCGACGTAGCGCCAGTGGCCTCCGCGTTCCACCTCCATCCGCTCGATGGTGACCTTGTTGCCGCGCCCCCACCATTGGGCAGTGAGTTCTGGTTCAGTGAACGCCCGCCACACCTGCTCCCTGGGCGCGTTGAAGATCCGTTCTATCCGGATCTCGCGGTCGGTAGGGGTGGTGACCTGCAAGGTGTCGTTGGCCGCCCTCTCGGACGTGCTCATGTATGCGCTCCTTTCGTGCGATGGAGGAACTCTCCGAGTCGGTCGAGGCCGACCTTGCCGCATCTGTTAACGACTCGCGATCCACGCAGTCCCGGTCTCCAGGGCGCCGTGGCGAGCCGTGTCAGACAGCCTCGCAAATTCCTTGCCGAGCCGGCCATGCTCAACCATGGGCCAGGCATGGCCGACGACTAGACCCATGTCACGGACCCGATGACTGACTCGACATGACCATCCGTCTGGACCTCATCGCAGCGGAGCAAATTGGACCAGGTAGGTGCAGCCAAAGGCAGGCTACGCCGAGCTTCTCACCGTGCCCAAACGCAACTTCGCCGTCGTGACGATGGCTAGCGCTGGTCCAGACGTGGTATCCCCTTCAACCAGACGGTCCTCCGTTGGGCGCTGCAGACCTACCTGGGGGTGACCGACCGGGACCCTGAGTCGCTCCCCTATGACGAGGCGCGGGCCTGGGAGGTCGTTGGGAGCTATGTTGCCGGATCGCCGCTACGGCGGTTGGTCGCAGCCAGGGTGGACGGAGGTGCTATATCGAGCAGCATGCCGTCCGTGCGCCGTTGAGTGCCGGGGGGTGCTATGATACGGCGCGGCTGGAGGTGCCCTGCGGGACCTTTAGTGTCTAACGGATCAAGTT
>DIXP01000119.1 GCA_002436065.1 Chloroflexi bacterium UBA6077
CACTGGCGCTTCCGCCGTGCTCATGTGTCAGTGACCGCCCTAGACTATACCAGCTGTAGCCGCCCCATGTAGACCAGTCGTAGCCGCCCGATGTGTACCACCGATGGTCGGCCGATGTGTACCGCCCATAGCCGCCCGATGTAGACCACTCATGGGTGGGGGTGTGTACCGGTAGGCGAGTGGATAGAGGGAGGGAATGCCGTCGCTATACTCCTCCGGAATAGACCGGAGGGAGAGATGGAGCGACTGCAGGTGAAGCAGATAAGGGACATCGTCTATCGACTGAGACAGGGGCAGAGCGAACGGCAGATTGCCCGGGACACGGGGATGAGCCGAGTGACGATCCACAAGTACTACTGTATGGCGTTGGACCAAGGCTACATGGATGGCGAAGAGGAGTTGCCGACAGATCGTGAACTGGTGGCCAAGCTGGGGCCGACCTTCTCGCCTCCCTGGATGGAGTCCACAGTAGCCCCCCATGGGGAGGTGGTGGAGAAGCTGCTGGCGGAGGGGGTGGAGATGGTAGCCATCCTCTCTCGATTGCGAGAGGACCACGGATACCGGGGAAGCTACTCATCCTTGCGACGGTTCGTGGCGAAGCTGCGGCCTCCGAAGGCGGAGGCGCGGGTAAGGGTCCACACGCGGCCAGGGGAAGAGGCCCAGGTGGACTTTGGATCGGTGGGGCCGCTGGTGGACCCGGCGACGGGGAGAGTTCGTCCCAGCTACGCCTTCGTCATGACCCTCTCATTCAGCCGCCACCAGTACTGTGAGTTGGTCTTCGACCAGAAGGTAGCCACCTGGATCGCCTGCCACCGCCACGCCTTCGAGAGCTTCGGAGGAGTCCCGAGGAAGGTCGTCCTGGACAATCTAAAGGCGGCGGTGATCGAGGCGAACCTGCACGACCCGGTGCTGGGGGAAGCCTACCGGAGGATGGCTCAGCACTACGGCTTCATAGCCAGTCCCAACCGGCCGGGGACGCCCGAGCACAAGGGAAAGGTGGAGTCGGGAGTGCACTACCTCAAACGGAACTTCGCGGCCGGGCAGCAGTTCACCGACATCAACGTGGCAAATGAGCGTCTGGCGGTATGGGTGAAGGAAGTAGCGGGGGCAAGAAAGCATGGGACGACGGGGAAGGCACCCCTCGCCCTCTTCTATGACAAGGAGTGGGAGGCTCTCGGTCCCCTGCCCTCTCAGCCATTCAGCCTGTGCGAGGTGAGGCGGGTGAAGGTGCATCCCGACTGCCACGTGGTAGTCGACGGCTCCTTCTACTCCGTGCCCTACCGGCATGTTGGCGAGAGGCTGGAGGCTTACGTAGGCGAGCGGGTGGTGGAACTGTTCCAGGGAGTCGAGTTGGTCAGTACCCACGAGCGAGCAAGGCACAAAGGGGAGTGGAAGACGCGGAGAGAGCACTATCCGGCCCAGAAGGCGGCCTATCTGGAGAGGACTCCTGAGCGATGCATCGAGATCGCGCGCACGATCGGACCCAAGACGGCCGAGACGATGGAGCAGCTGCTCTCAGAGCGGCCGCTGGACCGGATCAGGAGCGTGCAGGCGATCCTGCGTCTCCGGGAGAGTGTGGGGGATGAGCGGCTTGAGGCTGCCTGTGCCCGAGCCCTGTACTACGGTGATCCTCGGTATCGCCGCATCAAGGAGATCCTGAACGCCGCTCTCGACCGGGAGGCGCTTCCAGCGGACGTGGTGCCCTTCGCCTCATTGGCCCAGCGGGGTGAGGCCAGGAGCTTCACCTTCGCCAGAAGTGCCTCCGAGTTCTTCGGGTGCGAGGAGGCATCCCGATGAGGGCGATGGTGAACAGGAGTCCCGTCCACCCCCTCCTTCCCAAGCTGAAGGAGCTGAGGCTCTCAGGGATGCTCGAAACGCTGGAGGTGAGGGCAGCCCAGGCGGTCCAGGAGAGTCTCTCACCGGGAGAGTTCCTGGCGCTTCTCCTGGACGATGAACTGGAGAGGCGAGAGGGCAGAAGGCTCGGAGTGAGGCTGAAGGAAGCCAGGTGTGAGGAGGCGAAGACCCTTGCCCGCTTCGACTTCGCCGCACTGCCCGCGCTAAACCGCTCCGTCGTGATGGAGCTGGCCACCTGTGCCTTCGTGGCAAGGAGGGAGAACCTCCTCGTCTGTGGACCGACGGGGGTCGGCAAGAGTCACATCGCTAACTCGATCGCCTTCGAGGCGATCAGGCGGGGATACTGTGCGATCATCAGGCCAACCAACGCCCTCCTGGCCGAACTCAACGCCTCCAGGGCCGATGGAAGCTACTCCCGCAAGATGGCGAGGCTCGACCTGGCCGATCTTCTGGTGCTGGACGACTTCGGCCTGCGTCCCCTGTCTGCTCAAGGAGTGGACGATCTGTACGAGATCATCACTCGCCGCTACGAGAGGCGCTCGATGATCATCACGAGCAACCGTGCGATGGAGGAGTGGGGAGAGCTGTTCGGCAACGACCTTCTCGCTAGCGCCGCCCTGGACAGGCTCACCCATCACTCCCAGACCCTGGTCATCCGAGGGCGGAGCTACAGGCAGCTTGGCAGGAGAAAGGAGGTGGAGAGCCAGCAGGCAGAGGTGCAGACCGACGGAACGGACGGCTCGGCGGAGAGTCCTCCAAACTGATCCTTGAGAAGCTGTGAACTCGAATCCTGACGGCCCCCGAACTCGATCTCGTGGTCTACACCAAGGCGGCTATGCTCGGTATACATCAAGGGCCATTTCACTATTGGTCCAG
>DIXP01000003.1 GCA_002436065.1 Chloroflexi bacterium UBA6077
ACCCCGATTTATTGAGAAGTTACATCGCGGCCGTCTCGGGGTATGGCGTGGAGTTGGAGCTTCGCCAGGGTCTGCTGAGGGCCGTTTCCGTGGAAGGGCTGCGGCTGGAGAGGGAGATCAGCATCGTCTCCCGCAAGGACGTCCGCCCCACCGCGGCGGCGCTTGCCTTCATTGCCCTGGCGCACAAGCTGTGGCCGCCTGCATCAGGAGCTTGACGACGGGGCTTGGTCCCTGCGAGTCCTTGACGGCAGGCCGCTGTAGGCGTAGGGTGTTATGAGCATATGCTAGTAATACCTGGTGGTCAACCGGCCGGGAGCGCAGCCACAACAGGGATCGAGCTGTTTTGGGGATAAGTGAGATGAGCCGAATGTTCGGCCCGGTACCCTCTCGACGGTTGGGACAATCGCTTGGTGAGGGAGGACGAGTTGTTGGGAGCCCTGACCCATTTAGCCTCCGAGACCGTACAGGGTGCCCTATCGAGACGGGCGGCGGAGGGTCGAGCGGAGCGAGTGGAGCACCGCAACCAGCCCTTCTGGCGCGCCCTCGGGCCAGATTAGCCTTACTAGAGTCAAGTGAAGATGGTTCGACGATCATTGCCCTTCCAGACCATGAGGCTGAGGCAGTCCCTGCTTGACATGCGGGAGTCGGCAGCCTAGCATGCTGGTGGGCATATGCTCGTTATCGATACGGATCGATCTCGAGAGTGCCACCCAGACCGTGGAGTTGCTTACTCCGCCTGCCGGTAGGAGCTTCTCCGAGTTGATCAGTCCACCGTATGGTCTGCCGGTGACCGGGCATCTGGTAGCCCGGTCACCGGCAGACTTCCGAAACCTGATTCCCCGACACTATCTTCTGGGAGTGTACCGAGTGGCACAATTCGCCTACATGCCTGTCCAGGCGGCACAGCATGGGGTCTCGTTCATTCGCAGGCAATCGCGCGACTGGAGGGTTACGGTCGCGCGGACGTCGCTGGACAGGCTCGTGTACCAGATGGTGTTCCCCTATCTGTCTATCTACATCGTCGCCCTGGGAGCCACCGCGACCCAGTTAGGGGCCATAAACAGCGCTGGAATGGTGGCAGCCGCCATCCTGGGCCCCTCGACAGGCTGGCTCATAGACAGGTTCGGCGCGAAGCGGATCTACCTGGCCGGCATCGGCATGCTGGCCGTTTGCTACCTGACCTACGCGATAGCCCAGAACTGGCTGATGGCTTTGGTGGCGATGGTAGCGTACTGGCTGGGGTACTCGACCAGCATTCTTGGCTGCGCCACGGTGTGCGGAAACTGCCTGGCGACCCGGGACCGCGCCACGGGGATGATGATCTGTGAGACCGTCGCTGCAGGGTTGCTCGGGATGGCCGGTCCCCTGATCGGGGCCTGGCTTGTGGCCGGCTCCGGTGGAGTGGATGTGAGCGGCATTCGCCCCCTGTTCGTCGTCGCCACAGTGGCGACCCTGGGCACGTTCGCGCTCGTGCTAACCCAACTATCCGACCACCGGTGGGTTAACGTCCGAGCCACGCCTAAAGGCATGTTCAGGGACCTGCATCAGGTGCTGAAGGAGGGCCAGCACCTCAAGCGTTGGCTGGTTGTCACCTCAATTGGCCAACTGCCATTGGCCATGGTTTTCCCGTTCGCGCAAGTCTACGCCTATACCGTGAAAGGCGCTGATGAATACGTATTGGGAGCGATGGTCGCAGGTTGTGCCGTGACATCTATCATTTTCGCCATCCCATTGGGCCGACTGGCCGATCGATCGGGCAGGAAGACAGTCCTGTATATGGCGATGCCTCTCTTCTGGTTTTCCAACCTCGTCCTGGTGTTGGCTCCCAATTCGGCATTCGTGATTATCGCCGGCGTTCTTCAGGGCTTCTTCTACATATCAAACCCTATTGCAGCGGCCATGGAAAGGGAGTTGGTGCCGGCGGACCAGATGGGCCGTTGGTTGGGCATCACTCGCTTCTTTCGGATGTTCCTCAGTGCCTTGGTAGCAATCGTGGCAGGCGTTGTGTGGGACGGATTTGGCCCGCAATACGTATTCCTGGGGTTTGTGGCTATCGACATCCTGGTGCGCCTGCCATTGCTGGTGGGAATGCCCGAGACCCTACGGAGCAGGGTCGCGGGGGATGCGCACGCCTGAGAAACGAGGATCACAGGAGAGGCTCCACCGGCGGAATCCCAGGAAGCAGTGCAGGAGGGTCGGGCGGATCAGAACAGGTAGAGTGCATTCTCCGTGGTGCGTCGGGAGCCTTCGACCTCGTCGCTCGTGTTGAGAGAATTCCGCGCTGTCGGTAGACTACTAAGATAACGCCCCTGATTGGAAGGAATGCCGTAGGTGTGGGCCCTCGCTACGTGGTCCACTGCATGTTCCAACGCGATCGGGGGGTCGGCATCGGACGTTCCGAAGCCAGCAATCCCGACAGCGTGGAAGGTGGTCGTTATGGCTGAGTCCGGCACAGCCTCGTCTGGTACGCTTGGCGCTCTGAGGGCTCGCCTCTCCTCCCGTTTCCTCGTCCCCGTGACACTGCGTGTAACCTTGCTCCTCATCCTGGCGGTGGCCCTCGTTCCTATTCTCCTCATCCAAGGGTTCATCTACAGGAGCCACTTCGAGACCCACCGGCAGCAGGAGATGCAGGCCAACCTGGAGTTGGCCAGGGCGTCGGCTCTCGTCTTCGAGGCATTTGTCCAGGATGTGCTTCACCAGGAGGCGGCCCTTGGCCGGGCCATCACCAGTGCTCGCTTTGTCTCGTCGGAGGAGGTCAACGCCATACTCCTGTCCAGCTCCCAGGAGTATGGAGCCGTTAGAGCCTGTTATGAACTGAACGTAGGGTCGGGTAGACTTATGGTATGGAAAAGACACACAAACCCTACCCGAGTGACGTGAGCGACGAGGAATGGGCCTTCGTTGCTCCTTACCTGACCCTGTTGCCCTTGGATGCCAATCAGCGTCAGTACGATCTGCGCGAAGTGTTCAATGCCCTGCGCTACCTGGTTCGTGGTGGCATTCCCTGGCGCATGATGCCCAACGATCTCCCGCCCTGGTACACGGTCTATCAGCAAACCCAGCGATGGTTGGCCGCTGGTTCCTTCGAGGCCATCGTGCATGATTTGAGGGTGATGCTGCGCCTGGCAGTAGGGCGGAATGCCGAGCCTTCGGCAACGATCTTTGACAGTAAAACGTTGCAGTCTACCCCTGAGAGCGGAGCAAGGGCTGGATGGGACGGTGCTAAACGTAGAAAGGGATCGAAGGTCCACATGGCGGTGGACACTCTCGGACACCTCCTGGCGATGCATTCGACACCAGCCAACGAACAGGACCGTGCACAGGTGGAGGAGTTGGCGAGTGCGGTGCAGCAGGTCACCGATGACAACATCGAGATCGCTTTTGTAGACCAGGGTTACACGGGAGATGACGCGGCCGAAGCTGCACAAGAGCAAGGCATCACACTTCACGTCGTCAAGCTGCCTGAGACCAAGCGTGGGTTTGTGCTGCTGCCAAGGCGTTGGGTGGTGGAGCGCAGCTTCGGCTGGCTTGCCCGTTTCCGACGCCTGGCTAGGGATTACGAGCGGTTGGCCACCACATTGGTGGGCTTGCACTATGTCGCTTTCGTGTGCCTGCTCTTGCATCGAGCTGAGCCTCTCATAGCAAATGGTTCATAACACGCTCTAGAGACTATGCTTGGATCGTGCCTTCAGGCCAGGTGGTCTACTCCAGCCTAGCCCGAGACATCGGCATCGACGTTGCGAGCCAACCTCACTATCTATCGATAGTCCAGGGTCGGGACTGGGCGGTGGGTGATCTGCAACTGGACTCCACCGGCCATCCAACCTTTACCATCCTCAGGAGCGTACGAGACAGTCAGGGCATACTGCAGGGGACCGTGATCGCGGTGGTGGACCCGGACAAGCTGGGGACCGTGCTTGGGGTTAGGCGCGCCGGAGATGCCGCGATCTACCTGTTGGATCGGCAGGGAAGGCTAGTCTATCGATATCCGGAGGCTAACACCACTTGGGAAGCGCGTGACTGGTTGAGCATGGACCCGACTCTGTCCAGGTCGTTAGCCGGAGAGGAGAGCATTCACCCGTTGCTTGCCGGACATGGATTGCGCCGAATGGCCGCACGGGCACCCGTCTACTCCCTCGGCTGGGTAGTCCAGGCTAGCCGATCCGAGGAGGAGGTGCTGGCCCCGATACTGGAGGGGCTGGGTCGCCATGCCTTGCTCTTCCTCCTGACTACACTTAGCGCTTCCCTGGTAGCTCTGTTCATTGCGTGGAAGCTGGTCTCCTCCCTACGGCAGCTACACTACCAGGCGCTGGAGCTGTCTCAAGGCAAACGGGGAGGTCCTGTGTCCGTGGTCGGGCCGGCGGAAATTGTGGATCTCGCCTCAGCCTTCGACACTATGAGTGAGGCGATCACGGCGCGGGAAAGGCAGTTGACTTCAGCAGCTGATGAGCAACGGAAGTTGGCGGCGCGGTTGGACGCGATCTTCAGGGCTTCCTCGGCAACCCTGCTGGTCTATGATGCCCGTGGAAGCGTCGTGATGCAAAACGATGCTGCGCAGGAGATGCTGGGCTACACCGAGGAGTCACGCTGCGGCGCCATGGAGCAGCGCATCGTGAAGCCGCTGCGTACCGAGACTCCCGTGAGCGAGCCTCTGTTACCAGAACGAGATCCTGTGGCAAGGGCCTTGAGGGGAGAGGTGGTTCAGGGAGAGGTGCTGCGGTTGCACCGGCCGGACCGAGAGGTCTGGGTCTCAGTCTATGCCGCCCCCATACTGGACGACCAAGGGGAAGTGATGGGAGCCGTCGCCACCGCCGCCGATATCACCCCCGTTCAGCAGCTCTCTGAGATGCGAGAGGACTTCCTGCGCTGCGTGTCCCACGATCTGCGCACCCCCCTCACCGTCATCCAGGGGCAGGCCCAGTTGCTGCTGCGGGCCGTTGGGAAGGAAGGCATCGATGGCCGCTTCGTCCAGAGTGCCGAGGCCATCGTCTCAGCCGCCAGGAGAATGGCCATCACCGTGAAGGATCTGGTGGACGCCGGCCGAATGGAGTCTCAGCAGCTTGTCTTGAACCGACAGCCTGTGGACCTCGCTCTATTCCTGGCCAGGCTCCTCAACGACAGCCGTGGCGGACTGGATGTAGACAGAGTAGACGTTGAGATACCCGGGACTCTGCCGCCAGTGAGCGTCGACGTGGACCGGCTGGAGAGGGTCTTCACCAATCTCCTCTCCAACGCGTTGAAGTACTCGCCCAAGGAAACGCGGGTGCTGGTGAAAGCCGTGTTTTCAGGGGAAGAAGTAACCGTCTCAGTGGTGGACCAGGGGAGCGGGATTGCCTATGAGGAGCTTCCTCACATCTTCGACCGATTCTACCGAACGGGGAGCGTCGGCAAGATGGAGGGGCTGGGACTGGGACTGTACATCACGAGGATGATGGTGGAGGCCCACAAGGGTAGGATCTGGGTAGAGAGCAAGTTGGGCGAGGGGAGCATCTTCAGCTTCACTCTGACAAGAGTCGGGGACAGCTAGTAGCTGGATCTCTCTGTTTTCTCGCTGAGTTCGCTGTCATTTCTGCGAGACGGTATCGCTGCCGCCAAGCTCAGCGGCGCGATCACATGTCAGCAGAGGTCTCCTTGGCGAGCGCCGTCTGTGCCCGACTGGCCTCGCCCAATTCTCTGTACTCCCATGCGGCGGACTGTTGTGCCTGGGCTCGCGCGGTATCCAATTGCTCGTAGCGGTTGGCTACCTCCTCCACGACCCTCTCGTCCAGGGCCCCTTCGGCAACCATACGCCGCAGGATCGCTATCACTTCTCCAGAAGGTAGAGCCTTCCGATAGGGCCGATCCTCGGTGAGAGCCGTGAAGACGTCGGCTACCGCCATTATGCGGGAGCGTAGGGGCAAGTCCTTCCTCCGCACGTGGAAGGGGTATCCTCGGCCATCGATCCGTTCGTGATGGAAAGCAGCCCACTCGGACATCGGCCTCAGGGCTTCGATGGTCTGCAGGGTGTGGAAGGTGTGGTAGGTGTGAGTGCGGATCACTGCCCACTCCTCGCTGGTTAGCCGCCCCGGCTTGTCCAGGATCGATGAGGGCACAGCCAACTTCCCCAAGTCGTGAAGGTAGCCCGCAGCCTTCATCAGTTGAACCTCGCTGGTCGAGAAGCTGAAGAGTTCCGTGATGGCCTCGGCCAGGGCAGCCACTCCTCGGGAATGGGTAGACGTAAATGGGCTTCGGAAGTCGATGATCTTGCTGAACAGCAGGGACAGATCGATGATCTGGTCGATATCCATTTCCATGGTTCCGAGATGAGCTAGCTCCCCTAGAATGGAATCCAGGGAGCGCGAAGCCATATCCAGCCAGAAGGACTCCCTCTCGGCCAACCCACGGAAGACATCTACTAGCTGCGGCGAGAACATCCTGCCGGCTTCGGACCGAACTCGATCCAAAATACCCGGAACCTGGTTAAGGATCGGCGCATTCCACCGTGTCATGACCGCTACTCGATCCGCCAGGTGCAGGACATAGCTGCCCAGCGGCACCTGCTCCCTGCGATGGTCCCAGCGGAGGTGGTGGTGCCGAATCAGGGAGGCCGGCCCAGAGAAGGGGGTGAAGCCGCCGACCAACAGGGCGCCCAGACGGGCGTGCGGGTCCAAGGAGTCGTAATCCGCTTCGAAGGCCAGGGCTGCCAGCCTCTCCTGGAGGGAGAGAGCTCCTATGTCGTGGAGCGCCCCGGCGAGGAGCAGGTCACTCCGCTGCTCCGGGGGGAGTCCCATTTCCGTCGCAAGGCTGTGGGCGATGTAGGCCACGCGGTAGTGGTGGTTGACCAAGCCAGGAGAGACCAAGTCCATGGCTCTGGACAGGCAGAGCACCATGTTGAAGGTATGTACACGCGGTTCGAGCAAGAGAAGCCCTCCCGTCCGGCATCCAAGGGAAGCTGAAGGGAAAGAGATAGTGGATATGTTAGCATACGGGGGGAGTCCGGTGCCCTTTCGGACTTCGAATGTGGTGGGAGCGACACTGGTGGGCGACGATTTGATGGTTGCGCAATTCGACAATAAGTTGTACAATGTCCTTGCTGGTATGAAACCTCGTTCGCATGAGCATTAGGGTCAGTGGTTCGTTTGTTCAAACCGTCTCCCAGAACGCGATCGCGCTGACGAATCGTCCCAAGTAAGAAACCACATCAGGAGTCAGCGTGATCAACATGCAAGACAAGACCCTCACCTGCCGCGACTGCAACCGCGAGTTCGTCTTTACGATCGGAGAGCAGGAGTTCTTCGCCCAGAAGGGCTTCACCAACGAGCCGAGCCGGTGCCCCGAGTGCAGGGCCACTCGCAAGGCCAGCGGCGGCAGTTCTGGAGGATACTCTTCCGGCGGTGGGTACGAGCGACGGGAGCGGGAGATGTTCCCGGCCGTGTGCGCCCAGTGCGGGAAGGACACCCAGGTGCCATTCCAGCCTAGTGGCGACAGGCCGGTGTACTGCTCTGATTGCTTCTCGGCCCAGCGGTCCTCCAGTGGCGGCGGGTACGAGCGTAGGTCGAGTGGTGGCGGGCGCGACCGATACTAAGCGGCCTGATTACCTCTCGCACTGAGATGCCCAATCTGGGGGGGGTGGCCAACTGGTCACCCCCTTTTGGTGTTCCCAACCGGCATTGTGCCTAATGTGTAGAGCGCTCTCTATTATTTGAAGTATCCGCTGACGTCATGCAAACGACGATCGGAGGCATGGACAACTGTGGACTGGAACCCGACCAGGTGGAACGAATTGCAGAGGGCCGCGGAGACCCGAAGTGTGAGGACCGCCGGCCGAAGCGGAGAGGGTCAGAGTACCCTCGCCGTGGCGAGCCTATGAGGAGGCCAGACATGGCAGAGGACCTTATGGTGGGTGCCTCCGTGGTAGCATCCACTACCAATTCGGATCAGACCGTTCAGGCTGTGATGGGGCCATCGCAAGACCACGACGTGTCCGACGACGTACATCGGCAGATCCGCGATCCAGAAGAGGATGGTGGGAAGGTAGCCGATGTGCTGGCACCGGACGACTCTATAGTAACGGTATCCCGAGTAGTGGACGTGGAACTGGATGGCGAAGAGCCCTCTCCCTCATGGCTGATTGACGCCGAGAAGGACCAGGCTGCCGACGTTCCGATTCGAATAGATGACCATGAGGGGCTCGAGGACCCCGTCCGGATGTATCTGCGTGAGATCGGAATCGTACCTCTGTTGAGCAGGGAAGGGGAGAAGCGGCTGGCCCGCAAGATGGAAGAGGGATCCTTCCTGGAAGGTGTCCGGCGCGAGATGCGCGGATGCCACGCCGAGCACGAGGCAGCAGACGATGCCCTGGAGATCCTGAAGGTCGAAACGGTCAACCCGATATCCGGCGAGGGAGCGATGGAAGACCCTGAGGCCGAGGCCGTAGCCATCCTTCAGTACATGTTCCAGCGGTTCTGTATGCTCTTCCCTTACCTGGATAGGTTGTTCCCCTCCGATCGCGTCCCCGAGGGCGTACTCGGCGGTGTGCAGCGGCTGGGCAATCTTGCCGCCATCGACCCTGAGCGGGTGCAGGCCATTGCCCAAGAGATGGGGGTAGAGCCTGCCGTCGCAAATAACTCCATCGTCGAACTGTCCGTCCTCTGCCGCCTGCTGCCTCAGAATTTGATCGAGATGGCTGTCGGGGGCTGTCAGAAGGACGGGGCACTCGACCCCGCCCTTGGAGAGGGCTACTTCTGCTCGTGCCCCGGGGAGGCTCTCCGGCAACTTGACGCAATCGTCGCTGATGCGGAACATGCCAGGATAACCCTTACCGAGGCGAATCTGCGGCTCGTTGTCAGTGTGGCAAAGAAGTATTTCGGACGGGGTGTGTCGTTGCTGGACCTGATCCAGGAGGGCAACATCGGTCTCATCAGGGCGGTGGAGAAGTTCGAGTTCCGCAAGGGCTTCAAGTTCTCCACCTACGCGACCTGGTGGATTCGCCAGGCTATTACTCGGGCTATCGCGGACAAGTCGCGCACCATCCGAATACCGGTCCACATGGTGGAGACCATCAATAAGCTGAGTCGTGTTTCCCGACAGTTGCTCCAGGAATTGGGCCGCGAGCCGACCTACGAGGAGATCGGTGCGCTGATGGAGATTTCTGGGGATAGGGTGCGAGAGATCATGAAGGTCTCGCAGAGTCCGGTCTCCCTGGAGACGCCCATCGGTGAGGAGGGAGACAGCCATCTCGGCGACTTCATCGAGGATCCGTCGGCGCCAGTACCGGTCGAGGCGGCCTCTCGCCAACTCCTCCGTGAACAGATGGACGATGTGCTGCAGTCGCTGTCCCTTCGGGAGCGCAAGGTGTTGCAGTTGCGCTTCGGTCTGGACGACGGCCGCCCGAGGACCCTCGAGGATGTAGGCCGCGTGTTCGGCGTTACCCGCGAGCGGATCAGGCAAATAGAGGCGAAAGCCTTGCGAAAGATGCGACATCCGAGCCGGAGCAAGAAGCTTAGAGACTACATAGATTAGCTCTTCTCGCTGCCCCTCGCCCCAGCGCGGGGGGGGGGTAGCGCGGAGCGGTGCGGTCCAGTAGCTAGTGGTGGGTGTTGGCACAGGACAGCGTGAAGCTGAAGGTGCTTCCCACGCCCAACTCGCTCTTCGCCCATATCCTGCCTCCGTGGGCTTCCACCAGCATCCTTGTGATGAACAGCCCCCAACAGCCCCCCGTCTTCAATGCGGATTGGGGCGGCGCCAACGGATAGCCAGATAGTCTTCGATGACTCCGGGTGTGCCACCATCTGGATCCCCTGGAACGCATGGGCGGTTCGCGAACCGCCCCTACACGAGGTTCAGCTACCCATGCAGAGGACAGTAGCCGAGACGGCGGCTACGACATTTGGCGTAGGGCGCTACCTCAACGGCGGTGGCAAGGACCGGGGGCCGGGCCATACTTTCGGCGTAGGGAAAGTCCGCTGTTGCGCCGATGGCAGGAAGGGGCGCCCCCGGTACTCTACTCTGTGGGAAGGTAGGCATCTACCATCGACTCAGAATTGTCCGAGGGGAAGGAACGATGTACGCACAACCCACCGCTGTGGTTGTTGGCGCTGGCATAGGGGGCATCGCCACGGCTGCGCGCCTAGCACGTAACGGGTTCCAGGTCACCGTGCTGGAGAAGAACTCGGCCCCCGGAGGGCGGTGCGACCGGATCCTCCACGATGGCCATCGCTTCGACGTAAGCGCCACGCTCTTCCTGATGCCTCAAGTGTTCGCGGAGAGCTACGCGGCCCTGGGCGAGCGGATGGAGGATCACCTGGAGCTTCTCCGGGTGGACCCGACTTACCAAATCAGCTTCGACGATGGCGTCCGGTTGGCCCTGACAGGGGATCTCGAAGCGATGCGGGGGCAGTTGGAGGGGATCGAGCCCGGCAGCTTCGGTGGTCTGATGCGCTACCTGGCCGAGGGGCACCTGAACTACCGCCTCTCCCTGGAGCGCTTCGTCGGCCGCAACTTCTATAACTTGCTGGATTACTTCAGCCCTCGTAACCTGCCCCTCCTCTTCCAGATGAAGGCGCTGGTCAAGCACTACGACAACGTTGGCAACTACTTCCGGGATTCCCACCTCAAGCAGGCATTCACATTCCAGAACATGTATCTCGGCCTCAGCCCCTACGATGCACCCGCCACCTACTCCCTGCTCCAGTATACGGAGTTGGCGGAGGGGGTATGGTTCCCGGCGGGCGGGATGTATCGGGTGATCGAAAGCCTGACGGCCATAGCCCAGGCCCACGGCGTCCAGTTCCTGTATGACACGCCGGTGGAGCAGATCGAGGTGCAGGGGAATCGGGCTACCGGCGTGCGGGCGGAAGGTGGGCGACGGTTGGCAGCCGACGTGGTTGTGGCCAATGCCGATCTGCCCTACGTTTACCGCCAACTGCTGCCGGATGGGGTGGATGGTGAGCGCATGGGGCGAAAAGAGCACACCTGTTCGGCCATCACCTTCTACTGGGGGGTGGATCGAGAATACCCCCAGCTGGGGGCTCACAACATATTCCTGGCGGGCGACTACAGGGCCAGCTTCGACCGGATCTTTCAGGACAAGACCCTTCCCGAGGAGCCCAGTTTCTACGTCCACGCCCCCGCTCGCATCGACCCCTCCTCGGCCCCTGCCGGACAGGACACCCTGATGGTGCTGGTGCCGGTTGGCCATCTGGATGAGTCCACTCGCCAGGACTGGCCGGCCCTGCGGCAGCGGGCTCGCTCGGTCGTCCTGCAGCGGTTGGCTCAAGCGGGTGTGGCCGACCTGGAGAAGCACATAAAGTTTGAGTTTGCCTACACTCCGCTGTCCTGGCAGTCCAGGTACAACCTGTCGAAGGGCGCGGCCTTCGGCCTCAGCCACAACTTCACGCAGGTGGGCTATCTGCGGCCGCGGAACCGGCACAGCCGCTACCGCAACCTCTACTTCGCCGGGGCCAGCACACATCCGGGCACCGGCCTGCCCATGGTGCTGCTTTCCGCCCGCCTCACGACGGAGCGAATCCTGAAAGAGGCTGGTGCCACCCTACCTGCTCCGGCGAGGTCGGTGGCGGCCGTAGGCTCATACATGTGATTCTGAGTGGCCCGCAGGCCATACCTGTCATTCTGAGCAGGCCGCAGCCTGCGAAGAATCTCCTGTTGACGTAGTACCAGGAGATTCTTCGGCGCTGCGGCGCCTCAGAATGACAGGGATGCAGCGGCGCCTCAGAATGGCAGGGACAAGCCGCGCCTCAGAGTCATAGGCGCGGCCGGCGGTCTTGTTGCTCTATCAGACTGTCCGCAAGAGCTTGAGGCGAAGGAGTGCTCGCAGGAAGATGGGGTCCGGTAGGGAGGCGATCAGCAGGAGGTTCTCCCAGGGCGAGCCTGTTTCGTCCAGGAAGCGGAGAACCCGCTGGATGGGGTTCTTCTCGAACAGGGCGGCGAATATAGGCTTCACCCGCTCTCCATGGCGAGTCATGATCTGCAGCATGAGGGAGTCGTACAGACGGTAGCGGCGGGAATCGGGTGGCAGGTCGAAGGGGTGCCCCGACCGCGACAGTGAGCGGATGATGGCGGTTGAGTCCTGCTGGATGCGTGTGAAGGCGAAGCCCGTGGTGGGCTTGACCCTCCCACCCCGAACCCCGATTGCCAGGACGCTCTGCCCGATCCGCCTTGCGAAGGGCAGGTCCGTCATGGGGCTGACGCCGCCTTCCCGTGCAAGGATGCGATAGCCGTCGCTCCCCAAGTAATCCTTGAATGCGCCCTCGGCCTCGTTCGGGGGAAGGGGGCTCGCCGTGCAGGCAACGTACTCCACCATCGCCCTGCGCTCCGAGAGAGGCAGCAGGTAGAAGAAACGGGCCGCCCCTTTCTGTGACGTACGAAAGTCCAGGAAGGTGGCCGCCCTCGTGTCGAACCGGCTCTCCGACGTCTCAATCTCCCAACCCTTGAACTGCTGGAGCAGGCGATGGCAGCTGGAAGGACGAGGATCGAGCTGCGACAGGTTGAACAGGCTGTCGAAGACCCACCTGCCACGGTATTTGACTCCATCCACCAGCAGATTGGCGCCATCGGGGCCGTCCTCGATCCGCTGGACCGTTCCTCGGAGGAACCGCACGTTTGGCCGTTCTGAGAGATCCTGCCGGACGAAGCGGTAGAAGTCGATGCCGCGAATCATCTGGTAGCGATAGGGCTCCAGGGATATGGTCCGCTGGAAGCCGTCCGCTGCGATGCGCAGGTCATCCCAGGAGCGGTGGACGATGCCGTCGAAGGGGGTCGGCCGATCGGTCCAGAAGCACCAAGTCCGGTCATTCCTGTCCTTGGCGTCCTTATCCACGATCAGTATCGACCGGTCCCCTAGCGGGCTGTGAGCCAGGCAGTGGGCCAGGGATAGGCCGGCTGCACCGCCCCCCGCGATGACTAGGTTGTACTCCTCCATTCTAACGATCGGTCCGGCAGCGCCACCAGAGTCCCGGCAGCCTCCGCAGCTTGCCCCAGCTGCTCACATGGGCACGGCGGTGGAACACGTCGTAGTCGTGGGCCTCGATGTCTCCCAGGATTGCCCGGTAGAAGTCGGCCGCGGCCGTGACGGCGAGCCGCCCATCCTTGCTCAGCATGGGAACGCCGGGCCATGCCTCCGCGTACAGGCGGCGGTTGCGGTCGATCTGGAAACGCATGAACTTCCTCCATCGATCGTCCACCCGGCCGGCGGCGACATCTTCCTCCGACAGACCGTATGCCGCCAGCTCCTCGGCCGGAAGGTACACCCGACCCGCGCGCCAGTCCTCCCCCACGTCACGGAGGATGTTGGTGATCTGCAGGGCTACCCCGAGCTTGACGGCGTAGGGGATGGCTTCCTCGCCGGTGAACCCCAGGATATGCATGCTCATCAGGCCGACGGTGGAGGCCACGCCGTAGGCATACAGGGCCAGGTCCTCGAAGGTGGCGTAGCGCTTCTGCCGCAGGTCGCGCGCAACACCGTCGATCAACTGCTCCGCGTATCGCGAGGGGATGCGGTGACGCAGTCGCGTGTCCGTCCAGGCCACGGCGACCGGATCGCTGGGGTCTGGATCCGGCGACATCGATCTCAGGCGCCACCGTGCCAGTGCCGCCTCGATGCTTTCGGACGGCCGGTCGACGATGTCGTCGGTGACTCTGCAGAAGCTGTAGAGCGCCCTGAGGGCCCGGCGCTTCTCGGGCGGCACGAGGCTGCTGGCAAGGTAGAAGGAGCGACTGTTGGAGCGGGTCACGGCATCGCAGCGCGCGTAGGCGCGCTGCAGCGCCTGCCGGTCTCGAAGAGCCACGCGGGCATAGTCCGCGTCCGAACGCCGCCCGGCGTATGCCTGGGCCAGCAGAGGGTATTCCCATCGACGTGAGTACGCGCCGAGTGCCATTTCACGCCTCCTATCCTCAGAGGAGAGTCTCCGTCTATCTCATTGATGCTAGGGTGTACAGGATGCCGCAGTGCGGGGCCTCCGCGCATCATCCGGAAGGCGGCCGGTCCATACGAGAAAAGGACGGCTCTCCACCGGCGCGCGTGTCCACGAAAACGTGGGGAGATACGACATTTGCGGTAGGAAGGGGTGGGGATGCCATGTGGCATGTCTTCTGCCGTTCGGTTCCAATATCCGCCTAGCTTCTGGTGCCGATCCGACGAGGGCCGATCGCGGCCGGGCGGGTACGATTGTGAGTTGCGGGATGGGGACGGCCAGGGCGACGGGAGATAGCGGATCGGTAGCGGAGGTCGAGCGGCTTTGTGATGCCGTGGGGCGTGTGGCCCTGGCGGTGGCCGACGCCCGGGACTCGGGGGATGGTGTGCGCGCGGCGCTGCGGGTTTCCAGGGAGGCCCTCGGGGCCGATGCGGCGCTGCTCTGGAGCCTCGATGCCAAGGAGGGGGTCCTGAGGCTGGTAGAGGCGCAGGGGGTGCCCGAGAAGAAGGCAGCATCGCTGCGAGAGGTTCCCCTGGAGGACGACCCTTTCATGGGTAAGGCCGCCCAGACCAGATGCATCCAGTGGGTGGAGGATTTGGGCAGCCTGCCCCCAGACGTAGCTCCCGGCAAGGGCTGGCGCCGTCTCGGCTTCAAGAGCCTCGCGGCAGTCAGTCTGCGCTCCCGGGGGGAGGTGGTAGGAGCCGCTGTCTACCTCTTCCGGCGGCCCCGCAGTCACTCAGAGCAGGATGCGGCCCAGATCGAGGCGATGGCCGGTATCCTCGGGATGGGGCTGGAGAACGCGAGGCTTGCCGCGGGGACGGAGTCGAAGAGCGAGGAAGTCCATGGGAGAGCGGAGAGCAACGCCCGTCTGGCCTCTATCGTGGAGGCTTCTCCCGACGCGATCATCGACATGAACCTGCACGGCTGCATAACCAGCTGGAACCCGCAGGCGCAGAAGCTGTATGGATACAGCTGGGAGGAGGTGACCGGAAAGCCGGCTTCCATTCTCGACCCTCCGGAACGGCGCGACGAGATACGTAGACTGCTGTGGCGTGCGAGAAGTCAGAAGGCCGCGCTTCCGGTGGAGACCGTGAGGGTGCGCAAGGATGGCTCCCCGGTAGACGTTTCCATAGCAGTCGCGCGGCTCAAAGGCGAGGCAGGCCAACTCGCGGGTTTCGTCACCATCGACAGGGACATCACCGGGTGGAAGCAGGCAGAGCGTGAGGCGCTTGCCAAGGAGACGCTGCTTCGACAGTTCGTGGAGCACACTCCCGCCGCCGTGGCCATGTTCGATAGGCAGATGCGCTACCTGCTCTACAGCCAACGCTGGCTGAAGGACTACCATCTCGGCCGCCGCAACATTGTTGGGCTCTCCCACTATGAGCTGTTCCCCGACGTTCCAGAGAGGTGGAAGGAAGCGCACCGGAGGGCACTGGCCGGGTCGGTCGAGCGGTGCGACGAGGATCGTTTCGAGCGTGCGGATGGGAAGACCGAGTGGCTTCGGTGGGAGTTGAGACCCTGGACGGACTCCAACGGTGAGACAGGAGGGATCCTCATTTTCTCCGAGGTGATCACCGGCCGCAAGCAGGCGGAAGTCGAGCGCGAGCGGGTGCTGGCCCAACTGGACGCCACCATAGCCTCCATCGCCGAAGGAGTGGTCATCTACGACCCCAAAGGGGCGGTCCTGCGGGCAAATCGGTCGGCTGAGCTGCTGCTGGGCGTATCCGAGGATGAGTTGAGGACGACTAGGAGCCATGCGAACTGGATGAAGAGGCTTCGAGTTGAGGATGCTGAGGGGCGGCCTCTGGCTCTCGAAGCATCCCCTCACCGGAGGGCCCTCCATGGTGAGACGGTGAGGGGAACCGTGATGATCATGCACCTCATTGAGGACAGAACCTTGTGGGTTTCGGCCAGCGCTGCTCCCATCCGCACTCCGGATGGCGAGGTGCTGGGGGCGGTTGTCAGTTTCACCGATATCACGCAGCTCCACGAACTGCAGGAGCAGCGAAACGACCTTGTACGGACGGTATCGCACGACCTGCGGACGCCCCTGACGGTGATCCAGGGGCAGGCGCAGCTGGCGGAGAGGATCGTGGGGAAGCCTGGACAGGAAGGCCGTGTGAAGGAGGGCGTGGGGGCGATCCTCACGGGGGCCAAGCGCATGAACACCATGATCCTGGACCTGGTGGACTCCGCACGGCTGGAGGCGGGGCAGTTGAAGATGGACTGCGCGCCGGTGGATCTGCCGTCCTTTCTGAACGATCTGAAGAGGCGGTTAGCGGGTGTGCTGGAGATGAATCGGGTGCGGGTGGATATGCCGGAGGGGCTGCCGAGGGTGTATGCCGACGCGGACCGGCTGGAAAGGGTCTTCACCAACCTGCTGAGCAACGCCCTGAAGTACTCACCCTCCGACACTGAGGTGTTGGTCACCGCGGAGAGGCAGGACGGCATGGTGAAGGTGTCGGTGATCGACAGAGGGGTGGGGATGCCTCGGGAGGACATACCTCGCCTGTTCCAGCGCTTCTACCGAGCGAAGGGCACCCGTAAGACCGAAGGGGTGGGATTGGGGTTGTACATTACCAGGATGCTGGTGGAGGCCCACGGCGGCCGGATATGGGCGGAGAGCGAGTTCGGCAAGGGCAGCGTCTTCAGCTTCACCCTGCCGGTGGCATCCGCTCCGCAGTAGCCCGACGCCCTGCATCTGATCCATATTGGAGGGCTTATGGTCGCTAACAAATAAACCTGACAGTAGCCCGAGGAGGGCGAAGCTCCTGCTGAGCCGTCCAGTAGGGGGAGCAGGCGACAGACTCCAACAGGTGGCTCGCCAGGAGGCTCGCCCTCCCGCAGTGTGGACACGCCTGTTAGCCATACCGTGTCAGGTTATTTGTTAAGGTTCATCAGCCATCCGCCGCGCTTGCCGTCCACCCGCCGCGGATGCGATCGCGGGCGGCATCGGCACTTACTGTGACAACGTGAGGGCGCGGGCAAGGTCGATACTCGATGTGCTCAGGGCTTCGGGGAATCACTCGTCGTCGTGCTGATGGGGGCCGGGTACGCTCCTTGCACCTCGGCGCATTGGAACCACTCCGTGGATCTGGCTCACCGGGAGGATGCCCATGACTCAGACGAGCAGGATGCCCGCGGTCTTCTTCGGCCACGGCAACCCCATGAACGCCCTGGAGCGCAACCGTTACACGGACGCATGGAGAGCCTTCGGGGAGTCCATCCCGAAGCCAAGGGCCATCCTTTGCATCTCGGCCCACTGGTATATCCAAGCCACGGCGGCCACCGCAATGGCTAAGCCTAAGACCATCCACGACTTCTACGGCTTCCCGCAGCAGTTGTACGAAGTGACCTACCCAGCTCCGGGCGACCCCGGGTTGGCATCTGCGCTGCGTGAGCTGTTGAACCCGATCTGGGTGGGGCTCGACCGCGACAGTTGGGGCCTCGACCACGGCACATGGTCCGTGCTGGCTCATGCCTTTCCCGAGGCCGATGTCCCTGTGGTTCAGCTCTCCATAGACGCCGCGAAGCCGGCGAGCTATCACCTCGACCTGGGTCGCCGGCTCGCGCCGCTACGCGACCAGGGAGTGCTGATTGCCGGAAGCGGCGACATCGTCCACAACCTACGGCTGGCGAGCTTCCAGCAGACCCAGTCCTACGATTGGGCAGCCAGGTTTGATGCCGATGTGCAACGCTACCTGCGGGAGGGCGACGACGACGCCCTTGTGAACTACCAACGTCACCCCGACGGCGAACTCGCCGTTCCTACCCCCGACCACTATTTGCCCATGCTCTACATAGCTGGATTGCGGCAGAGCGAGGATAGGTTCACGGTGTTGGTGGAGGGAATAGAGCTTGGCTCAGTCTCGATGGTGGCCTTCAAGCTGGCCTGACCACGGGCTTGCACGAGACATGACGTTGAAGATATCCTGTACGCGCACAGGCGGCTCAAGCCCGACTCTCCTCTGTGTCGACGCGAAGCGGAGACCGTCCGCCGGTACGGAGTGCCTGGAGCGATCCAGCGGCGCCGAAACCTGAAGAATTGGGATGGAAGTAGGTCGTATGGGCAGACCGTTGCGCCTCCTAATCGTCGAGGACTCGGAGGATGATGCGAACCTGGTGCTTATCCAACTGCGTCGGGGTGGGTATGCGCCCGTTATGCTGCGAGTGGACGACCCCGAGGAGATGGCCAGCGCGCTGGAGCAGAGCTGGGACATCGTCATATCCGACTACGTGATGCCACGTTTCAGCGGACTAGCGGCTCTGGCGCTCCTCAGGGAAAAGCAGACCGACATACCCTTCATCGTGGTCTCGGGCAAGATCGGCGAGGAGGTCGCCGTGGAGGCGATGAAAGCCGGAGCCCACGATTACATCATGAAGGGCAATCTGGCTCGACTGGTGCCTGCCATCGAGCGCGAGTTGCGGGAGGCTGCGGTCCGCCGGGAGCGCAGGCAGATGGAGGATCAGATCCAGCGCGCCCAGCGGCTGGAGATGGCCGGTACACTCGCTGGCCAGGTGGCTCACGACTTTGCCAATCTTCTTTCTCCGTTGATGGGCTATCCGCAGCTGATCAAGAGGATGCTGCCCCCGGATCATCCGGCAGTCAAGCTCTGCGATATTCAACTCAAGAATCTACGCCAGTTGGCCTCGATCAATGACGACTTGCTGACCCTGGGCAGGAGGGGGCGGACTCAGGGAGAGCTGGTTGATCTGAACGAACTGGTAGAGCAGGCGCTGGCTCATCTCTTGGCCTCCCCTCCGGGCCTCCTCCTCGAGCTTGAGCTCGCCACCGACCTTCCTTTGATAGGGGGAGCCCCTGCGCAGATCCTGCGGGTGGTTGCCAATCTGATCTCCAACGCGCGGGATGCGATGGGGGACAGGGGCGTCCTAAACATCAGGACCCAGATCCTCAACGCGGCGGAGCCGTTTGGGCGGTACAACTGCATCGCCGCCGGCGAGTATGTCAGTCTCGTCGTGAGGGATACCGGTTGTGGCATTCCTCGAGAGATCGCTGATAGGATATTCGACCCCTTCTTCACGACCAAGCGCACCGACGAGCACCGGGGATCAGGGCTGGGCCTCAGCATTGTCCAGGCGATCGTGGCCGACCACCAGGGCTACGTGGATCTCGATACCGTCCTCGGGCAGGGCACGACCTTCAGCGTATACTTCCCCGTTATCCGAGAGGCAGGTCGCCCGACGGACTCTGCAGGCCAGCCGGCGTCGCTTCCAATGTAGAGTTCGACCGGCGCGAACTCGCCCGGGTTATCGAGGCGCGAGCGCGACCAGTTGGAACCCGCATGCCTTCCCAGCATCTCAGCCAAGGGGACCGAGAATGGAGAACGGAACAAGACCTAGTGGCATCGAATGCATGGGCAACGTGCCTTGGGGCACCCACCTCTGCCAGTTCTATGAGTCCAAGCAGGATCTGGTCGATGTCCTGGGCCCCTACTTCAGGGCCGGGCTGGAGAACAACGAGTTCTGCATGTGGATCACCTCCGAGCCGCTGGCCGCCGAGGAGGCGGAGGCGGCAGCGAGGGAGGTCATCCCTGGGTTCGACCGTTATCTTCAACGGGGCCAGATCGAGATACTCTCCTATTCCGACTGGTATCTGAAGGGTGGCGTCTTCGATGCTCAAAGGGTGCTCGACGGTTGGGCCGAGAAGCTCAGCGCCGCCCAGGCTCGGGGCTTCGCGGGCCTTAGGCTTACCGGCAATACCTTCTGGCTGGAGCGGGCCTCCTGGGAGGTCTTCGTCGACTACGAGGAGCAGATAGAGCGGGTCATAGGTAGCCTTCCCATGATCGCTCTCTGCAGCTACTCACTGCAGCGTTGCGGAGGGTCGGACGTCGTGGATGTGCTTCGCAACCACCGGTTCGCCCTGATCAGGCAGCATGGCAGTTGGCAGTTGGTTGAGAACTCCGAGGTTAAGCGGACGAAAGAGGCGCTACAGGAGAGCGAGGCGCGATTTCGCTGGCTTGCGGAGAACGCGCCCGACATCATCCTCCGCTTTGAGTTCACGCCCGAACCGCGCATCAGCTACGTGAGTCCCGCCGTGGCCGATACCCTCGGCTACGATCCGGAGGAGCTGTACACCGACATCGGTGTGCTTATAGAGTCCGTCCTGCCTCAGGATCGGGGAGCCTTCCGGAAGCTGCTGGATGGTCATTCGGTTGCGGAGCCGACGACCATTGGTTGCCGGCACAAGCAGGGGAAGCAGGTGTGGCTGGAGCTGCGGGTCGCCCCACTCCACAACGACCGAGGGCAGCTACTCGCGCTGGAGGGCATAGCTCGAGACGTTACCGAACGGTGGTGGGCCGAGGAGAAGTTGCGCCTCATCGCCGAGGCGAGTTCTACTCTGGCCTCCTCGCTGGATTACGAGACCACTCTCGCCAGCATTGCCGGGTTGGCTGTGCCCCGCATCGCCGATTGGTGCGCCGTCGACGTTGTGGATGAGGGTGGGTCCATTCAACTCCTAGCACTGGCTCATCTGGACTCGGAGAAGGGCAAATGGGCACGGGAGCTACGGCGGCGTTACCCGGTGGATCCAAACGCGCCCGCGGGGGTGCCCAGGGTGATGAGGACGGGCCAACCGGAGCTGTATTCGGAAATCCCCGACTCGATAGAGGAGCTTCGGTGCTTGCGAGAGCTTGGGTGTCGCTCGGCCATGGTGGTGCCTTTG
Source organism: Chloroflexi bacterium UBA6077 (assembly GCA_002436065.1). Classification (GTDB taxonomy): domain Bacteria; phylum Chloroflexota; class UBA6077; order UBA6077; family UBA6077; genus UBA6077. Next base: position 20,593 of record DIXP01000003.1, read on the forward strand.
CAGTCTCACGGCCGGACCCTGGGGGCAATTACCTTGGCCTCCTCGGAATCGGGCCGCTGCTATGGGCAAGACGACCTGGAGCTTGCCATGGAGCTTGCCCGTCGAGCCGCGGCGGCCACGGACAATGCTCGTCTCTATCGCGACCGGGAGCGAACTGGGCAAGAGCTGCGGGAGACTCGTGACTACCTGGAGAAGCTGGTCAACTACGCCAACGCCCCCATAATTGTGTGGGATCCCGCTTTCCGCATCACCCAGTTCAATCACGCATTCGAACGTCTCACTGGATACCGAGCCGAGGAGGCCCTGGGGCAGGACTTGGCGATGCTCTTCCCGGAGACCAGTCGGAGGGCATCCTTGGGCAAGATCGCTCGTACCCTGGAGGGCGAGTATTGGGAGTCGGTGGAGATCCCCATCCTGCGCAAGGACGGAGACATTCGTCTGGCCCTTTGGAACTCAGCCAACATTCACGCCGAGGACGGCAAAACGCTGCTGGCCACTATCGCTCAGGGGCAGGACATCACCGAGCGGAAACTGGCCGAAGAGGGGCTGCGAGAGACCCGAGATTACCTGGAGAACCTGTTCGACTACGCCAATGCCCCCATAATCGTGTGGGACCCGGGCTTCCGAATCACCCGCTTCAACCACGCCTTCGAGAGGCTGACCGGCCACCGGGCGGACGAAGTCATCGGACAGCCCCTATCGATGCTCTTTCCTCAAGCTAGCCAGGAGGAGTCCCTGCGGAAGATCGCTCGTACCCTGGAGGGTGAGCATTGGGAATCGGTGGAGATCCCCATCCTGCGCAAGGACGGAGAGGTGCGAGTAGCGCTCTGGAATTCGGCGAACCTACACACAGACGATGGCAAGACCCTGCTGGCCACCATCGCCCAGGGGCAGGACATCACCGAGCGGAAGCTGGCAGAGGAGGCGCTACGGGACAGCGAGGAGCGATACCGCCTGTTGGTGGACGGAGCGCGTGACTACGCGATTGTTATGCTGGACCCGGAGGGCCGAGTAGCCAGTTGGAGTTCCGGTGCGGAGCGGGTCAAGGGGTATCGAGAAGAGGAAGTCCTCGGGAAGAGCATTTCTCTTTTCTACACTCCGGAGGATGTGGAGCAGGGGAAACCCGAGCAGGGGTTGGCGGTGGCCGCGGCCGAAGGACGCTTCGAGGACCAGGGTTGGAGGGTACGCAAGGACAGATCGCGCTTTTGGGCGGACGTGATTATCACTGCGCTCCCCGACGGCGGAGGTGGTCTTCGCGGGTTCTCCAAGGTAACCCGGGATGTGACCGACCGTAGGCGGTCGGAGGAGGAGTTGCGCAAGCTGTCCCGCGCAGTTGAGCAAAGCCCTGCTACAGTGGTGATTACCGATACCCAAGGGAGCATCGAGTATGCTAACCCGAAATTCCAGGAGACCACCGGCTACACGCCGGAGGAAGCGAGGGGCAAGAACCCGCGAATCCTGAAGTCGGGCCACTCGACACAGGAGGAGTACCGGCAGCTGTGGCGGACCATCAAGGCCGGTGGTGAGTGGCGGGGGGAGTTCCTCAACAAGAAGAAGAACGGAGAAATGTACTGGGAATCGGCCTCCATCTCACCGATCCGAGATTCCGACGAGACCATCACCCACTTCCTGGCGGTCAAAGAGGACATCACCGAGCGCAAACGGACCGAGGGGGAGATCCGGAAGCTCAACGCGGATTTGACGCAACGGGCGCAGGAGCTAGATGCCATCAACAAGGAGCTCGAATCGTTCAGCTACTCCGTCTCCCACGACCTGCGGGCGCCCTTGAGGGGTATCGATGGCTTTAGCCAGGCGTTGCTTGAGGAGTACGGGGACCGACTGGACGACCAGGGAAAGCAGTATCTGAACCGGGTGCGGGCAGCCTCCCAGCGGATGGCCCGACTCATCGATGACATGTTGACGCTGTCCAGGCTGACTCGCAGCGAGATGGTGCGGGAAGAGATCGATCTGACCGCCATGGCGGAAGATGCCATGTCTGATCTGAGGAAGGCCGAACCGGGGAGGCAGGTTGAGACCCTCATCGAGCCTAATGTGGTTGCCTGCGGGGATGCGCGGCTTCTTGCCGCGGTCCTCGAGAACCTGATAGGGAATGCATGGAAATTCACGTCCAAGCATCCTCGTGCGAGGGTAGAGTTTGGCACGACCACGCAGGACGGAGAGAAGGTCTACTTCGTGCGCGACGACGGAGCCGGCTTCGACATGGCCTACGCCGACAAGCTGTTTGGCACCTTCCAGCGGCTGCACTCCCAAACCGAGTTCTCGGGCACTGGAATCGGTCTGGCCACGGTGCAGCGCATCATCCGCCGCCATGGCGGTCGTGTTTGGGCGGAAGGGGTTCCGGAGCAGGGAGCGACTTTCTACTTCACCCTGGGGACGCGCTGCGACGGCGAATCTGACAAAGAAGGCTGTCTGTGAGGCATCAGATGAGAGACAAGGTAATTCTGCTGGTGGAAGACAATCCCGACGACGTGGATCTGACCCTGCGAGCGTTCAAGAAGTGCAACCTCCTGAACGAAGTCGTGGTGGCCTGGGATGGGGCTGAGGCTCTGGGGTACCTGTTTGGCGAGGAGAGCCATGAAGGCCGTAGGGAGGGCTGCAGCCCCCCGCAGATCGTGCTCCTCGACCTCAATCTGCCCAAAATCGGTGGGTTGGAGGTGCTGCGGAGGCTGCGCGCCGATGAGCGAACGCGATTGCTCCCAGTGATAATCCTGACATCCTCCAAGGAAGAGCAGGACCTGATGACCGGCTACAGCCTTGGAGCTAACAGCTACATCCGCAAGCCGGTTGATTTCGATCAGTTCCTGACCGCCGTACAGCAGTTGGGGCTGTACTGGCTGCTCTTGAATGAGTCCCCGCCCAACAGGGCGCAGTAGCGCGACTGCTGGGCCGAAGCTACCGTGCGGCGAGCGCGCGATGCGCCATGGCGAGCAGAAGCAGGGCCAGCAGGCAGAGTCCGGCGGTGGCAGCGAAGGTGGCCGGGATGCCCGAGACCTCCGCGATCGGCCCGAGGAGCAGGCCGCCCACCAGGGGGGTGACCTGGGAAGCCGCGACGTACAGACCCCCAACTGCCCCTGCCCGACCCGACATCAGCTGCTGGAGGTAGATGAGGGCGGCGGTGCTCCAGAGGGCGATGCCGAAGCCGACGAGGAGCTGGCCGGCGAGGATCTGCGGATAGGTGGTGCTGACGGTCTGCAAGGCACAGTAGGCAAATCCGACGAGCGCGCCGAAGTACAGCACGCGCTGAGCGCCGAAGCGGTCGGCGGCCGCGCCGACGTAGGGCATCGTCAGGACAGCGGTGACTGCCGTCACCGTGAAGAGCGGGCCCACCATCCCCGGTGGTTCGCCGAGCACAGTCGTCACGAACAGCGGCAGGTACATGGTGCGGGTTTGGGTCGGGAGCATCACGAGCACAATCGCGAGGAAGAGGCACCCCACGGCTACCGGCCGTAGCGGCGACGAGGGATCGGCCTTGGCACTTCCATCTCCTCGGGGCACTCGTGGACGCGTGGTTGGCTTGCCAGGTGCCATGCACACTACGGCTATGGTGCCGACCTGTATCAGCGCAGCGGCGGCGAAGACCGCCTGTGTGTCGCCGGTGGCGGTCACGATTGCCGCCGCGATCACGGGGCCGAGGATGACACCGATGGACCACGCCGTCCGCTCGGCGGCGACGATTCGTGAGGCGTCGCGCTTCTCCAGTGCCGGCATGGTGCCGACGAGGTCGTCGACCATTGCCAGCGCGAGTCCCATTATGCTGAAGCTCGCGAAGGCAACGAGGCCCAGGGCAACCGCGAAATCCGCGACCTGAGTGTAGCCCAGGTAGGCCAGGGAAACCACTGCGAGCTGGCCCACTATGAGCTGTCGCCGCCGTCCGAGCCGGTCCGAAAGCAGGCCGAGCAGGGGGTTGCAGATCGCGCCGGCCAGTCCGCTGACGACGAAGACCATCGCCACGTCTCTCGGACCGATGCTGAAGGTCTCGCTGGCCCAGACGGAGGTGTATGCCATCGCCATCGCGAAGGCGGTGCCGCCGAGAAGGAGCACCAGGAAGAGCGCGCGGAACGGCGGATTCGCGAGTACGAGGGGGTAGCCGGCGAGGAGCGTCTCGCCCAATCGCCTTCTCGTGGAGATGCTGGTGCTTCCTGGCACCATCCTGGCCTCCAATCCCATTCGAGATCAGGAACCCCAGCGACGGAAGAGCTGGTGCTCGATCCCGAACTGGTCCAACACCCTGCCGACGGTCTGGTTGATGATGTCATCGAGGGTCTGGGGCCGGTGGTAGAAGGCCGGCACGGGGGGCAGGACGACGGCGCCCAGATCGGAGATCTGTAGAAGGTTACGAAGGTGCCCGCTGTGCAGTGGGGTCTCGCGCGGGACAACCACCAGCCTTCGCCGCTCCTTGAGCGCTACATCAGCGGCACGGGTTAGCAGGTTATCGGAGTATGAGTTGGCGATCGCGGAGATGGTCTTCATCGAGCAGGGCATGACGATCATCCCGTCGGTCTTGAATGAGCCGCTGGAGATGCGCGCCGCCAGGTCGGTGGAGGAGTAGGCGTAAGTGGCCAGGGCCTCGAGATGTCGCGCGTCGAAGTCGGTCTCGTACTCGATGCAGGTGCGGGCCCCCGGCGTTACGACCAGATGGGTCTCGATCTCCGGGTCCGCGGCCAGCACCTCCATCAACCTCAGGGCGTAGATCTGCCCGCTGGATCCTGATACCCCTACGACTATACGCCTCATGTGGGACTCTACCCTCCAATACCGGCTTCGCCGCTGGTCTCGATACGTAGTGCAGGGTGCTCTGCCCTGCGGTCCGGGTGCCCCGCCTTGCGCCGTGGCCCACGGGTCCGGGTGCGGGTATGCCGTGTGGTCATGTTAGTTGTACGCCAACGGATGGCAGGGCACAGGGCCCTGCACTACGCTTCATGACCGGGTCATGTAGTGGATTATTGCGCCGGCACAGAGCGCAGTCAAGTACGATATGTGACATGTTGCATGTTGACACAGGCGGCTTGCGCGAGGATACTGGTGTGGGAGTTGGTCCGAGGCGGGCGAGCTTTCACGTGGAGGGCCGATTTGAGAGAGGAAATCGCTGATCTGCACTCGTTTCTGGAAGCCTACCAGGACGAGCATATCCACATTAAGAAGGCCGTGCAGCTCGATAACATCGGCGCACTCGTTGGCCATGCGACCGACACCATCGTTTTCGACAACATCGAGGGGTACCCGGGTTTTCGGTTGGTAGACCAGCTGTTTTCGAATCGGAAGGCGCAGGCACGGGTTCTCTGGTGCGAGCCGAAGGATGTCGTGAAGCGGCTCGCACCGGTGGTGAGGGAGGGGCCGAAGCCGCTCAAGGTGGTGGACGGCGGGCGATGCCAGGAGTAGGTCTTCACAGGGGATGAGGTGGACCTAGGCAAGCTCCCCGTTCCGCGCCACACGACTATCGATAATGCGCGGGGGTTGGCGTTGGATCCTAGCTCCAGGCCGGTGACGGGCGCCTTCCCGCACACGGAGCAGACCCGGACCACGGCAGTGGTGGGGAGGTGGGGTATCAATGCCACTAAGCCGGTGCCCTACAGGGCCGCGGAAAGGAAGCTCTATGAGCGGGCATGGCCCATCGGCTGGGGTGAGGTCAAGTTGGAGGACTATCTGTCCGGCGGCGAAGGATAGAGGGCGTCAGCACTTGGGGAGCCTAGGGCGAGGAGGCGCTGGGCTCCTCGATCGGTCAAGCACGACAGAGGGAAACAGCCAATGAAGGAGATGAAGGAACTCTCGGCAGGTGAGGTCAACTTCGCCTCTTTGCGCGATCAGGCCGTGAGGCTAATCAAGAATGCCATTCTAAAGGGGGAGCTGCAACCCGGCGAGGTTGTCTCCAACGAGCAGTTGAGTTCGTGGCTTGGCATTAGTCGCACGCCGATCCGCGAAGCGCTGCTGGAGCTGCAAAAGGGTGGCGTCGTCATCATTCACAGGGGCAAGGGCACGGAGGTCGCTCGGCTATCGCGAAAAGACGTGAGCGAGATCTTTGAGACGCGCGAGGCACTCGAGGTTAAATCGTGCGAGCTGATGATCGAGCGAATGGAAGAGGATTCACTCGACACCCTGGAGGCGATCCTCGAGAGGCAGATCGCGGATGCCAGTGAGGGCAACCAGCTTCGTTTTCTGGATGGCGACCATGACTTCCACCTCCACATGGCGAGATGCGCCGACAATAAGAGACTGTATGACGCCATCGAGTACCTGCGCGATCAGACGATGCTGCTCGGCGCTTACGCGCTCCGGAAGGAGAATCGGATGGCCGAGGTCATCGGCGAGCATCGAGCGATCGTGGATGCGCTGAAGCAAAGAGATACTCAGTCTGCTAGGGCCGCGGTCGTCGTGCACCTGCAGCGGACGTGCGAGGACGCCCTGCTGCGGGTTCCAGGCGCTACCGGGGCCGTTAACGCTATAGTGCGGAGTAGTTAGGGGCATGCCGAAGCAGGAACTGGAGTTCTTCGATCCGACCGGTTTGGAATGGCGACGGCCTGAGGGGTATCCCGAGGGAGCGGAGCAGTTGATCATCACTGAAGACGAGGAAGGCTCTTTCACGAGGCTGATGAGATTCGCGCCCGGCTTTCACGGTACGTCGACCCTGGTGCACGATTCCTGGGAAGAGGTCTACATCATCCAGGGGGAACTGTTAGCTGGGGGGGAGCGATACACGAAGGGGATGGTGGCGGTAAGGCCGCCCGGCATGCCCCATGGTCCCTTCAGCACTCCAAGCGGCGCACTGATGTTCGAAGTGCACTACTACTCCAAGGACCAGGCCAAGTAGCTGGCGCGGGACAGGCAATCGGGACCGGTGGGTGAGGCTCTTCTCCACCGGTCCCGACTGCCTGTTGCTGCTGTGCCTCGGTCGATGCATGTGCGGGTGGGAGTATCGCGGCTCAACGCCTCGCGACACGCGGATGGCCGGCGCCGGATCGACCGGCTCTCGCATGGTTGCCACGGCGAAGCCGCGTGATCAGGAGGCTAGGCAGGTCCTGCTCGAACTGCTCAGGATTGGGACCGCCTGGTCCATGATGCCACCTCCGAGTTGATGCTGGTGCCTGTGACTCGGAGGTTATCACGGACGGCGGCGGTTCATATCGGCCGTCTGTCTGATCTCCGGATAGGACGAATGGTGTAGGCCTATCCACTCAGCCTAAGCCTCGTGTCTCCTCACCCTTGCTGGCTGGTGGCCACAGCTCTCTTCTCAGCCATTGACCACCAGCGTCATCGTGCCGGTGTAGCCGTTGCTGGTCCTGCTCAACGTGAGCCTGGACTGCTGCCCGCCGTTCCGAAAGATGCCATCGGTGGAGTTGGTGGTGCTCCGCTGTCCGCGGGCGTTGTAGGGTGGTTGGGCATAGACGGCGTCGGTGATGGCATCGTCGAAGTAGAATTGGCCGGTGTGCAGCTCCCGGCCGTTGGTGAGGACCTTGACGTGGATGTGGGTTGTGCGACCCATGTACCAGCCCGGATAGATGGTCTGGAAGGCCACGGCTCCGTTGGCATCGGACAGCTGGCCGCCGCGCAGGAACCTCTCGCTGTTGGTCGCGTCCATGTGGCCGGCTCCCATTGCCTCTGGTCCGCCCCTGGGAGGCGGCGTACCGCCGCCGGGGGGAGGTTGAGTGGCGCCACCTGGCGACGGCGTGCCCAGCGTGGGGGATCCCTCCAACTGGGCACTGCCATAGCCGGAGTAGACGCCGCTGGCGTCGCAGTGCCAGATCTCGACCGTCGCATTGGGGATTGGCTGGCAGCCGTTGGCACGAAGCACCGTCAACTGGAGTTGGAGCGGCAGGCCCGGCCTGCCCTCCGTGATGTCGCTGCGGATCAGTCCTGTGTCTATGTAGTAGGGTCCTTCGGTCTGCTCGGGTGTCCTAGCGCAGGTCCCGGCGCCGGTGGGCGAAGGCGCGATCTGCGCGGGCGCCTGGCCAGCGGCCGTGGAATCTTCGGGTGAGGTGCCCGACCCGGAGGCGGAGGGTTGGCCCGTGCACGCGGCGAGCAACGACCCGGCCGCCGACGCTAGCAGGGTGCTCAGAAAGCCACGTCTCGATAGGGTATGGGACCTGTGGGTGCCATGGAGCCCCGGCTCGTACGATTGCATGTTGCTCCTCCGATATCCAGTTTTCGTTGGCGGTGAAGCTGGTAGACGACCGCAACGGTCCGATGGCGTAGGGCAGCGGGCCTGTCCCCTGCAGCCTAATGGCCATCATCCCGCGAGGTATCACAGTCTCTGTGGCAGAGCATCAGTGATGCACGTTCATGTTGCCGGGGAGCAAGAGACGTGCCGGATTCTGGATGGCGATCAGGGAGTGGGTGCTGAGGGGAAGGTATAGTTGCCGCCGGGCCCGCTCTCAATGCTGAATGGATTCCTGATCGTCGCTTAACAGCATCTTAACAGGTGGGCAGCTATCCTCTGGGGAGGTCGCCGGAGGCGGGCGGGAGAGGCCGCAAGCTGAGGGGCGACACAAATGTGGTGGAGACTGTGGCAGGGGAGAGTGCTGGTCTTCGCTTTCCGGCGTGCGCAGCCGGCGACGGTGGAACCGGCACTCTTCGCGGGCCCTGGAGGATGATGATGAACAAGCAGAAGAGGATATGGATCCTCGATGCCGCGCTGTACGTTGGCTTTCTGGTGAGCATGCTCTTGGACCTCACCGGCCTCGAGGTGCACCAATGGCTGGGAATCGCGATAGTGGCTCTTGCCGGCCACCATCTGGTTTTGCACGGGCAGTGGGTGGTGGCGATTACCGGCAGGTTCTTCGGACGTGCTAGCGGGCGCACTCGGGGGCTGTATCTGGTCGATGCAGGCTTGATGGCGGGCTTTCTTGCAATCGGGGCAACTGGGCTGGCCATGTCCACCTGGCTGGAGTTGCCGCTGGCGGACTACGCGGCGTGGCATGACTGGCACGTGATCGTCTCGGTCGCCACGCTGGGCCTGGTGCTGGTGAAGATTGGCCTGCACTGGCGTTGGATCATGGGCACGGCCACGCGGCATGTCTTCGTTGAGCCGATGCCGGTGATGCAGCGAGTCGGCTCACCGCAGCCGGCGGCAGGGGCGTCGAGGATGGGCCGCCGCGAGTTCCTGGGGCTCATGGGTTTGGCAGGGGCGGCAGCCATATCAGCCAGCTCCAGCGCCTTGAGTGATCTTGTTGTCGGGAGGGCCTCGGCGGCGGCCAACGATGAGTCAGCACCTGCCCCTGCGGGAAAGAGCGTGGCACAGGCAGAGGCTCGGGTCACGGATCCGAAGCCCAGCAGTCCATCTGAGGCAGGCTCGACTACATTGGGAGGGAGCAGCAGCACCGGCGCC
>DIXP01000100.1 GCA_002436065.1 Chloroflexi bacterium UBA6077
CGCCCAGCTTCAGGCATCAAGTTGTCAAGGTTCTTCGCCTTGCCTCCCTTCCTTGAGCTTGCCGCTCATTTCGAGAGAACGACTCGCAGGTATGCCGGATTGCGTAAAAGACGTTGGGCATTGGTCAGGCGGCAAGGAGGGTGTCTTCGAGCAAGCGTGCCCAGGGTTCCATCGAGTTGTCTGCCAGGTGGCGGTGGGCGATGACCAGCTGGATGGCGGCCTCCACTCCCTTGACCGAGTGGAAGATGGTCACCTGGCGGGCCTTCTGCCTGAAGTGGCGCTGCACCCGCTCCAGGGGGCTGGTGGTGCGCAGGCACTCTTGCTTCCACTCTTCCCCTCGCCGCCGGGCCATCTCGGCCACCTTCAGGTAGACCAGGGTCTGCTCGAAGTCCCGCTCCAAGGTGGCAACCGCCTTCGGCTCCCTCTCCCGCCACTTGTCTCGGAACTCCGCCAGCCGCTGCCGGATCTCCCCTTCGTCCTTGCCTCGATACACTCGGGTGGCGTCGGAAAGAACCTCCTTGCGCCGCTCCCGTTTCTCCTTGGCGTTCATCCCCTCTTGGCCTACCACATCCCGCTTCACATTCTGAAGCTTGTGGAAAATGCAACGCTGATGACCCACCCCATCGCCGAAGTGCACCAACTCCAAGGCCTTGCCCAGCCCTACCGACCCGTCATGGACGAACATCCTCAGCCCCGCCTTGGCCGACAGCCCTCGCCTTTGGAGCCTCATGAGCAGCCCTCGCCAACTCTCCAGGTCTTCCTCTCGGCCCTGCTCCCAGTCCAGAATCCACCGCTCCCCGCTCACCGGATCCACCCCGTAGGCCACCAGCAGGGGGAACTTCCGCACCTTCAGCCGATCTCGCACCCTCCCCTTCTTATCCGTGTACTTCTCGCCCGTCGGCTCCAGCAGCTTGAGCCAGATCCCATCCAGCATCACTACCCCCGGCACCCGATCCAAGGGATCGGAGCGAAAGGCCTTCGACAGCTCCCCAGCAGCCCGGTTCACCAGCCGGTTCAGCGTCCCGATGGACACGGGCTGCTCGTTGCCCCAGGCCAGCACCTGCACCATGTCCCGCAGGGAGACGCACAGCCCGGCTAGCTCCCGCGCTCGCTCCTCCACGTCGAACCACAGCCGCCCATAGGGCACCAGCTGCACAAACTCGAAGTCCACCATCCCCACACAGACGCAACTGATCCGTGGGACCCGGATCTGCCCCCACACATCCAGGCTGAGCAGGCTGCGAGGGTAAGAACCGTCCCGGTAGAAGCGGCTGCGATACCGGGTCTTGCACCGGTTGCAGCAACCCTCCACTACCGTCAGGTCCCTCAGGTCCCGACGCTCCCCCTTCGCCCGGTTCAACAGCTCCGTCACTTCCCCCTGGAGCGCCTCTTCGACGGCCTCTTCCACCACCCGGGCAATGGACTCCTTGATCCGTCGCTGCACCTTGCCCTGCGCTTCTCGCCGCCGCTTCCGGTCAACAGACCGCCTCTTGGAAACCTTCAGCCGCCGCGGTACTCTCATCATTGGGCCCAGCCACCTCTCCGCTATCGGTTGTTGTTGCTAACGAAACGATAGCCAGGTGGCTGGGCTGTTGCAATAGCTGAGCGCCGTTTAACCCCGCCTATTACCGCCTACTCCTTCAGCGACGGGAGGCGCCCCATCCAAGCCGCTAATCCACGGCCCCACACGCCACTCCCACACTATTTACGCAATTGTTCATACACTATCCCCTAGCTCGAAGGGCTTCGTCCTTTCAACGTGGTCGCTTCAGCACCGGATGGCCGTGCATCAACATTCTCCTCCAGCCGCATCAGATCCTTCAGTACCATCTCGTAGCTGACCATCCCGCCTCGCTCGTTGCGACCCACGACGTAGGCGCAGTCCACCAGGGCCCCCTGCCGCACAAATGCATACTCCTCCGTTCCCATGCCAAAGCCGATGGCCGCGGTCAGTCCGGTCTCGTCCATCAGCCTTAGCTTGAGATGTCCGGACCCCACAACCCGGGCGTCGCGGACCTGGAGTCCGCGACTGCAGAACAGTGGCCGCCGGTTCCCAACGCCGAACGGCTCCAACAGGGTGAGCATCTCGAACAGGCTTGGCCCCAGATCTTGCGCCCGCAGCGCCCCCTCCAACTCCAACTCGCGCCGAACCTCCACCCCTGCGCCCTCTGCCCTCTCCTGGATGTAGGCTTTCAAGTCGCCGATCAGAGCGCGATCCACAGTGAACCCGGCAGCCTGGGCATGCCCTCCAAAGCGCACCAACAGCTCCGAGGCGCCCGCCAGCGTCTGAACAACATCGAAGCCCAGGACGCCCCTCCCCGAGCCCCTGCACTCTCCCGGCCCCCCCTCGATCACGAAAGCCGGCCGGTGATACTCCTCCGCTAGGCGGTTCGCCACAAGACCCACGATGCCCGACGGATAGTCCCCCACCAGGACGATGGCCGGTGGCAACTCGAAGCTCTGGGACAGCTCTTCTCGAGCCGCATTCAGGGCCGAGACCGTCGCGGTCTGCCTCTCCCGATTGGTCACCTCAAGGTCGGCGGCCAGGCGCTCCGCCTCCTCGACATCGCGGCAGGTCAGCACCTCTAGACTCAGCCTGGAATCCCCCATCCGCCCCGCAGCATTCAGTCGCGGTGCCAGCCCATACGAGATGGCATCGGTGTCAACGGTCCGACCGGCCCATCCCGCCTGGGACACTAGAGCCCTCAGGCCCAGCCGGTTGCCTCGCCTCATTTCCGCAAGCCCTGCCTTCACCATCAGCCGGTTCTCGCCCACAAGAGGCGCCAGGTCGGCCACTGTTCCGAGCGCCACCAGGTCCAAGACCGGCTCCAACCTCCTTCTCGCCTCGGGCAAGTCCCACATCCTGCTGAAGAGCGCCTCGGCCAACTTGTAGGCTACCCCCACACCCGCCAGCTCCCCGAACGGATAGCGGCATCCATCCTGCCTGGGATTCACCACCGCCAGGGCCGGCGGCAGGCCCTTGGAGACACTATGGTGGTCGGTTACTATCACATCCATGCCAAGACTGGAGGCCAATCGAATCTCGTCGTCGGCCCCAATGCCGCAATCCACAGTAATCAGCAACCCCACGCCCTTCTCGGCCAGTCCCTTGATGGCATTGGGGTTAAGACCGTACCCCTCACGGTTTCGATGGGGCAGATAAGACATTACTCGGCCCTGCAGCGAAGGCGATTCCAACACTTCCAGGAGAAGAGCCACCGCTGTGAGCCCGTCTACGTCGAAATCGCCATAGACGGCGATGTGCTCCTCGTGGCGCAGCGCACGGAGGACGCGGTCAACCGCCACCTCCATATCCTTCAGTAGGAAGGGATCGTGCAGTCCCACCCGCTCGGGGTGCAGAAACTCCTCCACATCCAGGGCAGTTCGCAATCCCCGGTTGTATAGCAGCTGGCGAAGCGGCTGAGGCCAGCCCTGCAATTCGAGAGCCGTCCCTTCCGGGATCGGCTCCGCAAAGCGCCATAGGTATTCAGTCAAAGGTGGTGTCACCCCTCAAAGACTCAGTCCACCCATTCTAGCAACATGTCGTCCAACTCTCCAAGGCTCCGTGCTGCCGAGTAACCAGCATTTGACGGAAGGTTCCTCATTGTGCTACATTTCAAGCTGGTTTGTTCTAGGTGATTCTCCTATGCAGGGAGCTGCCTTGAGGTAGCCTCCCCTTTGTTGAGGGCCTTTTGGCAGTGGCCGAGGAGTATACCCTTCGCTTCCTAAACTCCATGGAGCCCCTGCTTTGCAGGATACCTCCCGCATACTACGTAGGCGGGTTGCTGGGGATCATCAACAGCTGCCTTTTCTACCTTCGCTTCGGCCATGGCCTAATGCTCTTCTTCCCCTTTCTCGTGGTAGGCTGCGCTGGCGCCATACTCGGCCTCACTGTAGGCACCCAACTCCCAGAGATGGGGCCATCTCTGGGGGATGTCAATCTGGTCGCCACAGTGGCGGCCTGCTGGATCGCGCTCTTCATAGCCCGGTCCCTTAGGGCATGACAGCATCGCGTAACTGGGAGGGTAAGAGTTCATGAGCCCAGATCCCATAGCCATCGCACGGGATGTCTCCATCATCCTGCTTTGCCTGGGGTCACTGGTGGTCGTCGTGATCACCATCCTGATCGCCTGGAAGATCTACCAACTGGTCAAGCTGGTCAAGGCCAAGACCGAGGAATACAGCATCCTCGGGCGGACTCTCATGGAGAGCGCCCAGCAGACGGCAGAGAAGGCATCGGAGACAGCTACCACAGTGAAGGGCTCGACGGAGTTCGTCAGCGACACCATGATTCGGCCGATAGTCCAGGTGATGAGCGCGGTGTCTGGGGCCACCACCTTCGTTAGTGCGCTCTTCAGGCTACCCAAAACGCCAAGACGAGGAGGACGTGAATGAGTTCGGAGGATAGGGGAGGAAGTTTTGTCGTCGGGTTCCTCCTTGGAGGTCTGGTCGGCGCCGCCGCCGCCCTGTTGCTCAGCCCAAGAAGCGGTGAGGAGACAAGAGGCACCCTGAGGGAGACGGGAATCGAGCTCAGGGTTCGGGCAGAGGAAGTGGCCACCAAGGCCAAGGAGGAGGCAGATGACCTGCTGATCCGTGGCAAGACAATCTTCGATGTGCAGAAAGAGCGGGTGAAGGAGGCAGTCGAGGAGGGCCGGGATGCAGCCGCGCAGAAGAGCGCCGAACTGCTCTCCAAGTATCGCATTTCGAAGGAAACCGGAGAGGTACCTCCAGAGACCCCTCCGGAAATGCCACCGTCCGCGCAGCAGCAGGAGCCAGGCGCCTGAGGAATCGTCGGCAAGACCTTGGAGACCTGCGGGCCTGGTTCCAATAGGCGGCTTCAACGTCTGCCGGGAGCACAGCTTGCTGGCTCACCCATTCCCACGGGGCGGGGTCTTCTGCCCTACCACCCTGTCGCCGCCGCCCCCACCGTCATCCGTGGGGCGGCGCCCTTGCCCCATCGCCACGTTGGCAGTACACACCACGGGCAAAAGAGGGCAAACTCCTTCGCTACGACAAGTCGCCACGAGGGATCTGGCTGCATCTCTCCAGCAGCGGATGCGTCACCACTCGCGCCTTCGCGCTCCGCTCGCGTCCTGCTTCCCGCACCAGCCCCGCTATCGCCACCGGAATCTCCGGCAGCAGATCCCCTGCCAGCAACCGGTCTATCCCCCTGGCTTCCAGCGCCCTCTGCGCAGCCAGCGCATGAAGGTACACTCCCGCTCGCGCCGCTTCGTCCGGCGCCGTCCCCTGGGCCATCAACCCCGCTATCAGCCCGGCCAGCACATCCCCCGACCCAGCAGTCGCAAGAGCGGGCAGGGCGAACGGACTCACGGTCACGACTCCATCGGGTCCAGCCACGACGGTGAAAGCCCCCTTGAGGACTACCGTCTGCTGCCACCGGCGAGCAGCCTCCCGCGCCACACTCCACCTGTCGGCGTTGACCTCAGCGATGGACAGGCCAGTCAACCGGGCCATCTCGCCCGGATGGGGCGTCAACACCCGACCAGTGCCGATCCTCTCCCACCACCCCTCCTGCCCAGCCAGAGCATTCAGTCCATCGGCGTCCACCACCACCCCAAGCCCCATCTCAGCCGCCGCGGCCTCCAGCACCCCCAGCGCCAGGGCCGCCGAAGCGTCAGACTGCCCAAGACCCGGCCCCAGGACTAGCGCCTGGCACCTGGGCAGCACCTCCGCCACCTCCCTGCGATTCATTACGGTCGAGAGGCCCTCTTCAGCCTCATCAGGCAGCAGGTAGGTAGCCTCGGGCAGCATCGGCGCGAGGATCGCCCTCTGCCATTGGGGAACGGCAAAGGTGACAAGGCCGCACCCCGCCCGTGCAGCAGCGGCCCCCACGAGGAATGGAGCGCCTGCGAAGTCGCGACTCCCTGCCACCACCAGCACCCTCCCAAAGGTCCCCTTGTGCCCCTGAAGGGGGCGGGGGGGAATCATGCGGGCGACAGATTCCTCGATCAGCAACTCGCTGCTGATCGCCTCGGTGCTCTCCTCGGGTAGGCCAATCTCCACGGGAACCAACTCGCCAACGTACTCGGCCGCAGGCCACCTCAGTAGCCCAGCCTTTACACATCCCAACGAGACCGTGAGGTCGCAGCGCACGGCAACCCCAGCCACTTCACCCATGTCGGCATCGATGCCGCTCGGGAGGTCGACTCCCACGACGGGCACAGCGGCAGCACCGGATTCCTCGTTCACCACCGAAATAATGCGCGCCAGGGGATCGCGGACAACGCCCCGGATCCCGATGCCCAGCAGACCATCCACAACCAGCCCCGCATCGTGAACCCAACGCCTCAGGATCTCCAGGTCATCCACCCTCGAGTATCCGTAGAGCGGCACGCCACCTTCTGTCAATAACCTCCGGATGTCTTCCGAAGCGACCCCTGGTGCCAGGAATGCCTGCACATTCCACCCGCGCTGTCTCAACAGCTGTGCGGCCATCAGCGCATCCCGGCCGTTGTTGCCCGTGCCTACCACAAAGAGCGCCGGCCGGGTTCGCATCGGAAGGGCCTGTTCCATCTCCCTGGCCACCGCCGCAGCCGCGTTGCGCTGCAGCTGGTCCAGAGAAACCCCATACCGGACCGATGCGGCCTCCACGGCCCTCATCTGCTCCACGGTCACGATCTTCATACGTTGCTTCCCTCCTGCCCTACCCCGCCCGGGACGCCCGCAGCCGGCCGTTCCGTGTCGCACCTGCCGCCCAAGGCCGGGCGGGCAGGATGCCCGCGCTCGGTCCGGTGGCTTCACCGCATATCAAGAGCAGTCTGCTTGCTCCGCCTACCCACACGCCACCACGACCGCCACGGCATACTGCCGGCTGTGAGAAAGGCTCACCGACCAACTTCGCAACCCTAGCTTGCGGGCCAACTCCGCGGCCTGACCGTGCAGCAGGAGGGTCGGCTTCCCAGTTGGCCCTCGTTCAACCTCCACCTGTCGCCAGCCAACCCGCGAACCCAACGCCTTGAATACAGCCTCCTTGGCGGCGAAGCGCGCCGCCAAGGACTCAGCCCTACCCCGGCTCTGAAGCAGCTCCCCTTCGGTGAAAACGCGCTTCGAGAAGCGATCCCCGTGCCGACGGACCGTCTCCTCTATCCGCTGTATCTCGACGATGTCCACGCCGGTCTCCAACATGCAAGGGTTCCCACTGCCTAGTGACTGGCATCGAGCCTCTGTCATCTCCTCGAAATCTCCCAAGCCCGAACACCCGGGCAAGCCACCCGTCGGACGGCTCGAGAACCCTTCATTGGAGCCGCCGTCTTCCTTCAGACCCATACCAAGATGCTGAAGTTGCTCCTATTATAGCATCCGAATTCCCTGTGCTATAATCCGTCATCATGAAGGAGGGGACTATCCTCGAACGGCTCGCCGAAAACTGGCTGGAGGGCAGCTTCAATCGCCTCCTGAAGCCAAAGCTTCAACCTGTCCAGATCGCCAAGGCAGTGGCCAAGGAGATGGAGCAGGGGCAGATGGTTGGCGTCGACGCTCCCCTGGCCCCCAACCTGTACGAAGTCCATCTGCACCCCGATGACCTGGCCGATCTCGCGGCATTTCAGTTAGGCCTGGAGCGTGAGCTGGCTTGCTTTCTCTCCAGCCGTGCCGCTCAGCGTGGCATCAGGTTCCTCGCGTCACCCAGGGTGAAGCTGGTCCCGGAAGACCAACGCCCCAGACGCGGACGGCTCCGGGTGCGCGGCACAATGGTGGACCTCCCACCCGCAACACCAGACACGGACGGTGGCGAGGCCATCCCTTGGGAGGGTACCGCAGAGATGCCGATGGCGGTAGCTGTCGTCGAAATCGCTCTGGACGATTGCTCCCCGGCCCCAGATGTCCGTGAGGCTGCCCTGGTGGACGACTCAGGAAGGACAATTCCCCTTCCAGCGACCGAGACCAGCCTCGGGAGAGCCATAGACAACGATCTAGTCCTGGAGGATACCGAGGTCTCGCGGCAGCACGCAAAGATCGTCCGAGAGCTAGATCGCTATGTCTTGTTGGATCTGGGAAGCACCAACGGCAGCTTCGTGGATGGCCACAGGGTCACCCGCCACCTCTTGTCGGATGGAGAGAAGCTCTCCTTCGGTGGAGCCACCTTCACCTTCCGCCTCGTGGATCCGCCGCACCCCTAATCTCAAGGAGTCATCACCCTGACAGCCGAGAGCATTGTCCTCATTCTCCGATTCGCGATCCTACTGCTTCTCTACCTGTTTCTGTGGCAACTGGTCGCGGTCATATGGAGGGATCTCCGCCGTCCAGGACCGGGCGAAGCCACCGCACGCCCACCCAAAGCGCAGCTTGTAGTGGTTGCGAGTGGAAGCAGCTCCTATCAACCTGGACACACCCTCCCGCTGCTGCCCAGCACCTCCATCGGGAGGAGTTCGGACAATACACTCGTCCTGAGCGATGGGTTCGTGTCCACACACCATACTACTTTGAGCTACAGGGACGGCGGCTGGTGGATAGCCGATGCAGGCTCTAAAAACGGCACATGGGTCAATGGCCAACGGATTGAGGCTGAGCAGCGCCTCCAGCCGGGCGACCTCCTCCTGATAGGGCAGGTCAAGCTGGAGCTAAAGGTCCACGTATGAGCACTTCCCATCCATCGCGTTGGACCGAACTCTTCCTCCTACCTCTGCCCATAGCCTTCGTGGCTCTCGGCCTGACGCTGATCAACCTCACCCTTCCAGGCCGCGTCCAGCAGTCGCACCTGCTCGCGGCCGCGCTAGCCCTCTTGCTGCTGTTAGTCTCCCACCTCGTCCTACTGTGGAGACATCCGCGCGCCGATCAACTGCTCCTCCCCCTGGTTGCCATGCTGTCCAGCATGGGCCTTGTGATGGTATCACGGCTTGCACCAGAGCTTGCCCTTCGCCAGGCCATCTGGCTGACAGTGGGCATGCTGCTGATGCTGGCAATCATCATCTTTCTCCCCAGGGTCGCCATCCTCCAGAACTACAAGTACACGTCCGCCGCCCTGGGATTCGCACTGGTCGCAGCCACCTTTCTCTTTGGAGATGATCCCAACGGAAGCGGGGCCAGGTTATGGCTCACGGTTGGCGGACGCTACTTCCAGCCATCAGAGATCCTGAAGCTGTTGCTAGTGGTGTTCCTAGCCGGCTATCTGGAGGACAAGCGGGAGTTGCTGTCCTGGAGCTCCAGCCGTCTTGGCGGCCTGAAGCTTCCCCCGCTCCCTTATCTTGGTCCCCTCGCAGTCATGTGGGGAGTGTCCATGATGATGCTGGTTGCCCAGCGAGATCTGGGCGCAACCCTGCTGCTATTTGGCATCTTCCTGGCGATGCTCTACATGGCCAGCGGCCGCTTCATTTACGCATGGGGCGGTCTGGCCGCCTTCTTTGCCGGCACGAGTCTCTGCTACCTCCTCTTCGCGCACTTCCGGAACCGGGTGGTGGTGTGGATGGATCCCTGGTCGCGAGCCAGCAACGAGGGCTATCAGGTGGTACAGGCCCTCGTCGCATTGGCCTCAGGCGGCGTCCTTGGCGCCGGCCTTGGCAATGGCTACCCCGGCTATATCCCCGCCATTCAGACCGACTTCATAATCGCCGCTATTGGCGAGGAGATGGGGCTTGCCGGTTCCCTAGCAGTGGTTGCCCTCTTCATGGTGCTGGTCTACCGGGGGTTTAGAATCGCCCTGGATGCTGAGGATGGATTCTCTAGTCTGCTGGCCGCCGGTCTCACGACTATTCTCGGCCTGCAGGCCGTGGTGATTCTTGCCGGCACCCTCAAGCTGATCCCCATCACCGGCATCACCCTACCATTCATCAGCTACGGCGGAAGTTCAATCATTACTAACTTCATCATCCTCGGGCTCCTATTACGCATCTCCGCCCAGAGGGGAGGCACCCGTGCACCGCAGCATTAGGCGCTTGGCGGCAATCCTACTCTTGGCCCTGGGTGGCACAGCCCTCGCCCTCACCTACTGGCAGATCATCCGCGCCGACGAACTGGTATATGGTAGCTACAATCCGAGGTTGGCGGAGCAGGAGAAGGAACTGCCGCGCGGGCAGATGCTCGACCGCACCGGAAAGCTGCTGGCCTACAGCGAGCAGACTGCCGACGGGATGCGACGACGCTACACCGACCCGTCCATGGCCCCCGTGACGGGCTACTTCAGCCCCGACCACGGAGCCACGGGGTTGGAGAGCAGCTTCGCGCGCTACCTTCGCGGCGACGTAGCAACTAACCCCCTGGATGCCGTTTATCGAGAACTCGTCCACCAGCCTCGCCAGGGTGCCGACCTCATCCTAACCCTGGACGCTCGGGTGCAGGCAGCGGCGACACAGGCCATGGGGTCGGATAAGGGCGCCATCGTGGCCCTGGATCCCCGCACCGGTGCCGTGCTCGCCATGGTCTCCACACCCTACCAGGACCCCAATCGGATAGACGAACGCTGGAGCCAACTCCAGTCCGATCCAGCCAAGCCGCTTTTCAACCGGGCCACCCAGGGGCTCTACACCCCGGGCTCCGTCTTCAAGGTAGTCACTGCCTCCGCGGCCCTGGACCTGGGATTGGTCAACCTGGATCAGCGCTACGAATGCACCCAGGACCTAGTCGTGGACGGGTTCCGCATCGAGAATAAGAACCATGAGGGACTATCCTCCCTGACCTTCGTGCAGGACTTCGCATACTCCTGCAACGTGACTTTCGCCAAGGTCGGACTCTCGCTGGACACCAACCCGATCCCCCTCGGCGACGCCACTCCCAACCCTCCCCCCTGGTCGCTAGGCATAGACGAAACCCGGCGGCGCTTTCTCGAGTACACGCGCCTGTTCGGATTCGACTCGGACTTCCCCTTCGACCTTCCCACGTCGACGAGCCGGGTCGGCAGTCAGCCCTTATCCAGAGTGGAACTGGCCAACACCGCCTTTGGCCAGGGGGAACTCCAGGTTACACCCCTCCTCATGGCAACAGCGGCTGCCACCCTGGCCAACGACGGCAAGATGCTCCAGCCCTACATGGTCGAAGAAGTAAGAGATCGGAACGGGAACGTCCTGAACCGCCACCAGCCCCAACTCGTGCGCGAGGTGATTCGGCCGTCGGCGGCTGAGGCCATGGATCGGCTGATGACAGCCAGCGTCGAGGAGGGCTATGCCAAGCCAGCAGCCATCTCCGGCGTCAAGGTCGGGGGAAAGACAGGCAGCGCTGAGGTCGGGGCGGACTCAAAGACCCATTCCTGGTTCATCGGCTACGCGCCGGTGGACAACCCCGTGGTAGCCGTGGCCGTGATTATGGAGAACAAGGGGTCGGGATCAGAGTTCGCCACCCCCGCCGGACGCAAGGTGATGGAAGCAGCACTGGCATCAAACTTGCCCCTCTCGCACCCCTAGCACGTCTAGGGTTCAGGCATTAGACCGGGAGGTACCTCATGCAACAGGACGTGTCGACGCCGACGACGCCCCGGCCCCGCACGAGGAGGGCAAGGGGAACCACGTCGATGGGAGAGCGGAATCTCCAGAGCTACATGAACGATACCGGCGGCATGCTCAGCCAAGCTGGCGGGTACGTCGCGCAGCGGGCAAGAACTCAACCGCTGATCTTCGGATCGATACTGTTCGGGCTGATCGGGGCGATCGTGGGCAGCCGCATCGCCTTCATGCAGGCAGAGCGGCAAAGGAAGAACTTCTTCCAGAGGGTGGCCGACTCCCTGGGCAGCATCGGGCACAGCATCTCGAGCGGTGTCTCGAGAAGCACCAGCGGGCCCATCGCCTCTCTCAGAGAGAGCGGTGTGGGCGTATCCAGAGTCGCTCAATCCATGGGCGCCGTGGGGCCGATGCCCAGTATCGGAGCGCCGCGGCTCAGGGGCGGACAGGGCATGGGTCGGCAGATGGGCGGCATGCTCACCTTCGCGCCAATAGCCTTCTCGCTCCTGCGCAATCCCATGATCCGCGACATCGGCTTCCGATTCCTGTCTGGGCGCAGGTTGCGCCGCAGGTAGCCAGTACCACCGGTGCCGAAGCTGGCCTCCTCGGCTCAGCTTCGGCACCAACCCTTGCCCATCCGACACAGACAAACCGTACGGTCGCCTCGATGAACCCGAGCCTCCCGCGGTAGCCACCACCCACTGCGGATGCTACAATGTCATGAGCGTCGGCCTCTTCGCCGGCGCGGCTGTTCGGTTCCCCCCGGATTGCCGCAAACCCCCATCCGAGCGCCGCAAGGAGTCCGCTCGCTAGCAAGGATCGCGTGGTGGAGAGCTTCGTCTCCCTGGACCTGGAACTGACACCCTTCCTTGGCGACCAACTGCGCATCATCGAGATCGGCGCTGTCAGGTTTCGCGATGGCGAGGCGGTCGATAGCTTCTCCACACTTGTGAACCCCGGTTGTGCGCTCAGTGCAAGAGTAGAGGTACTCACCGGGATCCGTCCGGAGGAGACTCGCCGCGCACCCACCCTTGAACATGTGGTGCCAAGCTTCCTGGCGTTCCTCGGGGATGACCCAATAGTCGGCCAGAGCATCAACCTGGACATGGACTGCCTGGCCGCCCGTGGTATTCGCGTCGACAACCTGACCATCGACACCTTCGAGTTAGCCTCTCTCGTGTTGCCTGGCCTTCCATCCTACGACCTCGGCACCATCGCGCGGTCACTGGGGGTACAGCCACAGCAGGAGCACAGGGCGCTCGGCGACGCCATGACCTGTGGCAAAGTGCTGCTGGCCCTGGCCGCCAACCTGGATCGCCTCAGCCTGGAGGTTCTAACCCACATCGCCTCTCTGGCCGAGCAACTGCCCGCCTGGCCCATCACCGACCTGTTCCGCCAGGCTCTCCGATCACGGTTGAAGCACCACTTCATCGAAGGCACGGAGGCGCGGAGATGGGGGGGGAGCCAGAACGCGGAGGCGCAGGGACGCGGAGACGCGGAGAGCCCAGCATTTGGCACTCAGGACTCATCACTCCCCGGTTTCCTACCTAACCTCGCCCCACCGACCCAGCGCCAGCCCCTACGCCCATCCCCTCACGCTATCAAACTGGACTACAAGGAGCTGTGGTCACTTCTCCAACCCGGGGGTGCCGTGGCCTCATCTCTGCCTGGCTTTGAGGAGCGGCAGGAGCAGCTACGCATGCTGGACGCCGTGGTCGATGCCTTCAACAGCGGCGGCCGTCTGCTGGTAGAGGCCGGCACGGGCACAGGCAAGTCCCTCTCCTATCTGTTGCCCGCCCTCTACTACGCCGTGCGCAACGGCCGACGCGTCGTGGTGTCCACCAACACCATCAACCTCCAGGACCAGCTATACCACAAGGACATCCCGGTACTCCAGGATTGCCTGCCTCTCCAGTTCAGAGCGGCACTGCTCAAGGGAAGAGCCAACTACCTATGCCTGCGCCGATGGCTAGTCCTCTCCCGCACAGCAAACCTGACCCCGCCGGAGATCCTGCTGCTGATAAAGACACTGGTGTGGCTCTCTGTAACCCAGACCGGCGACAAGGCAGAGCTAAGCCTCTCACCCACCGACTCGACGCTGTGGTCGCGCATATCGGCCCAGGCCGAGTCGTGTGCCCTGTCTCGCTGCCCACAGCACCGTCGAGGCAACTGCTTCGTCGCGCGGGCTCGACGGATCGCCGAAGGAGCGCACCTCCTCATTGTCAATCATGCCCTGCTCCTGACCGATGTCACCACTGCTGGTGGCATCCTGCCCGAGTACTCCCACCTGATAGTGGACGAGGCCCACCACTTAGAGGCTGAGGCCACGGAACAGCTCGGCTTCATGTTGAGTTGGGGTGACCTCTCTGCCTTCCTGTCCACCGTTCGCCAGTCGTCCTTGGGCCCGAACGGTGCCGGCTTCCTCTTGGAGGTCGCGTCCGCCCTCCGGAGATCCTCTCTCCAGGCCGAGGATGCGTCGACTATTCGATCCACACTCTCGACAGCAGGCACGTCTGCCGAAACGGTCGCGGAGGAAGGTCGCTCCTTTTTCGAGGCGCTTAACTGCTTCCTCCACGACCATGCAGAAGAGCGACCCAGGAATGGGATCCGGCTCCGAATAACATCCTCCACCCGCTCCCAACCTGGCTGGTCCGAAATCGAAGTACACTGGGACATCCTCTCGGAAAGGCTGCGCTCCCTCAAGCACCATCTCCTCCGACTGGAGGCGGCCCTCCAACCGCTGGAGCCCGACCAGTTGACCGAGCGCGAAGGGCTCCTTGCTGAGCTGGGAGGGCTGGTCAGCTACCTTGAGAACGCGAGTACTCACGGCGAGGAGATCTTCTCCGCACCCTCATCCAATGGGATCTATTGGATCAGCGGCGGCGGGAATCTGGAGGAGTTGGCCATCCGAAGCGCACCTCTCCACGTGGGGGAGGTGCTGAAAGACGCCCTCCTGGCAGAGAAGCAGACCGTGATCCTCACTTCGGCTACCCTGACTACCGAGAGCAGCTTTGACTACATAAAGGAGCGATTGGGGCTGGAGGAAGCGCAGGATCTGATGCTCGGCTCTCCCTTTGACTACGTCAACTCAACCCTGCTGTATCTAGTGCAGGATATCCCAGAGCCCACCAGACCGACCTGTCAAAGGGCGGTGGAAGCCACTATCCTGGCCCTGGCCCTGGCCCTGGAGGGGCGGACCCTGGTACTGTTTACCTCCCACGCCCAACTGAGGCAGACCAGTAGCGCCATCCGCGCGCGCCTGGAGGAGCAGGGGGTGGTACTTCTGGCCCATGGTCTCGACGGGTCAAGACGTCGACTACTTCAGTCCTTCAAGTCCAGTCCTAAGGCCGTTCTGATGGGGACCAGCAGCTTCTGGGAGGGGATCGATGTCGTGGGGGAAGCTCTAAGTTGCCTGGTGATCGTGAAGCTACCCTTCGCCGTCCCCACTGACCCTGTCTTTGCCGCCAGGAGCGAGATCTTCGAGGAGCCCTTCCGCCAGTACTCGGTGCCGCAGACGATCCTCAAGCTGAAGCAGGGGTTCGGTCGACTGATTCGCAGCAGCACTGATCGAGGAGTCGTGGTGTTGCTGGACAGTCGGGTCGGCAGCAAGCATTACGGCCCTGCCTTCCTCCAATCCCTGCCACGGTGCACCCTGCAGACGGGCTCGGCCGCCCACGCCCCAGAACGGGCTCGTGCATGGCTCCGGAGAGGTCGGTAGAATCGGAAAAGGGGGTCAGCTATAGCTGACCCCCTTAGGTCGATTGCACCCTACTCTGGGTCGAGGCTCTCCTCTTCCAGCGACTTCGCCGACACTGGAGCCTCGGAGGCACGGCGTCGCTTGGCGGCCTCCACAGTCTGTTCCAGCAGTTCCGTGTCCCGGCCGTCCTCCTCCAGATCCTCCACGTACACTGCCTCTCCGTCATCGGTCACCAGGTAATGCCGATCGCCCTTTGCGTCCACATACAGCTTCACTGGTCTCCTCCTTCCGATAGGCGGATGATCGTCCGACGGGCAACTACAGACACAAGACTCGCGGGTCAAGGTTACAGGATCGCCAAGGTCTCACCAGTGATGATTATACGCCGCACCCCGTGGAAACGGAACCCTCCACCTCAGACCTACCTGGGCACATCTGGACAATACCTCTCCAGCCCACCGGCTCGTGATGAGGGATCATCCCCAAGAGCGTATGCCTGCGACACCATCTGCAAAGCGCGCTCCAAGCTACCGGCATCGCGGGCATGAATCTCGGCCAGCGGTTCGCCCCGCGCTACCTCATCTCCGGTTTTCGCCTTGAGCACCACCCCTACACGATGGTCGATGGAATCCTCCTTCTTCGCCCTCCCAGCGCCCAGGGTCAGCGCCGCCTCCGCAACCCCGCGGGCGTCCACTCGACGAACCCAACCCGCCCTGGGTGCGTGCACAGGCTTGACTAGCGGCGCCCTACCCATCCTGGAGGGATCCTCCACCACACGAGGGTCTCCCCCCTGCGTGGCTATCCATCTCCGCAACCACTCCAGTCCACTTCCTGACAGCAGGGCTTCCTCGGCCTTTTTCCTACCGTGTTCGGGTCCATCAGCCGCCCCAACCAACCACAGCATCTCGCCGGCAAGGGCGGCGCACAAATCCCGCAGGTCGGCGGGGCCGCCGCCACGCAGCGTCTCGATGGCCTCAGCCACCTCGAGGGCGTTCCCCACGGCCCACCCCAACGGCTCGTCCATGGGAGTAATCACGGCACTCACCCGCTTCCCGGCCGCAGTGCCGATCTCAACCATCAACCTTGCCAGCTGGCGCGCCTCTTCCAGGGAAGACACCAGCGCGCCCGAACCAACCGTGATCTCCAGAGCCAGACCCATCGCCCCAACCGCCAACTTCTTACTCATGATGCTGCTGGCGATCAAGGGGAGACTCTGCACCGTCCCAGTCACGTCCCTGAGGGCATACAGCCTCCTGTCCGCAGGCACCAACTCGGGTGTCTGGCCGGATACCACGATGCCCTCTCGCTGTAACTGATCGAGGAACTGCGATCCCGTCAACTCCACATTGAAGCCAGGGATCGACTCCAGCTTATCAAGTGTCCCGCCGGTGAAGCCAAGCCCACGCCCGGACATCTTCCCCACTGCCACACCACAGGCACGAACGAGAGGGGCTACGACCAACGTCACCTTGTCGCCCACTCCACCCGAGCTGTGCTTGTCGGCCACCGGCAACTCCATGCCGGAGAGGTTCAGGATAGCCCCGGATGCCAGCATGGTCTCCGTCAGGTCCAGCGTCTCACGGCGGCTCATGCCACGGCAACAGACAGCCATCAACCAGGCCGCGACCTGATAATCCGGGACCTCTTCCCGGACATAGCCGAGCACAATGTGCTCGATCTCATCCCTGGACAGCTCGAGCCCCTCACGCTTTCGCTCGATGATCCGCACCGTCCTCAACCTCACGCCTCCTCCACCCGCCCCTCGTCCAGGTAGCCAATACCGACCACCCGGCCGTCTCTCAGGTAGACCCTGGGCACTCTATAGCCAAGAGATGTGATAGCCTCGTAACTGATGGTGCCGGATCGCTCCGCGAACTCATCGCAGGAGATGCACTCCCCACCCTGCTCCCCTATCACTACCACGGGGTCTCCCACCCGCACCGGCCCGCAGTCGCTCACATCCGCCACGCACTGGTCCATACTCACCCGACCGATTACGCGAGCCCGGCGGCCGTTTATCAAGAGGTAGCCCTGGTTAGAGTGGCTGCGCGGAAGCCCATCGGCGTAGCCAAAGGGGACCAGGACAGCCTGCCCCGGCCTGTCAGCCACAAAAGTTCGCCCATACCCCACACTATCACCGGGCTCCAGAGGGAACACCCTCGCCACTCGACTGTGCACCGAAAGAGCAGGGCGTAGATGCACTCGTCTGGCCAGATGAGGCGCGGGATACAGGCCATACAGGGCAAGCCCGAGACGGATCATTCCCATCTGGCTCCCTGACACGCCCAGGGCCCCACCGCTGGCTGCCATGTGGTAAACGGAGAAGCCAAGACCCTCCCCCTCCAGTGCATATCGAGCTGCGTGGAACCGATCCACCTGAGAGGCCGCGTAGGATCCGTCCTCGTCGTCGGCTGTGGCAAAATGGGAGTACAAACCCTCCAATCGCAGGCCGGGCAGGCAGGAGACCAGATGGGCCAAATGGCTCACATCCACCAATGAGGCACCGTAACGTCCCAACCCTGTGTCCAGTTTCAAGTGCACTGGCACCTCTCGTTGCTGGGCCACAGCCTGCTCGGACAGCGCCTCGGCCAGTTTCTCGCTGACCACCGTCGGCCGCAACCCCCCAGCCACCACCAGCGGTATCTCCGGCTCCGCCATAGGGCCCAGGAGCAGGATAGGGCACTCGAGCCCGCCTTCCCGCAGCTGCACGCCCTCCCGCACCCTGCTGACCCCAAGCCAACCGACGCCCGCATCCAAGGCAGCCCTGGCCACCGGCATCATGCCGTGGCCGTAGGCCTGGGACTTCACGATGGCCATCACCTGACAACCAGGGTCCAGCAGACCTTGGACGGCAGCCACGTTGTGGCGTACCGCATCGAGATCCACCTCAATCCAGCACGGCCAGCGACCTCTCACCGCCTCAATCGCTTGTGGGGTTGCCGTACCCATATCGCCTACCTCCAGGAGCCGCCATTATATGCTGCATCTAGTTCATGGTCCAAGGGCAGCTGCCCGGAACGCGTCCAAGGCAGAAAGAATGCCTAGCAACTCCTCTCCCAAAGTGCCTTTGCCGGGAGCATCCTACGGCAATGTCCCCTTCCCTCTACTCCTTGCCGCCCGCCCTGCCCTTGAGTAGAATTGACCTGCCCCGATGAACGGTGACACTCCGGATAACCCAGCTCAAGTCGGGAACAGGAGACGACGATGAAGGCAGTAGTAATGGCCGGGGGAGAAGGATCGAGGCTACGCCCCCTGACCCTGGCCAGGCCTAAGCCAATGGTCCCTATTGCGACGAAGCCTGTTATGCAGCACAACCTCGATCTCCTCAAGAGACACGGTGTCACCGAGGTGGTGGTCACCGTCCAGTATCTGGCTTCGGCCATCCAGGACTACTTCGGCGATGGTAGCCAGCTTGGGATGAAGATCGTCTACTCTGTCGAGGAATCCCCGCTCGGCACGGCCGGCAGCGTCAAGCTGGCGCAGAAGCATCTGACCGACACCTTTCTCGTCGTCAGCGCCGATGCCCTGACCGACTTCGATCTGTCTCAGATCGTCAGCTTCCACAAGGACAGGAACGCCCTTGCCACACTCACCCTCTATCGGGTGCCCAACCCGCTGGAGTACGGCGTCATCATCACCAACGACGATGGGAAGATCGTTCAGTTCCTCGAGAAGCCCAGCTGGGGTGAGGTCTTCAGCGATACCGTCAACACCGGCATCTACGTGCTGGAACCTGAGATCCTGGACTACTTCGAGCCAAACAAGGTGTTCGACTTCAGCCAGGACCTCTTCCCCATGATGCTGAAGAAGGGCGATCCCATTTTCGGCTTCATCTCACCCGGCTACTGGTGCGACGTGGGCAACCTCCAGGAGTACATGCGCGCCAATGCCGACTTGCTCTCAGGTAAGGTAGGGATACCATTGCCAGGCACACACCTGGGAGGCGGCATCTGGGTGGACGAGGGAGCGGAAGTATCGCCCGATTCCCAGCTCTACGGTCCCGTCGTGGTGGGTCGCGAGGCGAAGATCAAGTCTGGCGCGGTGGTCCATGGACCCAGCGTGGTCGGTGAGTACTCTGTTGTGGACAGCCGAAGCCACGTCGTCCGCAGTGTGATCTGGAACAACAGTTACCTCGGCGAGCGAGTGGAACTGCACGGCGCCATCGTGGGCAAGCAATGCCACGTTCAGAGCAAGGCCGTGATCTTCGAGGGCGCTGTGATCGGAGACAACACCGTAGTCCGGGACGGGGCCATCATCCAACCAGGAGTAAAGATCTGGCCCAACAAGGAGATCGAGACCGGCGCCACCGTGGCTACAAGCATCATCTGGGGTGCTCAGGGTCGCAAGATGCTATTCGGCCGATATGGCGTCACCGGCCTTGTGAACATCGACCTCACCCCAGAGTTCGCCGCCAAGTTAGGAGCCGCCTACGGGGCAACGCTCTCAAAGGGGGCAGTAGTCACGGTCAACCGCGATCCCAATCGCACCCCCAGGATGATTAAGCGCGCCATCATCTCGGGACTGCCTTCGGCCGGCATCAACGTGGCGGATCTAGCTTCAGTACCTATACCGGTGGCGCGGTACATCACCCGAATTTCTGAGGCCCAGGGTGGCGTCGACGTAAGACTTTCGCCCTTCGACAATCGTGTAGTGGACATCAAGTTCTTCGATCAGAACGGTATGGACATCGGACGAGTGATGGAAAGGAAGATCGAGAACACCTTCTTCCGGGAGGACTTCCGCAGGGTCTATCTGGACGATGTCGGACTGATCTACTACCAACCACGGGTTCCGGAGGGTTATAGCGATGGCTTCCTCCAGGCCCTGGCCAGCAGCTCGCTGCCGAGCCCCAACGAGGGGTTCAACCTGGTGATCGACTATGCCAACTCCATGTCGTCGGCCATCCTCTCGCCAATTTTGAGGAGAGGAGGCCCGAGGATGGTGGCCCTTAACGCTTCGATAGAGGATGTTCGGTTGGGCGGCCAGGCCGAGGACAACGAGGCAGCCTTGGCACAATGCGCGTCCATCGCCTCGGTCCTCCACGCCACAATGGGGGTCCGAATCGACTCGGCCGGCGAGAAGATCTGGCTGGTTACCGGCCGCGGCCACGTACTGCCCAGCATGACCGCCCTTGTCGCGGTAGCCGACCTGGTCTTCCGGGCCAAGCCTGGCGCCACGGTGGCCGTGCCGGTCTCTGCTACGCGGCTGTTGGACCAGCTAGCCGAAAAGCACGGTGGGCAGGTGATTCGCACCAGGGCCAACCCCCACGCGATGATGGAGATGGCGGCCAAGGAGAAGATGGACATGGTGGGCGACGGAGTGGGGGGCTTCATTTTCCCTGCTTTCCATCCCGGCTTCGACGGGCTGTTCGCCATAGCCAACATCATGGGGTTGCTCACAGCTACCAACGCCACCTTGGATGACGTCGCCAGGTCCCTCCCTCCCTATTATATGTCCAGTACCGAGGTATCCTGTCCGTGGGAGCGGAAGGGTAGGATCATGCGAGTGCTCCACGAGCAGTATCGTGACGGGCAGTCCAAGCAGATAGATGGTGTACGGATAGACCTGGGCGACGAGTGGGTTCTGGTGCTTCCCGATCCGGACAGGCCGATCTTCCACGTCATCGCCGAATCCACATCCGCGGAACAGGCCCGCGTTCTCCAGGACAAGTACGCCGCCCTGATCAGCGGCCTGCAAGACTGATATACTAGCTGTCAGCTGTCAGCTGTCAGCAATCAGCAGTCAGCTATCAGCTTTGCATCGCTGATGGCCGGCTGCTGATTGCTGATTGCCGGCCGTTTGCCGCTGATTGCCGATAGCTGATTGCCGATAGCTGACGGCTGATCGCTGATCGCTGACGGCTGATTGCTGACAGCTAGGAGAGGATGATATGTCGGAACAGGAGTCCTTTGTCGAGGAACTGGTAAACAAGAGCGAAGACTACTCCCGCTGGTACACCCAGGTCATCCTGAAGGCACAGATGGCCGACTACGCCCCCGTCCGCGGCTGCATGGTCATCCGCCCCTACGGCTACACCCTGTGGGAGAACATGCAGCGGCTGCTGGACGCCCGCTTCAAGGCCACGGGCCACCAGAACGCCTACTTTCCCCTGCTCATTCCAGAGAGCTACCTCGCACGGGAGGCCGAGCACGTGGAGGGGTTCGCACCCGAGGTGGCGTGGGTCACCCAGGGCGGGAGCGAGGAGTTGGAGGAGCGACTCGCCATCCGCCCCACCTCCGAGGCGATCATCGGCATGATGTACTCCAAGTGGATCCACTCCTGGCGAGACCTGCCGGTCCTGATCAACCAATGGTGCAACGTCATGCGGTGGGAGAAGGTCACCAGGCTATTCCTGCGCACCACAGAGTTCCTCTGGCAAGAGGGCCATACCGTCCACCGGACCGAGGAGGAGGCCCAGGAAGAGACGCTGAGAATGCTCGGGGTCTACCGCGCCTTCGTCGAGGAAGACCTGGCCGTCCCCGTCATCTACGGGCAGAAGACCGAGTCCGAGAAGTTCAAGGGAGCCGCGAAGACCTACTCCATCGAGGCCATGATGGGCGATGGGAAGGCGCTCCAGGCCGGCACCTCCCACAACCTGGGCCAGAACTTCGCCAAGGTGTTCGACATCACCTTCCAGGACATGGACGGCCAGAGGAAGCACGCCTGGCAGACCAGTTGGGGTGTCTCCACAAGGCTTATCGGCGCCATCATCATGGTCCACGGCGACGATGCCGGCCTGATCATGCCGCCACGAGTCGCTCCCATCCAGGTCGTCGTCGTCCCTATCTGGCGCAAGGAGCCTGAGCGCGAGGCAGTGGAGCAGTTCGTGGCAAAGCTCCAGTCGGTCCTCGGATCCACCGTCCGAATGAAGGTAGACTGGGACGACGAGCACACCCCAGGCTGGAAGTTCAACGAGTGGGAGATGCGCGGCGTGCCGCTACGACTCGAGGTCGGCCCCCGAGACGTCAAGAACAACCAGGTGGTGCTGGTCCGGAGAGACAACCGGGCAAAGGAGTTCGTGCCCTTCGATGCCGTCGAGACTCGGGTACAACAGTTGCTGGCCGAGATCCAACAGAGCATGCTGCAGAAGGCACAGCAGTTCATGGCATCTAGGACGCGAACCGCGGACAGCTACGAGCAGCTCAAGGAGCTGATGACGGGCGACGCCTACGCGCACGAGCGAGGCTTCGTCCTTGCGCATTGGTGTGGCGATGCCGATTGCGAGGCCAGGATCAAAGAAGAGACCACAGCGACGATCCGCAACATCCCACTGGACGCGGAGTCGCATGAGGGCAACTGCATCCTCTGCGGCAAGGCCGGCATCGGAAAGCGCGTCGTCTTCGGCCGATCGTACTAGCCTCCTCTCACCCCGACCATCTCCCGTTGGGAGATGGTCGGGGTGAGAGGATCAGACAGGAGCCATCAACTTACCATGCCCGACTTCCAAGAGGCCCTAAACGCCTTGGCCGCTCACGAGCGTCTGAAGCGCACCCAAACCAGGCAGTTGTCCGACCTCGATCTCCAACAGGTGGAGCAATTCAGCGCTGTCTGGAGTAGCCTGCCCGATCCCGAGCGGATCAGTCTGCTCGCCACATTGAAGCGACACGCCGAGGAAGACGCTTTGCCAGACTTCAGCGCCCTCTACGAGTTGGCCACTGAGGACCCCAACGCGGACGTTCGGCGTGTGGCGATTGGGGCCTCAGTGGACGACCAGAGCCTTCAATTGCTGACACGGCTGCTGCAGTTGACCAGTTCCGATCCAGAGGCCATGGTTCGGCGAGCCGCGGCCGAGAGGCTGGGCGGCTTTGCCTACGACGCTGAGGTTGGAATCCTTCCTCCAGAGTGCGTCCAGCAGATCCAGACAGTCCTGTTGGAGCGAATCCAGTCGGAGACCGAGGAGCTAGGTGTCAGGTCGGCTGCCCTGGCATCGGTCGGCTACTTCTCCACAGAGGAGGTGCGGTCGGAGATCCGCCGTGCGCTGACTCGTTCCGGCCTCAAGATACCAGCCCTCCGTGCCATAGGTCGCAACATCGACCCGATCTGGACAGATACCCTCACTCAGGGGATGGCCAGCGAGGACCCGGACATCCGGCGGGAGGCGGCCGAGGCAGCAGCGGACTACGAGGGAACTGTGGACGCCCTGGCCGATCTGGTGGACGACCCCGAGATCTCGGTGCGCCTCACAGCAATCGCATCGCTGGGGCAGATAGGCAGCCCCGAGGCCCGAGACATCCTCGTCTACTGCTACGAGAGCGAGAACCCAGCGATCAAGGAGGCCGCCGCCGAAGCCCTGGAAGCGATCGATACCGAGGACAACCCCCTCGGCAACACCGGACTCATCTCCCCCAGCGAGGAAGAAGACGACCTCCAGTAAGACCTGTCACTTACCCACACTGACTACGCGCGGTAGTGCAGGGCCCTGTGCCCTGCAACCCGTTAGCGTACGCCCACACGACCACACGCTCCACCCCCACCCCTTCCGCCCTGCCTGCCATACCTGGCCCCCACCTTCATCAACCATATTCAGCCCCCTCTACTTGGCTGTTGCTAGTTTTGCCCACGACGCTGGATCGTGTATAATTTCATCACGCGCTTGCTCGTAGGGAGAACTGGCCAAACCCATTCCCTCGGCTCCTGTGTCGACCTGGCGGCATGATGCCGCCATTGCAGCAGCCGGGAGCATTTCCTTTCCCTTTCTGTCTGCACCAGTTTGCTAAGTTGAGGCAACTCATGCGTTTCAAGAAAATGCCGAAAGACAGACGTGTACGCTTGGTGATCGCGGGCCTGACCCTGTTGGTGCTCGTTGTCGCGGCCCTGGCCTTCCGAAACGTCCAGGCCACCAACACCGCTCCGCAACCCGAGGTAGTCAACGTGGACCAGATCGCCAGGTTAGCCCGCAACGGCGAGGTGCAATCCCTCACCCTGAGGGGCGACTCCGCGGTCGCCCGCCTGTCCGATGGCACCGTGGTCCTAACCCGCAAGGAGCCCCAGGCATCGATGCTGGAGACCCTGCGAAGCTACGGAGTGCCCGAGAGTCAGCTCATCGAGATCCAAATGGAGGTCCAGGATCCGGCGGCTGCTAATTCCCAGACCAGTACCCTGGCCCTGCTGCTGGCCACCGGCGTATCGCTCCTCTTCATCGGGGGATTGGTCTTCATTACCAGCAAGAGCGGCGGGGCAGGGCGTTACGGCTCCTTCACCCGCAGCAATGCTAGGCGTGCCGCCCACACCAACGACGACGGTACAAGAGTCGCACCTGCGGTCACCTTCAAGAACGTCGCGGGCGTCGAAGAGGCCAAGCAGGAGCTACAGGAGATTGTGGAGTTCCTGAAGAGCCCGCAGAAGTTCACTGACCTGGGGGCCACAATTCCAAAGGGGGTGCTGCTGGTGGGTCCTCCTGGCACGGGTAAGACCCTACTGGCCAAGGCCGTCGCAGGAGAGGCCGGGGTTCCATTCTTCAGCATCAGCGGTTCCGAGTTCGTCGAGATGTTCGTCGGCGTGGGCGCATCCCGGGTGCGTGACCTGTTTGGCAAAGCGAGGAAGGCGGCGCCCTGCATCGTCTTCATCGACGAGATCGACGCTGTCGGCCGCCATCGAGGCGCTGGAATGCGGGGCAGTGGAGGCAACGACGAGCGGGAACAGACCCTGAACCAGATCCTGGTGGAGATGGATGGCTTCGATGGCCACGCCGGCGTGGTTGTCGTGGCGGCTACCAACCGGCCAGACGTGCTGGATGAGGCGCTGCTCAGGCCCGGTCGCTTCGATCGCCAGGTGACCATAGACTCACCCGACGTCAAGGGGCGGCAGGCTATCCTGGCCGTCCACGCCCGCGGCAAGCCGTTGGGCAAGGACGTGAACATGGAGACGCTGGCTCGCCAGACCCCCGGCTTCTCGGGGGCGGACCTGGCGAACCTGCTCAACGAGGCGGCCATACTCACTGCTCGCCGTGGCAAGAAGACCATCTCCATGGCGGAGATGGAAGAAGCCGTCGATAGGAGCATCGCTGGACCGCAGAAGCGCAGCCGGGTGATCAGTCTGCGGGAGCGGCAGATCACCGCCTACCACGAGGTGGGGCACGCCCTGGTGGCGTCTATCCTCCCTCACTGCGATGAGGTGCACAAGGTCACCATCATCGGAAGGGGGCGGGCCGGTGGCTTCACTAAGTTCCTGCCCGCGGAGGACCGCTCCCTATGGACGCGGTCGCAGTTCGTGGACACCCTGGCATCCTTCCTGGGCGGCCACGTGGCCGAGGAGCTGGTGTACGGTGAGGTGACTACCGGAGCCTCCAACGACATCGAGCGAGCCACGGAGTTGGCCCAGCGGATGGTGTGCCAGTACGGCATGACCGAGCGGTTCGGCCCGCTCGCCCTGGGAAGGTCTGACGGCGGCTTCACGGGTCGCAACTCCTTCGAGCAGCATGCCCACAGTGACGACCTGGCTCGGGAGATCGACCAGGAGATCAGGGGCATCATCGACGAAGCTCGCTCGAAGGCCAGAGAGGTGCTCTCGACCCGGCGGGCCAAGCTCGACGAAATCAGCGCGCAACTGCTGGAGCAGGAGACGCTGGACGGCGAGCAGTTCCGAGCCATGCTGAGCGAGGACCTTCCCGCCCCCGTCTGCTAGAGACAGCGCTACGTAGAGGAGGCCGGCAGCATCGATGCTGCCGGCCTCCTTTCCTTTCACACCCAATGGCCGCCACCCCGACCACCCCTTTGGCGGCCACCCGGACCACCCCTTATCATCCTGAGCAGCCCTACACCTGTCATCCTGAGCGTGGAGCGAAGGATCTCCTGTTCCTTGTAGTTGGCTCTATCCCCTCAGCATGTCGGCCCCATCACCCGGGCTACGGCGTAGTTGTGCCAGTGGCCAGCGCTCTCCTGGGAGGCTGGACTTGGCTCTCTATGGCCTTCACAGCCATCGTGTACATCAACTGCACCATCGCCACGTTGGCCTCCCAGGGTATCCCATCCACCCCTGGGTCCACCTCCACCGACACACCGTTGATGAGTCCCGCGCTCACCCCGGCCTCCAGCAGCCGCCTCTCCATCTCAGGTGTGTGCAGCAGCCTCGTATCGCCTTTGAGCATCGCGAGGCATGCGGCAACTGCGTAGCATCCCCAGTTGGAGACAGCGGCCGTGACCAGCACATCCGCCTTCGTGCGGGCCCCAATGCCACCGCCGCACCCGCACCGGCAGACCCGCCCGTAGGGGACGTGCTCCCGTACCGCGTCCAGCACCAGCCCCATCCCGATCTCATTACCCCCATCACCCACCGCCACAACGGGGATTCCCCGCTCCATCGCCCGCTCGAACAGGAGATCGACGGGGGCAGGGGCCGTCGCCAGGCATTGTCCGCGCATGTCATGGTACGCACCCGCGCGGTTGCGCCCCGGCCGCTCTACCGCCACCGCTGCCCTCGGCCGCAGCCTGTCCATCAATGGATCTGCCGATGCACTGGCCTCAGCCTCATCTTCAGGGTAGGGCAGAACGACTGCCACCGCACCACGGGGTTCGCGCTCCACTGCCCGCCGAGCCTCCTGCAACGATCCCAGGACAAACCCACCGGCCTGCAGAACAGCCGCGATACCCGGCCTCAGCGCGTCCTCCACCACCACCACTGGGATCGCCCCGAAACCCCGTTGCAGGGCCCTGGCAACGACGGCCGCACCCGCAGGCCCATCGTTTTCTCCTATCCTGGGGCTGACCCAGCTCAAGGCGGGAAAACCGGTGGTGATAAGCACGACCTCGCCGGGTCGCACCACGGCAAGCTGCCGCGCCGCAGCCAAGGCCAGCGGCTTCCCCACAATTTCCCGAGCAGCCGCATAAAGCTGCTCCGAGCCCCTCCCGCCTATGTCCAGATTGACCAATCGATCTAACCGTTCCTCCAACCCTACGCCTCCCCTAGGGCAAACGGGTTGAAGTCCGTATCCCGGTCGTATATATCAACACCCTCGCTCCGCTTCAAGAACCCCACGACCGCATAGGTGATGGGCGTTATCAACACCTCGTAACCCACCTTGAAGAGATAGTTCGATACCAGAACCGCCCACAGCAAGTCGTTGGGCAACACACCCGCGAACGCCACCACCACGAACAGCACCGTATCTACCCCCTGCCCGATGATGGTCGACCCGATCGTCCGCGACCACAGCCACCGGCCCCGGGTCAGCAGCTTCATCTTCGCCAGTGTAAAGGAGTTGGCGAACTCCCCGGCAAAGTAGGCCAGCATGCTGCCGGCGACGATCCGGGGCGTCATCCCCAGGATGCTGTCGTACGCCGCCTGGTTCCCCCACTCCGGAGCCGCGGGCAGGGTTCCCACGACCTGGAACACTCCGGCCATCAGTGCTGTCGCCAGGAACCCCAACCAGATAACCCGCCTTGATCGCGAGAAACCGTACACCTCTGTCAGGATGTCGGCGAATATGTACCCGAGGGGGAACAGAATCGTCCCCCCATCGAAGGTGAACGGCCCTAACAGCAGGATCTTCGAGGATGCAACGTTGGAGATCAGCAGCACCGCTACGAACAACACAGTGATTATGTCGAGGTAACGAAAGGAAGCTTTCTGCACGGACACCTCGTGACTCTAGAATGGGACCCGCCTCCGAACCCTACGCGAACCAGGGCACCACTACCCGCTATCACCCCGCGGTACTGGTGCCCTATCATCCGGCCTCTATTATACCGTAAGCTGCCCTTGCCTCTCCGTGCGGGCCTCTCAGAGACTCGGTTCCATCCTGTGTGGA
>DIXP01000044.1 GCA_002436065.1 Chloroflexi bacterium UBA6077
TGATTTTCTCACCGTTGCTGACACTGAGACGCACTTGGTGGTGGCCGATGAGTTCCGAGATGGGAACGTGCCTGCTGGCAAGGACATCGCGAGGATGGTGGACGAAGGCTATGCCTCCTTACCTTACAGGGAAGATGGGTGGAGGGTGCGGGTTCGGAGTGACTCGGCAGCCTACGATCGGGAGGTGCTGGACCATTGGGAGGGCAGGAGGTGGCACTTCGCGGTGAGTGCCGACATGACGAGGCAGCTGCGGGCAGAGATCGACAAACTGACGCCCGAGGAGTGGCAGCTGTGGGAGGTGGAGAAGGGGGGGTATGTCCGAGAGTGGGCGGAGGTGCCGTACGTACCGAGTAGGAGCACCGAGAAGAAGGATGCCAAGCCCTACAGATACCTAGCCATCCGCATCCGTTCTCCCCAGGGAGTGCTATTCAACGATGGGACTAAGGTGAAGTGCTTCGCCGTGGTGACCAACGACTGGGGGATGGAGGGAAGGGAACTGCTCTCCTGGCAGCGGGGGAAAGCCGGCACCGTCGAGCATGTGAACCGGGTGATCAAGGACGAGTTGGCGGGAGGGGTCTATCCCAGCGGGAAGTTCGGGGCCAATGCCGCCTGGCTCAGACTCCAGGTGATCACCCACAACCTCCTGGAGCTGCTCAAAGCTACTGCCCTGGACCAAGAGTTCCGCCATGCTCGTCCCAAGAGGCTGCGCTTTGCCATCTTCACCCAGTTCGGCCGGGTGGTGCACCATGCCAGAGAGAGCTTCATCCGTCTTGGCACTCGGGTCTTGGAGGGCTTGCTGAGACCAGGTAGACGCAGCCTACAGCTCGCCTCCTGGTTGGCCCCTTAGCATACACTCAAGCCACCTCTGCCTCGGTCGTCCGTAGCAGCCCTGGGCGAAGCTTGCCCTGCACCATCTTCAGGACTACTCGAACCCCATCAACCTCCACTCCTCTCCCAACTTCCTCCACCTCTCCCGCCGTCAGGTCTCCCCATCAGGACCCAAAGACCCCACCTTTGTCGTATCCCTGCCCCTACTCAATCCAAATCCACGGATTAGGGAACATCTGCAGTACTTGATAACACACAGGGAATAGTAGTATCGTTGCGGCCACATTGGTCTGGCGGCCTATCTCGCGAGCCCGGCACACCGTTTGGGATCGGTTTCACAGTCCTGGATCTCCACAGTCCAGCCTCGTGTCCATGGCCCCCATGAACGGTAACATCCCGGCAGCTCTCGTGTTGCGCTGCGAAGGGCATTGCACACCACATCTCTCCAGCATCCACATATGCAGTGGTGCGAAACTCTCTTCGGAGGAGACCTGATGCGTCGCACGGAGATCGTGGCAACCCTCGTGTTCCTGATGCTCGGCATTCACGTGGTCCAGCAGGCAACCTTGCTCCCCTACACCGAGAAGTACGGCCCAGGGCCAGGGTTCATCCCCTTCTGGCTTGGCTGTGGCTGGATCGTGCTGACCCTGCTCCATCTGGGCAACATTGCCATGCAGCCCAGTCTCTACCGCGGATCCCAGCCCTTTCCAGGACACGAAGGACTGCTCAGGGTAGGCCTGGTGTATGGGATAGTGCTCTGCACTGTCTTCCTCTTGGGAAAGCTGGGGCTACCGCTCTCCCTGGCCCTCATGGTGCTCGCAATCCTGCTCCTACTTGAGCGGTCACCATGGAAGTCGTCGGCGGTGGCATCCATCGCCATCAGCGTCCTCTTATACCTGGTCTTCGCCGTGCTGTTGGGCGTGCCCTTCCCTCGTGGCCCTCTGGGAATATAAGGAGGCACCATCGTGGATATATTCTCGAACCTGGTTGCGGGCTTTGGCGTAGCTCTTACCCCGATCAACCTCATCTTCTGTGCAGTGGGTGTCCTCCTTGGCACCTTCGTCGGGATCATGCCGGGCCTCGGGCCGTCGGCAACCGTCGCTATGCTGCTACCCCTCACCTTTGGTAGAGAGCCCACCGCAGGTGTCATCTTGCTGGCCGGCATCTACTACGGTGCCAAGTATGGAGGCTCAATCACTTCGATCCTGGTCAACCTGCCAGGGGAGAGTTCCTCAGTGGTAACCTGCCTGGACGGATATCAACTGGCCAAGAAAGGCAAGGGTGGGACCACAATCGGCATCGCCGCCATCGGCGGTTTCTTCGGTGGCACCTTCAGTGTGCTCGGTCTGACCTTCATGGCCCCTCCTCTCGCGGCCTTCGCCCTCTCCTTCGGCCCTCCCGAGTACTTCGCGCTGATGCTGATGGGTCTGACCGCCGTGACCTTCCTGGCCGGCAAGTCCATGATCAAGGCACTGCTGATGGGCATCTTCGGCCTGATGCTGGCCGTGGCGGGGACCGACGAGGTCTCCGGGATGGAACGCTTCACCTACGATCAGATCGAGCTGCTCTCCGGCCTCGACTTCCCCGTGGTGGCCATCGGCCTATTCGCCATCTCCGAGATCCTGCTGAACGTGGAGAAGACGCTCCGCATAGAGATAACCGGCTCGCTCAGGGGTTGGAAGTCCGCTATCCCCACCTTCGCAGAGTTTCGGCAGGTATTGCCCACCTACTGCCGTGCCGCCATCATCGGCTTCTTCATCGGCGTTCTGCCCGGTGCCGGTGCAACCATCTCATCCTTTCTCTCGTACGCCGTCGAGAAGGGTGTATCCAAGCACCCAGAGAAGTTCGGCACCGGCGTGCTGGAGGGCGTCGCCGGGCCGGAGACGGCGGACAACGCCTCAACTGGTGGAGCTATGGTGCCGCTCTTCACCCTGGGTATTCCAGGCTCGGGCACCACTGCCATCCTGTTGGCGGCCCTCATGATGCTCGGGCTGAAGCCGGGGCCGCTGCTGATGGCAGAGCACCCCGATTTCTTCTGGGGCGTGGTGGCCAGTATGTACATCGGCAATCTCCTGCTCCTCATCATCAACGTCCCTCTGGCTCCCATCATGGCCACTTTCCTGCGCCTACCTTATCAATTCATCTACACTACAGTCCTAGCCGTCTGCATTACCGGCGTGTACAGCCTGAACAACAGCCTGTGGGACGTCTGGACGGCCTGCGTCTTCGGCATACTTGGATACGTTCTCAAGAAACTCGACTACCCGGCAGCCCCTGCGGTGCTCGGCCTCGTGCTGGGTCCCATGCTGGAGCGAGCGCTCCGCCAAACCCTGGTGCTGTCCCGTGGCGACTACACCGTCTTCTTCTCCCGCCCTATCTCCGCGGTGCTGATGGCCATCTGCATACTATTGTTCGTCGTGCCCCTGGTGAAGACCACCATCGCCTGGAATGCGGCCCGAACCATCACCTCCAAACCAGCTTAAGTAGCATGTCGCAACCAAATTAGTAAGGAGAGAAAGGTAGTCATGAAGTTTCGCACCATCATCGCGGTCCTGACCCTATCGGCACTGGCCCTAACCCTGTCGGCCTGTCAGCAGGCACAGGGCTACC
Source organism: Chloroflexi bacterium UBA6077 (assembly GCA_002436065.1). Taxonomy (GTDB): domain Bacteria; phylum Chloroflexota; class UBA6077; order UBA6077; family UBA6077; genus UBA6077. Next base: position 3,439 of record DIXP01000044.1, read on the forward strand.
CATCCAAGGGCATCGAGTATGTGGTTCACGCATCGGCAGGAGGAGGGGCGGACGTGCTGGCTCGCACGATCGCCGACATCATGTCCAAGGAGAAGATCGTCACCCAGCCCATCACCATCGTCAACAAGACCGGCGGCGGAGGGGCGGTGGCCAGCGCCTACGTGGCAGAGAAGAAGGGCGACCCTTACTTCATCTACAACGTGGCGTCTATCCACATCACCACACCCCTGCAGGGCGGCACACGGCTCTCCCTGAAGGACTTCACCCCTGTGGCCAACCTCGCGTACGATTCCAACTGCGTCGCCGTCAAGGCAGACTCCTCCTACAAGACCTTGCAGGATCTGGTGGACGCAGCCAAGTCCGGCAAGAAGCTGACCCAGGGCGGGGGTAGCATCGGATCCACCGAGCACATGACCGGTTTCGCCGTACAGAAGGCCACGGGGGCCCAGTGGGAGTTCATCGCCTTCAACAGCGGCGCCGAGGCACTCACCGCGCTGCTGGGAGGCCATATCGACCTGGCCATGCCGAACCCATCGGAGGCTGTGGAACAGGCCCGAGCCGGCAAGATCCGGATCCTGGCCGTCACAACCGACAAGCGGCTGGACATGATGCCGGACGTGCCCACCTTCAAAGAGCTGAACATCCCCTTCAACCTCACCTTCCATCGGGGCATCGTGATGCCCAAGGACGTGCCAGCAGATGCCGTGAAGTTCTGGGAGACGGCGTTCCAGAAGGCCCTGGCCACCGATGCCTGGAAGAAGTACGGAGCTGACAACGCATTCTTCCCCGGTTGGATGAACAGCAAGGAATACACCGAATACCTGTCCAAGCAGGACGCCGCCTTCCAACCAATCATAGAAGAGATGGGCCTCATCAAGCAGAAGAACTGAGCGGATATCGGATAGTCCACACGGGAACGAGGGGCTTGAACGCTGCGCTCGCACCTTCAAGCCCCTCTCCAGTGGTTCGTGGATGACCCGGCACCACGAAGAGCAACTCGATACTCAGCAGGGACTACTACGATCTACTCAGGAGGTGGAGACGAGATTGGGTCAGACTATCGCCGAAAAGGTGTTCAGCCGAAAAGCCGGTCGTCCTGTCGCTGTTGGGGACCTGGTTGTGGTCCCAGTGGATTTCGTCATGGCCCAGGACACCAAAACCCCCATTGCTATCGAGATCATCCAGAAAGCAGGGCTGCCGGTGAGGATCGACAGGCAGCGGCTTGCCTTCGTAATCGACCACCGGATACCTACAACCAACGAACTGCACGCCAACTACCACGTTCTCATGCGGCGCCTGGCCCAACAGGAGAATATTACGCTGGTTGATGGCGGCAACGGGACGGGGCACATCCTGGCTCCGGAGATGGGTAAGGTGCTGCCTGGCCAGATCGTGGTGGGCACCGACTCCCATTCCACCACCTATGGGGCACTAAACACCGTCGGCGTGGCGATTGGCTCCAGCGAACTGGTGGCCCTGCTGACAACCGGGAAGCTGTGGTTCAAGGTTCCGCGCTCTATGCGGATCAACCTTTCAGGAAGACTCCAGCCCGGAGTGTTCTCCAAGGATGTGATACTGCACCTGGTCGGGTTACTCGGCGAGGCAGGCGCCAATTACCACGCTGTGGAGTACACGGGCGAGGCCATCTCCCACATGTCCATGGATGCCCGCTTCACAATCAGCAACATGAGCACCGACATGGGCGCCAAGGCCGCCATCATGGAGGCAGACGAGGTCACCAGGAACTGGCTGAAGGGGCGCACCACGGTCCCCTGGGAAGCGGTATCCCCGGATCCGGACGCCACCTACGCCAGGAAGATCGAGGTAGATACATCCCATCTGGTGCCTATGGTAGCTGCCCCCCACAAGGTTGACAACGTGATCCCTGTCACAGAGGCAGCGGGCACCAGGATCAACCAGGCAGCAGTGAGCACCTGCACCAACGGCCGTCTGGAGGACCTGCGCATCGCAGCATCGATCCTGAAAGGGAAGCGGGTCGCTGCCGGCGTGCGCTTCTACGTGGGACCTGGAAGCCGAGAGATCTACCGACGGGCCATGCAGGAGGGGATCCTGGAGACCCTCTTCGAAGCCGGAGCTATAATACTGGCCCCTGGCTGCGCACCCTGCTCGACCGGTATCCGGCAGGCGATGCTGGGGGATGGAGAGGTCACCATCCAGGCCTCGAACCGGAACTTCCGCGGTCGCATGGGTAATAAGAACGCCTTTATCTACCTTGCATCGCCCGCGACGGTGGCGGCATCCGCCCTTGAGGGGGTTATCGCAGACCCTCGAGCTCATTTCTAGTCGGTCGTGCGTCAAATCGGCCTCAACAGGCGGCTAAGCCCCCTGATCCCCACCATAGGAGAAGCATAGATGACACTGCGCGGTAAAGCCCACAAACTGGGTGACAACGTCAGCACCGATATCCACGCCTCCGCCAAATACAAGGCCGTTGGCATCAGTCTGGAACAGTTGGTCAGCGAACTCTTCGCCGATTTGGATCCAGAACTCCCTAAACGAGTCCGGCCCGGTGACATAGTCGTGGCTGGCGAGGTCTTCGGGATGGTTTCCTCCAGGGAGGATGCAGCTCTCGTGATGAAGACGGCGGGGTTCAGCGCCGTCCTCGCCAAGTCCTTCGGGAATCTGTTCTATCGCAACGCGATCAATCTAGGCCTGCCCGCCCTGGAAGGCAACACGGACGGCATCGAAACCGACGATGACATCGAGATCGACCTCACGACCGGCAGGGTCACCAACCACACCAAAGGAACCACCCTTCAGGCAACCGTTTTGCCGGAGCCGATCCTGAAGCTGATCGAAGACGGTGGACTGGTCGAGCACCTGAAGAAGCACGGCGATTTCGCTGTGGCGTAAGGGGTATTTGTCCAGATGGGTCAAACCATTATCGAGAAGGTGTTCAGCCGCAAGGTAGGGAGAACCGTTGCCGCGGGCGATCTGGTTGTGGCCCCGGTGGACTTCCTCATGGGCCACGATGCCAACGCACCCGGGGGCATCGTGGTGCTCCAGCGGGCCGGACTCTCCGTGGGCATCGACCGAAAGAAGATCGCCCTGGTGATCGATCATCACGTCCCCTGCACCAACAGCACCCACGCCACCCAGCATGCCGCCATCCGCAACTTCGCGCAGGAGAACGACATACCGCTCTACGACATCGGGAGCGGGATCGGCCACATCCTGATGGTGGAGCAGGGACACGCCCTGCCCGGCCAGATCGCAATTGCGGTGGATTCGCATGCCACGACCTGCGGTGCGGTGAACGCTGCGGGGGTCGGCGTAGGATCCACGGAGATGGCGGCACTGATGGCCACGGGCAAGCTGTGGTTCAAAGTCCCCAAGAGCATGCGCGTCAATTTCACAGGTAGGCTGCAGCCGGGAGTCTTTTCCAAGGACGTCATCCTCCAGTTAGTGGCCATGCTGGGGGAGGCAGGCGCCAACTACCACTCTGTGGAGTACGCGGGCGAGGCCCTCGCCCACATGTCCATGGACGCCCGCTTCACCATCTGCAACATGAGCACCGACATGGGCGCCAAGACCGCGCTCATGGAGGTAGACGACGTAGCCCGGGCTTGGCTTGCAGGTCGGTCCAAAGCCCCCTGGGAAGCAGCGTACGCTGATGTCGACGCCACATATTCCCGACAGATCAATTTCGATGCGTCGGCCCTCGTGCCTCAACTCGCCGCACCCCATCGCGTTGACAACGCCATACCAGTCACACAGGCCCTCGGCACCCCAATCAACCAGGCATCCATCGGCACCTGCACCAACGGCTATATGGAGGACATCCGCATAGCAGCTTCCATGCTTAAGGGTAAGAGGGTGGCGAAGGGAGTAAGGCTGTACGTCGTTCCAGGAACCAGGGAGATCTACCGCCAGGCGATGCGAGAGGGTCTGCTGGAGATCCTCTTCGAGGCCGGAGCGATGATCCTTCAGGCCAACTGCACCCCCTGCTCTCGCGGGGTGGGGCACGCGATCCCTGGCGATGGGGAGGTGGTCCTGACCACCGCCAACCGCAACTTCCGAGGCCGGCTAGGGAACAAGAACGCATCCATCTACCTCGGATCTCCGGCAACAGTCGCGGCTTCTGCCGTTGCGGGCGTCATCACCGATCCGAGAGAACAGCTATAGGGGCTTCAGGAGAGGCTATATGGACAAAGCGAGACGATTGAGGGAGTTACTGGCCCAGCCTGGACCTTTGCTCTGCCCCGGCATCTACGATTGCGTGTCGGCCAGGCTAGCCGAGAAGGCAGGGTTCTCCGCGGCCGCCATCAGCGGGGCGGGTCTCACGGCGAGTCTCCTCGGCTACCCCGATGTAGGTCTACAGAGTTTTTCGGAGGTCCTGGGCCAGGCCCGGAACATAGCCCGCTGCGTCGACATCCCTGTCACAGTTGACGCCGACACCGGCTACGGCAATGCCCTGAACGTCATGCGGGCGACCCGGGAGTTCGAGGCGGCCGGCCTGGCAGGCATTTCCATCGAGGATCAGACCTTTCCCAAGCGGTGCGGCCACTTCGAAGGGAAAAAGGTGGTTCCGGCCGAGGAGATGGCGATCAAGATCAGGGCCGCCTGCCAGGCCCGACGCAGCGAGGACTTCGTCATCATGGCTCGCACCGATGCGCTGGCCGTCGAGAGCTTCGACCAGGCAATCCGGAGGGCGAATATCTACGCGGAGGCCGGAGCGGATCTGCTGTTCGTTGAGGCCAGCGGATCGGTGGAGCAGATCAAGCAGATCCCAAAGCTGGTATCCAGGCCGGTACGGATCACCCAGCAGGAGGGGGCCAAGACCCCAACCTTCCACTACCGGGAGCTGTACGATATGGGCTACAAGCTGATCAACTTCCCGAGCCTCCTCCAGCGAGCCCAGATCAAGGCAGGAATGGATGCCCTGGAGGTACTGAAAAGGGAGGGAAGTACAACCTCTCTCTATCCGGAGAGGATCTGTGACCACGTGGCTCGCAGCGAACTGCTGGGCATGGATCAATTCTACCGCCTGGAGGAGGAGCTTTACGGCCCATTGCTGGAGACCGAAGGGAGCCAGCGGCAGGAGTTGATGAAGCGGTCAGCCAAAGGCTCCGCGAACCGACAGATACCGATCTGAGTGGAGCGTGCTCGCTGGTTGACACACTCCACTCAGGAAGATGTGGATAGCCTCACCGAAGGGCCGGCACAACCCGCATGGTGGGGCTATCCACATCTCTCGATACGACGATGTTGGCACGCCACCCGGCATCGTCCTGCTTGGGGAAGTCGGTCCTGTAATGAGCTCCCCTGCTCTCTGTACGGTGCAGCACCGCCCTGAGGATGATCTCGCCGACTTCCAGCATATTACGCAACTCCACGACCCTGGAGACATCCCCAGAACCGGCACCGGCAGCGCCGATCTCGGCCCTGAGCCCCGCCAGGGCAGCCAGGGCAGCCTCGGTATCACCCGCACACCGCTCCAGCCCAGCGCCTGCCAGCACCACGGATCGCAGCCGCTCCAGGTAAGGCCCCGTGTTCGGCAGATGCTTCAGCATTCCCTGGACACTCTGCCGGGCCCGCTCCAACTCTTCGGTCGCTAGGGGTGCTGGGGAGACCACGGAGGCATAGTCTGCTGCTTCCCGTCCGGCGATGTCGCCAAAGACGACCGCCTCCGAGAGACCATTGCTGTTCAACCGGTTGGCCCCGTGAACCCCTGCCGCCACTTCGCCCGCGGCGTAGAGCCCAGGGATGTCGGTAGCGCAGCGGGCATCGATCACTACCCCGCCCATCATGTGATGGGCGGCCGGGGCTACCTCCATTGCATCTCTGAGGGGATCGATGCCATTGCTGCGTAGCCGGGCGACGGTACGCCCGGTAATGTGCAACAGTGCTGTGGGATCCACACGGGTAGCGTCCAGGAAGACGCCTCCATGCTCGCTGCCGCGCCCCTCGACGATCTCTCGGTATATGGCCTGGGATGTGATCGCCCGGGTGCTGCGCTCTTTGCGCTCCGGGTCATAGCGCTCCATGAACCGTTCGCCGCGACGGTTCAGCAGTCGCACGCCCTCCTGTCCCAGAAGGGCGCCTCCGGTGCTCTCACCACGCATCCCCAACGGCCATGCCAGAGCAGTGGGGTTGAACTGAATAAACTCCATGTCAGCCAGTCGAGCACCGGCCCGGTAGGCCATGGCATAGCCGTCGGCGGTCAGTTCCGGACTATTGCTGGTGAGGGGATAGAGCTGTCCAGCCCCTCCGCACGCCAGTACCACCGCCTTTGCTTGGAAAGCCACCAATTGGTTCCCTTCCGGCAGGTATCCAAGAGCCCCCACTACCCGGCCGCTAACCCGAGCGAGGTCCAGCAGCATGACACCTTCGACCACCTGCACCCCTTCTCGGCGAGCGACGGAACCCAGAGTCTCGAACAGCTGGCAAGTCCCGCCGCCTGCGGTCCGCACACTCCGCCTGTAGCTCTGGGCCGGGGCGAGGTACTGAGCTAGCCGGTCACCCTCCATGGCGAAGGCAACCCCCAAAGCCTGCAACTCGAGGATAGCGGCTGGTGTCTGCTCGGATAGAAGTCGAACTAGATCTGGATTGTTGATCTGGCTGCCCCCAGCCATTGTATCGGCAAAGTGGACCCCTGGATTGTCATCAGGGTCGGCCAGCCGAAGAGCAGCGCTAAAACCTCCTCCAGCCCTGGCCGAGTTGCCGCTAGCTCCCAACCTCCCCTTGAGCACCACGGTCACTGAGGCCCCCGCCCGCCTCGCCGCCAGCGCTGCTCGAACTCCAGCCAAGCCGCCACCTGCCACCAGGACATCACACTGCATCAAGACCGTCTCCGTCTCCTCGTCACCCGCCGCCGACGAACGTCACCACCTCGACAACGTCTCCCGATCCCAGCCTCGTGGACTCGAACTCCTCACGCCTGAGGATACGGCGGTTCAGCTCCACGGCCACCCGAACAGAGTTGACACCCTTGGACTCCAGCAGTTGAGAGATGCTACACCCCTCTTCGACGCTCTCAGCCCTGCCGTTCAACTTGATCTCGTGTATCATGCGTCTCCATCCTCCAACCAAAAGAGGGTCCAGGGCGCTAGCACCATCTGACCCTATCGAACCACGCCCTCGGTGGGGCTGCTGGCAGAGGCATAGGCTTTCTTCGGGATGCGCCCGGCCAGGTAGGACTTCCGCCCGGCATCCACCCCCATGCGCATGGCCTCCGCCATCATGGCAGGGTTCCTCGCCAGCGCCACCGCCGTGTTGACCAGGCAGGCACTCGCGCCCATCTCCATCGCCAACGATGCATCGGAGGGTGCACCCAACCCCGCGTCCACCACCACCGGCACCCTGGCCTGCTCGATGATGATCTTGACCTGCTCGAAGTTGACCATCCCCTGTCCAGAGCCGATGGGAGAGGCCAGCGGCATCACCGTCGCGCACCCCACCTCCTCCAGCCGCTTGGCCAGCACAGGGTCGTCGTTGATATAGGGCAGAACCACGAAGCCCTCGTCCACCAACCGCTTCGCCGCCTCCAGTGTGCCGATCGGGTCGGGCAGCAGGTAGACGGAATCGGGGATCACCTCCAGCTTCACCCAGTTGGAGAGTCCCATCGCCCTGGCAAGCTGCGCCGTCCGGACGGCCTCGTCCGCGGTGCGGCAGCCCGCGGTGTTGGGCAGGATGGTATATCTGCTCCAATCGATCTCGTCCAGCAGCGACTTCTTGCTCGGGTCGCTCAGATCCAGCCGCCGCAGCGCTACGGTGATGATCTCAGCCCCGGCGGCCTCGAACGCGGCGTTCATCTCCTCGTAGTTGCGATACTTGCCGGTGCCCAGGAAAAGCCTGCACCGGAACTCCTTGCCTGCGATCACCAGCTTATCGTCCATCTTCGTCTCCTTACCTACATCTCTTCCCAGAGGCTGCGAGTCGCGTCACTCACGTCGTCCGCGGACAGTATCGCGGTGATGACGGCCACGCCCTGCGCTCCAGCCTCCATCACCAACCGGGCATTACGGCGATTGATGCCACCGATGGCAACTACGGGAATCCGGACCGCCCGAATGACCCGGGAAATCAACTCAAGCCCGGCAGGCGGCCGCCCTGGATGAGAGCGCGTCTCGAAGATCGTGCCCAGCCCAAGGTAGTCGGCGCCATCGGCCTCAGCCTGGAGGGCCTCCTCCAGGGAGTGAACCGACACCCCCACCAGCTTCTCGCCACCGACCAACGCCCGAGCCTCTCTCACAGGGAGGCTCCCTCCGCCCAGGTGGACACCGTCGACCCCCAGGGCGAGGGCCACGTCCACCCTATCGTTCACCACCAGTGCGGCGCCGGCTTCTCGGACGGGGTCCCGGAGGGAGCAACCCAGGTTGTACAGCTCCCGGGCGGATAGCCCCTTCTCTCGAAGCTGGACCAGCTTCACCCCCGATCTGACGGCCTCGAGGACGGACTGCTCCAGGGAACGACCGGCGGTGGCGTTCCGGTCGGTCACAAGGCAGAGAATGGGAGGCTGTAAGGCATCTCTTCGCATATGCCCTCATCAGGTGGCGGCGCGGGCCCCATGGCCGCCTGTATCGCGGCGACATCCACAACCGTGCTCGCGGGCTTAGCCTACCGGCGCACCTGCTCCCGCACAACGAAGCGGCCGCTCCCCATGTGGGGAGCGGCCGCTCAAGAACCTCCGCCGCTTGCACTCCGCTTCCCTACGCTGGTACTAACCAGGTCAGGTTCCGAGGGTCGGTGGCACGGCCACCTCTCAGCAAGTACGCTCCCCTAGCAGACAACCTGTTCGATTGAGACCCAAATAATAGCACGGTCGCGCTCGAAAAAACAAGGCTTGACAAGGAATCGCCCCCCGTCCTATATTGTATCGCGGAAATTAGTTTCACCATCTGGAAGTATTCTCCTCTGCTCTACGCACACACAGGTGCCTAAGCTGCCGACGGGGTTGTCAGGTGACAAACACTTCTCGTAGCAAAATCTCCGATGATGCCACCTCCACCAAGACGACCGTCCAGTCCGTGGAGCGCACTCTCGATATCCTGGAGGCCCTCGCCGACAGGGGCGAGGCAGGGATCGCGCAGTTGAGCGTTCAAGTTGGGTTGCACGCCAGCACCGTCCACCGCCTGCTCTCCACGCTCATTGCCCGAGGATACGTCCGCCAGAACCAGGAGACCGGAAGATACCTCCTGGGCCTGAAGGCGCTGGATGTGGCCAGGGCCGTGAAAGACCACCTGGACGTGCGAATGGAGGCCCAGCCCATCCTGCGAGATTTGATGCAGAAGAGCGGCGAGACCTCCAACCTGGCGGTGCTGGATGGACAGCACCTGGTGTACCTGGAGCAAGCATCCTGCCCAGAGTGGATGCTCAGGATGTTCGTCCAGGTGGGCGCTCAAGCCCCACTGCACAGCACCGCCTCCGGCAAGGTCCTGTTGGCCCACCTGCCTGATAAGGACCTCCAGGCACTGCTACTCTCCTACCAACTGACCCCCTTTGCCAGCCGCACCATCGTGGACAAACAGCTGCTGCTCGCGGAGTTGGAGGAGGTCCGCCGGAGAGGGTACGCTACCGACTACGGCGAGCAGGAGGAGGGGGTGAGCTGCGTCGCGGCACCTGTACGCGATTCCACCGACAGGGTGGTCGCGGCCATCAGCATCTCGGGCCCTTGGATCCGCATCACCCGAGAAAGGGTGGATCTGCTGATTCCCCTGCTGTGGGAAGCGTGCGCACGGCTCTCCGCCGCACTCGGTTGCAGAATGCAACACTCATTTCTCATCAATCATCACTCGAAATTGGGAGGAGGTGGAGCGTGAGGATCGCATTGATCGGGCAGGCGGCCTTTGGCGAGAAAACGTTGGAAGCCCTTCTCAACGCGGGCGAGCAGGTGGCGGTGGTCTACTGTCCACCGGATGCCCCCAACGGCAGGAAAGACCCCCTTGGGGACCTGGCCGAGAAAAGCGGCATTCCGGTGAGGAAGCCGGCCCGGATGCGCAATCCTGAGGTCTTTGATGAGTACAAGACCTTCGACCCCGAACTGAACGTCATGGCCTTCGTTACCGACATAGTACCCATGACCATGATCAACTACCCAAAGCAGGGGACCATCCAGTACCATCCATCCATCCTGCCGCGTCATAGAGGCGGCAGCGCCATCAACTGGGCGATAATTAACGGTGAGACGGAGACCGGCTTCACCATCTTCTGGCCGGACGATGGGCTGGACACGGGGCCGATCCTGATGCAGAAGACGGTCGTCATCGGGCCGAATGACACCCTGGGCACGGTCTACTTCGACAAGCTGTTCCCCCTGGGGGTGGAGGGCATGGTCGAGTCGGTCAAGCTGGTCAAGGAGGGCAGGGCTCCCAGGGTTTCCCAGGACCTCTCACAGGGCGAGTACGAGCCGCTCTGCAAGAGGATGCAGCTGGACTGGAGCTACCCCATAGATGTTGTTTACAATGTCATTCGCGGCTGCAACCCCTCCCCTGGCGCCGCCACCATCTTCAGGGGTGAACCGCTCAAGATCCTTGACTGTGAGAAGAGAAGGACCGACGGAGGCATGAAGGCTCCCGGTACCGTCCTGGAGGTCGCCGAAGGCGGTTTCCTGGTGGCGGGAGTGGGTGGCAGCATCTTCGTGAAGCGGGTCCAGCCCCAGGGTGGGGCCAAGTTGAAATCACCCGAGTTCATCGCCGCCTCCGGTCTTAAGGTCGGAGACAAACTGGGTTAGGAGCAATCAGCTCTCAGCCGCTGGCCTGCAATTGACGGCTGATGGTCGATTGCTGAAAGCTGATTGCTAATTGCTGAAAGCTGAAAGCGGATAGCTAATAGTGAGGAGGCAGTAGAAAGTATGGCTGGAGATCTCTACGAAGTCCGCTGGCACGCACGCGGCGGCCAGGGCGCTGTAACGGCGTCCCGGTTCCTCTCGGCGTCGGCAAGCCGCGAGAACAAGCACTTCCAGGGCTTCCCTGAGTTCGGCACGGAGCGCATGGGCGCCCCGATCCAGGCGTTCACCCGCCTGAGCGACGAGCGGATCTACACCCACGAGCAGGTCACCAACCCCGACGCCGTCGTGGTGCTGGATCCCACCCTGCTCGAAGTGGTGGACGTGACCGCCGGCATCGCGCCCGGTGGCCCGTTGATTATCAACTCCGATCAGCCCATTGCTGAGGTGCAGAAGCATCTGAAGCCGGGCAACTACAAGGTATACACCGTCGATGCCACCAAGATCGCGACCGAGGAAGTCGGCCGGCCCATCACCAACACCGCCATGGTCGGCGCGCTGGTGAAGGTCACCGGGCTGATCAACTTCGAAGCCGTGAAGGGCGAGCTGATCAGTATGTTCGGGACCAAGTTCAAGAAATCTGTGGTGGACGGCAACGTCAAGGCTCTGGCGAGGGCCTACGAGGAGGTTAAGGGATAATGACCAAGATCCAGGATATGCTCCACAACCAGTTGCCGTCCGTCAACGAGGTGCCCCTGGGTGGCGTCATCCCGAGCAACGGCAACTCGCAGACCTACGAGACCGGCAGCTGGCGGACCCAGCGGCCGATCTTCGTGGCCGAGAACTGCACCAACTGCTACATCTGCTGGCTGCACTGCCCAGACAACTCCATCCTGATCGAGGACAGCAAGGTCGTGGGTATCGATGCCAGCCACTGCAAGGGCTGCGGCATCTGCTCCGCCGAGTGCCCCACCAAGCCCGCGAAGAGGGCCATGTCCATGGCGCAGGGCGGCTTCTACCAGCCCAGCGAGACCTTCGCCAAGTCGACACTGTAAGGAGAACGAGCAATGATTGCTAGCGAAAGAAAGGTAGTTGGTCTCACCGGCGACGGGGCAGCCGCCGACGCCATGGCCCAGGTCAATCCCGACCAGGTCGCGGCTTACCCCATCACCCCGCAGACCGAGATCGTGGAGCGATTCGCCGAGTACGTGGCCAACGGCGAGGTCCAGACCGAGTTCGTGGCCGTCGAGAGCGAGCACAGCGCCCTATCCGCCTGCTGCGGCGGCTCAGCCGCCGGCGGCCGCGTGATGACCTGCACCTCCTCCCAGGGCCTCGCTCTGATGCACGAGGTGCTGTTCATCGCCGCGGGCAACCGGCTGCCCATCATCATGCCTATGGTCAACCGGACCCTGAGCGCCCCCATCAACATCCACGGCGACCATTCTGACTCCATGGCTTCCCGCGACGCCTCCTGGATCCAGCTGTTCTGCGCCGACGCCCAGGAAGTGTACGACAGCACCATCATGGCCGTCCGCATCGGCGAGAACCACGCGGTCAGCCTGCCCGTGATGATCTGCTTCGACGGCTTCAACGTCTCCCACGACATGGAGCGGGTGGCAATGCTGTCCGACGCCGAGGTCCAGAAGTTCGTCGGTGAGTTCAAGCCCCAGATCAACATGCTTGACACCGACAACCCGATCAGCATCGGCGCCCTGGCCCTGCCCCCGGTCTTCTTCGAGCACAAGCTCAACATGACCAGGGCACTCGAGGGCTCCCTCAAGGTCATGGAGTCGGTCTTCGCCGAGTACTCCAAGCTGAGCGGCCGGCAGCAAAACGTCGTCGAGAGCTACGGCATGGATGACGCTGAGGTCGCCATCGTCGCCCTCAGCGGGATCGGCGGCACCGCCCAGCACACCGCGATGAACATGCGGAAGCAGGGCGTCAAGGTCGGTGTGGTCCGGCCCAGGGTGTTCCGCCCATTCCCTGGCGAGCAGATTGTCAACCTCGTGAAGAACTGCAAGGCCGTGGCCGTCGTCGAGAAGGCGTCCGCCCCCGGCGCCCCCGCCGCACCGATGTTCTCGGACCTGAGCGCCGCGATGTACGATCTCGACAAGCGACCCAAGATGGTCAACTACGTTTCCGGCCTCGGCGGCCGCGATACCTCATCCCCTCACTTCGTCACCGTCGTGAAGCGGCTGCAGGAGATCGCCTCCGGCGGACCTGTCGGCCCCAGGCTCAGCTACCTCGGCGTGCGGGAATAGGAGAGATTAACGATGGCTATAAATCTGAAAGAGCTGGTCCAGAAGGACATCAAGTTCACGGCCGGCCATAGGCTGTGCACCGGCTGCGGCCCCGCCCTCGTCGCCAAGTGGACGATGCTGGCCGCCGCTGACTACAACGTGGCGATGAGCAGCGCCACCTGCTGCGTCGAGATCTCCAGCGCCGTCTATCCCTACAGCTCCTGGAAGGTGTCGTGGTACCACAACGCCTTCGAGAACGCGGGCGCCATCATCGGCGGCATCGAGGCCACCTACAAGGCCCTCAAGCGCAAGGGCAAGATGGACAAGGACTTCAAGTTCATCGCCATGGGCGGTGACGGCGGCACCTATGACATCGGCTTGCAGTCGTTGTCAGGCATGATGGAGCGCGGTCACAACTGCCTCTACATCTGCTACGACAACAACGCCTACATGAACACCGGTATCCAGCGCTCAGGCGCCACGCCTAAGTACGCCTGGACCACCACCTCCTACGTCGGCGATGCCTACCAGGGCAAGCAGCAGCGGCGCAAGGACCTGGTCTCCATCATAGCCGCTCACGACATCCCCTACGTCGCCCAGGCTAGCGTCGGCTACTGGCGCGACTACATGACCAAGGTCCAGAAGGCCCTCGAGACCGACGGACCCGCCTTCATCACTGTCTACGGCCCCTGCTGGCGCGGTTGGCGCGCCGAGACCCACGACACAGTGGAGCTGGGCCGGTTGGCCGTCCAGAGCAACTACTGGCCGCTCTTCGAGGTCGTCGACGGCAAGTGGAAGATGACCTACACCCCGCGGGAGACGAAGCCCCTGACGGACTTCCTCAAGCCGCAGGGCCGCTTCAGCCATCTGTTCAGGCCGGGCAATGAGGCCCTCATGGCCGACTTCCAGGCGGAAGTCGACTTCAAGTGGGACCAGCTTCAGCGCCGAGTCAAGGCCAGCGAGTAGTAGTTCAGTCTCGCGGGAGGCACGCAACGGAGCGTCGGGGCTGCCCGTGGGCAGCCCCGACGCTCCGTTGCCTAGCACGGGCAATCAGCTGTCAGCTGTCAGCCATTCCTCAAAGGAAGCACATTGGCGGGCCCAACCCAATGCACACTTGCCGACCACCCATCAATAAGACGACAATTGTGGGGACCCAGGGGCAGATCCCACAGTAGATAGCCGAAAGCTGACAGCTGATCGCTGACAGCCTTCAAGGGAGGCCGGACATGAACAGGCAGGAGTTGATCGAGGAACTGTCCAAGATCGTCGGCACGGAGGATGTCTTCTCCTCTCGCCGAGATGTCCTGGTCTACGAGTACGACTCGACGCCAGAGGCCTTCGAGCCCGAGGTGGTGCTGTTTCCCGCCAACGCCGCCGAGGCGTCGGCCGTGATGAAGCTCGCGGCGAGAGAGGGACGAGTCGTGGTGCCAAGAGGCGCCGGGACCAACGTCTCCGGCGGAACCCTCCCTGTCAAGGGGGGCATCGTCCTGGGCTGCAGCCGCATGACCGGCCCCCCGCGAATCGACACGGCCAACGAGCGAGCGGTGGTCGAGCCGGGGATCATCAACCTGGAGCTTCAGAACACCCTGGCGCCGCTGGGATACCTGTACGCCCCCGACCCCGCCAGCCAGAAAGTCTCGACCCTCGGCGGCAACGTCGGCGAGAACTCGGGTGGCCCTCACTGCTTGAAGTACGGCGTCACCACCAACCACGTTTACGGCTTGGAGGTGGTTCTGGCCGATGGACAGGTGATCCACACCGGTGGGAAGGTGGAGGACAACCCCGGCTACGACCTCACAGGCTTGATGGTGGCCTCCGAGGGGACGCTGGGGGCGGTAACCTCCATGACGCTGCGGCTGATGCGCTCGCCCGAGTCGATCAAGACCATGCTTGCCATCTTCGACACCCTGGAGGACTCCAGCAACGCCGTCTCCGACATCATCGCCGAGGGGATCATCCCGGCCACACTCGAGATCATGGACAAGACGATCACCTGGGCCGTTGAGACTAGCTACCACTCGGGCTTCCCCCTCGATGCTGAGGGCATCCTGATCATCGAGCTGGACGGTCTGAGGGACGGACAGGAGCGGCAAGCCGAGCAGATCGTCGAGATCTGCAGGCGGAACCACGTCCGCGAGGTCAAGGTCGCCCAGAGCGACGCCGAGCGAAACAACCTGTGGGCGGGCCGGCGCGGCGCCTTCGGCGCGGTGGCGCGGGTGGCCCCCATGTACTCCGTCCAGGACGGCGCGGTCCCCAGGACGCGGCTCTCCGAAACCATGGTAAGGGTGGTCCAGATCGCCGACAAATGGGGAGTCAAGGTGGGCACCGTGGCCCATGCCGGCGACGGCAACCTCCACCCACTGATCATGTACAATCCGAAGGACAGAGAAGAGGTCGAGCGCGTCCACAAGGCCGGCAAGGAGATCCTGAAACTCTGCCTCGAGGTCGGCGGCACCCTAACGGGCGAGCACGGCATCGGCGTGGAGAAGCAGGACTCCATGGCCCTCCAGTTCGGCCCAGACGAACTGGCGACCTTCGCGCTGGTCAAGAAGACCTTCGATCCAAACGGCATGTTGAATCCCAACAAGCTCCTGCCCAACCAGCAGGCGGCCGCGGGAATGGGGGTGTAGCTATGGCGCTGTCAGCTCAGGACTCAGAGGCAACCCGGGCTCGCCTCGCGGCGATCGTCGGGCAAGACAGCCTGCTCTCAGGTGAGAAGGCCGCCCTCTTCTCCGCCCAGGGCGAACAGCCGGTGGCGGTGGCCCTCCCCTCCAGCGAGGCGCAGGCGGCCGAGGTAGTCAAGGCCGCCACCGCTGACAAGCTGCCGCTCGTCGTCTGGGGCGGCGGCACCAAGCAGGATATCGAGCCGGTCCAGCCCAGGGATGGCGTCATCCTCGGCACCAGCAAGCTGGTCGACCTGGAGCTTGACGCCGCTAACCTAACGGTGGCGGTGGGCGCCGGTATGGTGCTGGACAGGCTCCAGCGGGAGCTGGCCAAGTCCAGGCTGTTCCTGCCCCTGGACCCCGCGGACTCCGCGCGATCCACCATCGGTGGGATGCTGGCCACCAACAGCAGCGGCCCCAATCGTCTGCTCTACCGCTCGGCACGGGACATGGTGCTGGGACTGCGCGTGGTCACCCCCTTCGGCCAGACCCTCAAGGCGGGCGGCAAGACGGTCAAAGACGTGGCCGGCTACGACATTAAGAAGCTGTACATCGGCTCCTGGGGAACCCTGGGGCTGATCACCGAGGCCACATTCCGGCTGCTGCCCCTTCCCGAAGCGAAGGCCACGGTGACGATGCTGTTCAGCGCATTGCCCAACGGCTGTGGCGCGGTCTCGGACATCCTGGCCTCCTTCATGAGACCCTCCACCGCCGAGTTGCTGAGCTACGGTGCCCTCCCTGGCGAGGCCGAGCAGGCCCTTGGCATGAAGCAGGGCGATTACCTGCTGGCCGTCCAGGTTGAAGGAGCCGTGGAAGCGGTGGACCGGCAAAAGAAGGAGCTGCTGGAGCTGGCAGAGAAGCGCGAGGCAAGGGAAGTTGCGATCCTGGAGGGAGATGGGGAATCACGGCTGTGGCTGCGGCGCAAACAGGTGCTCTCCGGCCCATCGAAAGAACAGCCCGCCCTCTTGGTAAAGGGCTCCGTCCTCATCAGACGAGTCCTGGACTTCACGAGCGGCCTAGCGGCCCTGCGCGAGAAGCAGGGGCTCGAGGTCGCCCTCGCCGCCCATGCCGGCAACGGCATCGTCTACGGCCTCATCACCGCCGCGCAGGGCGAGACCGAGAAATTGGTCTCAGCCTCTGAGCAGTTGCAGCGGCTCGCCGCCGACTGCGGCGGCTTCGCCATCCCCCTGAAGGCATCCGGCGGCATCGCAGACAAGCTGCAGTACTGGCCCCCCAGAGACGACTACAGCATGATGCAGCGGATCAAGGCCCAGTTGGACCCCGACAACCTCTGGAATTCGGCTCGGACCCCAGGAGGGAGGCTGTAGATGTCTACGAGCACTCAGCACTCGATGCAGGAACTGGCTTCTCTGGTCGAGAAGTGCAACCGGTGTGGCTTCTGCCAGGCCGGCTGCCCCACCTACAAATCCACCGGCCTCGAGTGGCAGGTCTCCCGAGGGCGCGTCGCCCTGGTTAGGAACATCCTCGAGGGTCGAATAGAGCTGCAGGAGGACGACGTCCGTGAGGCCCTCGGCACCTGCCTCAGGTGCGCCGCGTGCACAACCCACTGCCCGCCACAGGTCCCGACTGCAGAGATCGTCGAGAAAGCCATCGAGCAGCTTGTACAGATCAAGGGCATGCCCTGGGTGCAGAGGGTGGTCTTCCGTGGCGTGCTCCCCAACAAGGGACTGCTGGATACGAGCGGCAAGGCAGTCTGGTTCGCCCAGGCCACCGGCCTCCAGGGCGCGGCCAGGAGCCTCGGCCTGACCAAGCTGCTGGGAAGCGATGCCCACAGGGCACAGGATATCCTGCCGAAGTTGGGCTCCAAGACGGCCAGGCAACTGCTGCCATCCATGATGCGGCCCATCCCCAACCGCAAGTATCGTGTGGCCTACTTCATTGGCTGCGGCACCGACCTGGTGTTCCCTGAGTTGGCGATGGCCACCGTGCGGGTGCTCTATGCCAACAGCACCGAGGTACTGGTGCCCAACGTCGTGGACTGCGGCAAGCCCCCAACCGCCTATGGCGACATGGAGTCGGCCCGCAAGCTCGCCAGGACCAACATCGATGTCCTCTTCGGCATGGACGTGGACGCCATCGTCAGCGACTGCGCCACCTGCGGCTCCATGATCAGGGAGTACCCCAAGCTGTTCGCCAACGACGAACAGTACCTGGAAAAGGCCAAAGCCGTTGCCGCCATGATGAAGGACGTCAGCGAGTTCCTCGCCGCGATCGAGTTCAACGATCGGCTAGGCGACCTGAAGACCACGGTCACCTACCACGACCCCTGCCACCTGGTCCGGTATCAGAAGGTCAGCGCCCAGCCGCGCAAGCTGCTCAAGAGCATACCGGGGCTGGAGTTCAAGGAAGCTGTCGAGGCCGACATGTGCTGTGGTGGCGCCGGATCCTTCTTCCTGACCCACTACGACCTGTCTAAAAAGGTGCTGGCGCGAAAGATGGGCAACGTCTCCAAGACCGGCGCCAACTTCCTGGCCACTGGATGCCCGGGCTGCATGATGCAGCTCTCCTCCGGCGTCAAGCAGCACGACCTGCCGATCCAGGTGATCCACACCATACAACTGCTGGACCAGGCATACTCGATGGCAAAGTGAGGCAAACGATTCCCCTCTCCCGCGGGGAGGGGAGTTACGGCGTCCACCGGCTGGACGCCTCAGACAGTAGAAGAATATGGGAGGTTCCAACTGTGCTCAGCGACCTGGACATCGCGCAAGCGGCCAAGATGAAACCGATAGCCGAGATCGCCGAGGGGATTGGTCTTCTCGAGGACGAAATCGAGCTGTACGGTAAGTACAAGGCCAAGATCAACCTAGGCGTCCTCGAAAGGCTCAAGGACAGGCCCAACGGCAAGCTGATCGACGTGACCGCCATCACCCCCACCCCCCTTGGCGAGGGCAAGACGGTAACCACCATCGGCCTTTCCCAATCCCTCGGCTACATCGGCAAGAAGGTGTTCACCTGCATCCGCCAGCCCTCGCTGGGCCCCGTCTTCGGCATCAAGGGCGGCGCCGCCGGTGGCGGCTACTCCCAGGTGGTCCCGATGGAGGACTTCAACCTCCACCTCACCGGCGATGTCCATGCGGTGGGCGCCGCCCACAACCTGCTCGCAGCCTTCATCGACAACCACATCCACCACGGAAACGCCCTGGGGATCGACCCCTTCACCATCACCTGGCCCAGAGTGATGGACATCAGCGACCGCGCCATCCGGCAGATCATCGTGGGACTGGGCGGCAAGGAGAACGGCTATCCCAGGCAGACCGGCTTCGACATCACCGTGGCCTCGGAGGTGATGGCTATCCTGGCCCTCACAACATCCCTCAAGGACCTCCGGGCGAGGCTCGGCAAGGTGGTGATCGGCCTGAACAGGCAGGGCAAAGCGGTCACCGCCGAGGACCTCAAGTGCGCGGGCGCAATGACGGTGCTGCTGAAGGACGCCATCAAGCCGAACCTGCTCCAAACCCTGGAGCACACCCCCGTCTTCGTCCACGCCGGCCCATTCGCCAACATCGCCCACGGCAACAGCTCCATCATCTCCGATCAGATCGCCGCCAAGCTGGCGGATTACGTTGTCACTGAGAGCGGCTTCGGCGCCGACATGGGCGCCGAGAAGTTCATGGACATCAAGTGCCGCTACAGCGGCCTGATCCCCAGTGCGGTCGTGATGGTCTGTTCCATTCGCGCCCTCAAGATGCACAGCGGCAAGTTCAGGGTCGTCGCCGGCAAGCCGTTGGATCCAGGCCTCTCCGAGGAGAACCTGGAGGCCGTCGCCCAGGGCGCAACCAACCTCGAGAAGCAGATCGAGAACATGAAGCTGTTCGGCGTGCCCGTGGTGGTCGCCGTCAACCGCTTCACCTCCGACACCGACAGGGAGATCGAGGTGGTGAAGGAGAAGGCTCTCGCTGCCGGCGCCGAGGGCGCCTACGTCAGCAACGTCTGGGCCAAGGGCGGCCCCGGTGGCGCTGAACTGGCCGAGGCAGTGGTCAAAGCTGCCGAGAAGCCCAACAGCTTCCAGTTCCTGTACCCGTTGGACATTCCCATCAAAGCGAAGATCGAGGCCATCGCCACCAAGGTCTACGGTGCAGCAGGCGTGGACTACCTCCCCGCCGCTGAGAGGCAGATCAAGCGCTACACCGAGCTGGGCTTCGACAAGCTGCCGATCTGCATGGCCAAGACCCACCTGTCGCTGTCACACGACCCCGCCCTCAAGGGACGCCCCACGGGCTTCAGAGTCCCCATCCGGGACGTGCGAGCCTCCGTGGGCGCTGGATTCCTCTACCCGATCCTTGGCGACATGCGCACCATGCCCGGCCTGCCTTCCCGACCGGCCGGCGAGAACGTGGACATCGACGACGAGGGCAAGACCCTCGGACTGTTCTAGAGCTCAACCACAGCGCTTCTGGCGGAATGCGGGCATTCCGCCGGAAGCGCTGGCCACTCAGAGGAGACCATCGAGACCATCGAGGATGACCCTCTCGGGGAGGTTGGTTGACATCTAGAGCCCCCTCCTATCTGCCGAGTCTAGCCCGAAGGTTCCCGGCCACCAGCATCAACTCCCGCGACCTCATCGCATAGGACAGCCCCGCGTACACCGCCGCGCCGGCCCCCACTGACAGGAGGACCTGAGCCATCTGGCCAGGAAGGGTGGAAACGTCCACCACCACTCGCAGGTAGTCCGCTACCGCCGCGGCCACCAGCCCCTGGGCGATCGCCCACACCCCGAAGACGACCACTGGGAACACCAGCGACCGAAACTGGATGCCCAGGCCCCGACGCCCCAACAGTAGCACTAGGAAGGCCGCCTCTGTGAGGCCCGCCAGGGCGTTGCCGAGAGCGAGCCCTCCGAAGGAGAGGTACTGCATCAGCACCAGGCTGGCCGACACGTTGAGCAGGAACGCCCCAGCCGCCACGATCACCGGCGTCTTGGTGTCGTGCAGGGCATAGAATACCCTGTTTACGATCTCTATCGTAGCATGGCCGCCCAGGCCTAGAGCGTAGAAGGCCAGGGCGTAGGCGGTGGCCCTGGTGGCCTCAGGCGTGAAGCTGCCCCGCTCGAGCAGCAGCCGGACGATCGGCTCCCCCAGCAGCAGCAACCCAACGCTGCACGGGATGGTGAGGTAGAGGATCAGCCTCAAGCTGGACAGGAAGGTTTCTCGTAGCTCATCCATCCGGTCCAGGGCACCATGTGCGGCCATAGTCGGGAACACCGCCGTGGAGATGGCCATTGCGAAGACACCCAGCGGCAGCATCATCAACAACCATGCATAGTCCAGGTAGGCCAGGCTGCCCTCCTCCAGCTCTGATGCCAGGGTTATGTTCACCAGATACGATGCCTGCACCACCCCCAGTGCCAACGCCCGCGGGACCATCAGCCGGCCCACCTCCCTCACCCCTTCATCGGCGAGGTTGAGCATCGGCCGAAATCGCATCCCCAGATGGAATAGCCCTGGCAACTGCACGAGCAGGTGAAGCAGAGCGCCGGCCGCCGCCCCTATGGCCAGGCCGTAGATCCCGAGCGGCTCCGCCAGAAACAGCGCCCCGAAGATGATCGAGAGGTTGTACACCACCGGCGCCAGTGACGCCAGCAGGAAACGGCTGAAGGAGTTGAGGATGCTGGTCACGAAGGTGCTGATCGCGAAGATCACCGGCGAGATCAGGAGGATCCGCGCCAGGCTACCCGCCAACTGCTGTCTGGGCTCGTCCCAACCGGGAGCCAGCAGCGCCATCAACTGTGGAGCCAGCAGCATCAGCAGAAGCGACACAGGCGTCATGACCAGGGCAGCTATGGTGATCACCGAGCTGGCCAGCCGCCACCCGTTGTCGGTCTCCCCACGCGCGCTGTAGCCCGCGAACACAGGGATAAAGGCCGCCGCCACCGCGCCGCCGGCCAGCACCTGGAACAGGGTGTCGGGGATCCGGATAGCGGCAACGTACGCCTGGTACTCCGCGCTGTCCCCGAACCGGCCGCTGATCACCATCGTCCGCACCAGCCCGAGGGCGCGGCTGGCGACGAAGCCCGCCATCAGGATGGCCGCTCCCAGCGCCAGGCTACGTCCCCTTCGGTTGACATCAGCGTCGGACATGGCTTACTTCCTACCTGGTTTCGATAGGCGCCGGGCCGCAGCAATGTAGCCGCAACCTTTAGGTTGCGCGTAGCCCGTTGGGATAGAGACTGCTCCACCACCCGTTACGCGCAGGCTGAAGCCTGCGGCTACAATGCGGATGCCGAAGGCCCCCCTACACCACGCCGCTGTCGATCTTGCCCAGCTTCTTGATGCGAGCGATGACGGCCGCGTGGGCCCGGTTCTCCAGCTCGTCGTCCAGGGAGGCCAACTGCTGCCGGTCGCCATACCGGCGTCGCAGCGCCGTCAGGATCAGGTGGTCAGCGAACCAGGGGTTCTTGGGGAGCAGGGAGCCGTGCAGATAGCAGCCGTAGCTGTTCCGGTAAATCGCCCCCTCGGTGCGGTCCTCCCCGTTGTTCCCGAAACCGTGGAGACTCCTCCCCATCGGCTTGCAGCCAGGGCCGAGGTAGGTCTTCCCGCTGTGGTTCTCGAACCCCACCAGGGTGCGCTTGACCCCGGCAAAGTTGCATTCCACCACGGCGTTGCCGATGCAACGCTTGCTCCCCGCCAGCGTCCAGGCATCGAACAGCCCAATGCCGTCAATGGTCTCACCGGTGCCGGTGCGGAAGTACTTGCCCAGCAACTGGTAGCCACCACAGATGCTCAGCAGGACGCCATCCTCCTCCACGTATCGGTGGACAGCCCGGGCCTGCACCGTCCGGAAGTCGTCGGCCACCAGCAGCTGCTCCTTGTCCTGGCCCCCACCGAAGAACAGCAGGTCGCACCCATCGGAGTCCAGAGGCGTCCCGATGTTGACCGGGACCACCTCCACCTCTATCCCTCTCCAGCGGCTGCGCTGGACCAGGGAGAGGATGTTCCCCCGGTCGCCATATATGTTCATCAGATCCGGGTACAGGTGGCAGAGAGTCAGCTTCATCCTAGTCCTCCCAGAAGGGAGCCAGGTGCCCCGCCTCCACCAGCTTCGAACGCAAATCCAGCATCGCGGTGTAGGTGGGAAGCAGATACAGCGTCTCCCCCTCCGGCGTGTACTGCACCGCCCTGGAGAGGGCCGCTGCAATGTCGCTCTCCACCGAGATCAGCGACGAATCGACACCCGCGTACTTGAGCCGCACGGCCATATCCTCGGCACGCAGCCCCGAGACAACGGCGAACCGCACTCGCCCCGCTAGCAGCTCGAAGTCCACATCCCAGAGCCAGGACACGTCGGTCCCATCGGCGAAGAGGTCGTTGATGACGATCATCACGTTCTTCTCCCCCGGGCTCCTCAGGATCGTGGACAGCACCTCGTCGAACCCCACCGGGTTCTTCACCAGCGCCATGAACAGCTCTCGGCCCTGAAGCTCGACCCGCTCAACCCGTCCGAAGGCCGCGGAGAACTCCCCAATGCCGGTCCCCACGGTCACAGGGTCGATCCCCATCGCCACCCCCACCCCCGCCGCGGCCAGGGAGTTGTACACGTTGTATATCCCCGGCACCTTCACGGTAAACTGGATGTTACCGAGGGCGGATGAGACCTCCACCCTACTGCCCTCGATCCCCAGCAACTCGCACCTTACCACCTTCAGGTCCGGGGTGGGACGCTCCAGCCCGCAGGAGAGGCATCGGTAGTGCCCTATGTGGCTGTAGAAGGTCACCCCATACTCGAAGGGGGCGCCGCAGCGCAGACAGAAGCGGGAGTCCGCCGCGTGGGATCCAGTGGTGCCCGGCAGCGTGCTGTCCTCGATACCGTAGTAGAGAACGTTACAGCCCAGGTCCGGCCCCAGGCTGGCAATCCTTGGATCGTCGGCATTCAGCAGCACCGTCGATGTCACTGGCAGCTGCGCCAGGCTATCCTTCCATATCCTGGCCAGGTAGTCCACCTCCCCGTAGCGGTCCAGCTGGTCCCGGAAGAGATTGGTGAGGACGCAGACGCGCGGCTGCAGCTCGCGCACGGCATAGGGAAATGCGGCCTCATCAACCTCGAACAGCCCGACGTCCCCATTGGGCGAGCCCAACAGTGAGGCATGGTTGACCAGGGTAGAGGCGATGCCCGGAATGAGGTTGGCCCCCGAGCGGTTGTGCATCACCCTCAGTCCCGCCTTGCCGAGGAGCATGGAGATCATCCGGGTGGTGGTGGTCTTGCCGTTGGTGCCGGTGACCACGATGGACCCCCTGGGGATACGCGCGGCGATGCTGGAGATGGCCCCTGGGTCCAGGATCCTCACCAGGTGCCCCGGCGCAGTAGTGCCTCCTCCAACACCGAGGCTACGGCTCAGTATGGTGGCAAACCGACCTGCGGCAACCGCTGCCGCCAACCGTGCACCCATTGACAACCCCCGTCAGGACTCTGCCGACCCAAAGCAAGAACAGGGCCTAGAACTTGCTGAAGGGCTGGTGAGGCTTAGGATACCACAATGGCCGTTGGAGACACTGTCCCACAAGACCCAACCAACCCGCCATACCATCCCGGACCAAAGGCGCGGCGAGGCCCCATCCCCTGGGTATCGGCCCTGCGGTCGATAGCCTTAGCTGCCACTGGAGTAGGCGTTGCGCTCCTCGGGGTGTCGGCCTACGCCGCCCTCAGAATGGCCAGCCGTCGCCTCTCCTACGGGCGAGGTGCCCCTCCGAAGGGGAGCTTTGAGCAGGTCGCGTTCCCCTCCGCCGACGGACTGCGCCTAAGCGGATGGCTGCTACCCGCAGCCGACGCGAGGGACGCCCTGATCCTGTGCCACGGATTCAAGACCGGCCGCAGGGAGATGCTCCCGCTGGCAATGGCATTGCGGGAACGAGGCCATCAGGTCCTGCTGTTCGACTTCCGTGGCCATGGCAAAAGCGAGGGGCGATGGTCCGCCTGCGGGGGATTGGAGAGCCGGGATCTGGAGGGGGCTGTGCGCTTTATGAAGGGGCGCTTCGGGATGGAGGGCCTGCCCATCGGCGTAATCGGCTTCTCGATGGGCGGCGCCGTGGCTATCATGGCGGCCGGCCGCCTGCCGGAGATCGAGGCCGTCGTCGCCGATAGTGCATTCGCCACCCTGGACGAGGCTCTCAAGACAGGCTTCTGCACCTTCTGCCACCTCCCTCGTGAACCCTTCTCCCGATTCGCCCTCTGGTTCGGTGAGAGGCTGGTGGGGGTAAGGGCCGAGGAGGTGAGGCCGCTGGACGCGGTGCCTGACCTCTCGCCGCGTCCCCTGCTGATCGTGCATGGCACCCAGGACCGGATCGTACCCCTGTCAGAAGCCTATCTTCTGTATGAGGCGGCGGGGAACCCCAAGGAGCTGTGGGTCGTGGCGCGCGCGGGCCATGTGGAGGCGAGGCTGCTACAATTCGACGCCTATCTGGAGAAGGTGGACGGCTTCCTCAAGAGCCGCTTGGCCCGGATTGCAGAAGCCGCTCAGCCTCAGCCCATATCTGCCGGTAGCTCTCAAAGCTGAGATGAGCGGCCACTCGCTCACGAGCCATCACCACCACGTCCTTCCCCAGATGGTCCTCCCACTCCGGAAGCCGCTCCGTGGCCCGCATAAGGAAAAAGGTAACCTGATACTCCTCACCCTGGTAGCTGAAGAATACCTCCCCGAGCCTCGCCACAATCTCGGCCCGTAGGCCCGTCTCCTCATCAACCTCTCGGAGGGCGGTCTCCTCCAGCGTCTCGCCAGGATCGATGTGCCCCTTCGGGAAGAGATACTCGCCCTTAGGGGTGAGCCGTAGGACTACCTGGTCTCCCAGGAGAACCACTCCGCCTGCCTGCCTCACAACCATAGTGGCTACTGCTCGCCATCGGCTGCCTGGATGGCAGCAAGACGGCGCCGAAGAGCCTCTCTGCGGGCTGCCGAGGGCGGCCCTTCGAAAGCCGCCTCTCCCAACGCCAACTCTGGGGCAGGTTGACGCATCCTTCTCACATGGCGCCACAGGGAGCAGAGAAGGTCCCCCAGCGTAATAGCCACGGCGACGGAGGCCATCCCACCAACCAGCAGGATCTCCTGCTCGGTCACAAGTCGCCCCCTGGCTCCAGGCACACACGAGAGCGAATCTTCTGCTCCAGGGCATCGAGATCGAAGGGCTTGTCAACGTAGTCGTCGCAGCCTGCCTCCAGCGCCTTCGCCTTGTCGGCTGGCCGAGCCAGGGCTGTGATGGCGATGATGGGAACGTTCCGTGTTCGCGGATCCCCCTTTAGCCTGCGGGCCACCTCGTAGCCGTCCAGCTTTGGGAGCATGAGGTCCAGCAGTACCAACCCGGGCAACTCCTCCGAGATCCGAATGAGAGCTTCCTGGCCGTCGTCGGCCACCACCGCGCAGCAGCCCACCATCTCCTCGACGACAGCCCGCACGATCGCCTGGTTGTCCGGTTCGTCCTCAACGATCAGCACCCGACACTCGTCCACCCCTCACTCCTTCAGATCGGTTGAACTCCTGAAGACCGGACCAAGAGACACGTATAGCTCCACAGCAAACCGCCCAATGTAGCTATTGTACTATGCTGTACAAGGGGGGTCAACGGAATTTGTCGATCGAGAGTCCCCAGAATCAGTATCCACGCAGCCGGTGGAGACGTGATATAATGCCCCGACCTTGCTTCCCATGGAGGCCCTTACCCTGAAGCTCTCAGTCTTGATGCCGGTCTTCAACGAACGCGATTCCATCCAGGAGATCCTTCGTCGGGTGGCGGCCGTCCCGGTCTCCAAGGAGATCATCGTCGTCAACGATTGCTCGAGCGATGGCACAGGCGAGATCCTGGACAAACTGGAGATCGAAGGTCTCAGGGTCTTCCACCACCCCCACAACCAGGGCAAGGGTGCCGCCGTCCGGACGGCGCTGAGGGAAGCCACCGGAGATGTGTCCATCATTCAGGATGCCGATCTGGAGTACGATCCCGACGAGTACGCCAAGCTGCTCTCCCCCATCCTACGGGACGGGGCGCAGGTGGTATATGGATTTCGCAATCTGGATGGCCAGAAGTGGCTCTTTAGGAACGGCAACAAGTTCCTGACCTGGCTGACGAACATCCTCTACGGCGGCAGCCTCCACGATATGGAGACCTGCTACAAGCTGATCCCCACCGAGATGTTCCGCAGCCTCGAGATCCGGTGCAACCGGTTCGACATGGAGCCAGAGATCACGGCGAAGCTGCTGAAGCGCGGTTGCAGGATCCACGAAGTGCCCATCTCCTACCTCCCACGCGGCGACAAGAAGCTCTCCGCCTGGCGAGACGGCATGCCGGCCCTCTGGACCCTTTTCAAGCTGCGCTTTATCTAGGCCCCGCCTTTCCCTCGCCCCGTAGGGAAGGGGCTCGTCCCCTTCCGCCGGGCACGTGGACGCCCGATGCAGCCCATCCCCCACCACCGCCGGGCGGCAGGGGATAAACCCCTGCCCTACGCCCCCTCAGACAGGTAGTGCCGGATCGCCAGCGCGGCCATCGCCCCCTCGCCTGCCGCAACCACAAGCTGCTTCGTGCTGCCCGCTCGGGCATCGCCCGCGGCAAACACCCCCCCTAAACTGGTCTGGAGGGAGCCGTCGGTAACGATGAAGCCCCGCTCGTCCAACGCCACCTGACCCTTCAGCCACCCTGTGTTGGGCTCCTGGCCGATCAGGACGAAGACGCCGGCCGGGGACGCCTCCTCGGTATCACCCGTGCGAGTGTTCCGAAGCAGCACCGATGCCATGCGGCGGTGACCATGGAACTCAGCCACCGTAGTCTCGAAGCGGAACTGGATCCTGGGGTTGCCAAGGGCCCGCTCCTGGGCGACCTTCGTGGCCCGCAGCCGCGGCCCGCGGGTAACCACTGTAACCTGGCGCACGAACTTGGCGAGGAATAGCGCCTCCTCCACGGCCGAGTTGCCACCCCCAACCACAAGCACATCCCTTCCTTTGTAGAAGGGCCCATCGCAGGTCGCGCAGTAGTGCACCCCCGCTCCGGCAAAATCCCTCTCGCCGGGCACGCCGAGACGGCGGTAGCTCCCGCCCGGGGCAAGCAGGATCGCCCCAGCCTCCACCTTATTGCCTCCCGAGAGCGCGACCCAACGGGTACACCCCTCGCTCCCAATGGCCGATACCCTCGACGCCGAGAGCAATTCCACGCCGTGGCGCCGACACTGCTCCGCCAGCCGATCCGCGAACTCGCCGCCCGACACGCCGTCGGGAAAGCCCGGGAAGTTGTCTATCCGCTCGGTGAGGCCGGCCTGCCCACCCAGAGCGCTCCTCTCCACCACCAGCGCGGCCATCCCCTCCCGCGCGGCATAGATCGCGGCTGTGAGGGCGGCGGGGCCGCCTCCCACCGTCACCAGGTCGTACCGTGCCCGGCTTGGGCGGGTCTGCAGCCCCAGCTTCTCCGCGAGGTCGGCGTTGGAGGGCTCCACCAGCACCGAGCCATCCGGAAAGACCAGCGTCGGCACGCTGCGATTGCCATGGTTGGTCTCCTCAACCAATCGCGCCCCGCGTTCGTCCTCGTCGATGTCGACGTACTCGAATGGAACGCGATTCTCCCCCAGGAACCGCTTGGTGCGCTTACAGTCGCCGCACCAGGCCGTACCGTACACCCGGATCACGCCCTCACCCATCTATCACCCCTCAGCCACACTCATCGATACCACTACCTGACCACAACACGCCCTATTGCGTCGTTCCGCAATTCCCCGACGCGGCGTAGGGAAGGGGCTCGTCCCCTTCCGCCCACCGGACATGGACGCGCGACGTCGCCCATCCCCTACCACGTTGCCCGCCACCACCGGACGGCAAGAAATGACCCCCTGCCCTGCTTCAGGAACGACGCATTAGTCCGCCAACTCCCTCTCAATCAGCCGCCCCAGCCGCCTGATCCCCTCCTCTATGCCCGCCTCATCCAGCGTCGAGTAGCTCAGCCGCATGGCATCGTCCCCACCACCATCGCAGCGGAACGCCTGCCCCGGCACGAACGCCACCTTCTCCTCGCTCGCCAGGTCGAACAGCCTCATCGCCGAGAGCCCCTTGGGCAGCGACAACCACAGGAACATCCCGCCCTCCGGCTCCGCGTAGCCTACCGCCGCCGGGCAATGAGCCCGGAGGGAGGCGAGCATCTGGTCACACTGCCCCTTGTAAGCCTGAGCCAGGGCCGCTATATGGGCTTCGACGTCGTTGTCCACCAGGTACTGGTACAGCACCCGCTGGTCGAAGATGCTGGTGTGAAGATCCGTAGCCTGCTTGGCGTACACCATCTGCTCGATGACCTCCCGGTCCGCGCACGCCCAGCCGATCCTCAGCCCCGGCACGACGGTCTTGGAGAAGGTGCCGAGCAGGATGGCCTTCTCAGCTTCGGCCCAGATGGGCGTCTGCCGATCGCCCCGGAAGCGGAGGTCGCCGTAGGGATCGTCCTCCACCAACACCACCTGGTGCCGGGCAAGGATCTGGGCCACCTCCTGGCGACGCTGAGATGAATAGGTGAGGCCAGACGGGTTCTGGAAGGTGGGGACAGCGTAGAACAGCTGCACCCCATCCCGTCCGCAGGCCCTGGACAGCAACTCGGGATCCACTCCGTCGGAAAGCAGCGGAACAGCCGAGATAGAGGGCTCCAGCATGCCGAATGCCTGGATGGCGACGTGGTAGGAGGGCCGTTCCACGACGACCCCGTCGCCCTTATTCAGGAACAGCTTCGCCGCCAGATCCATCCCCTGCTGCGAGCCGTTGGTGATGATGATCTCATCGGCGCTGACCTTGAGTCCGTTCTTTCGGCGGTACCTATCGGCGATGTACTCCCTCAGGGGTAGATAGCCCTGGGTCGTGGAGTACTGGAGGAGGCTCTGGCCGTCCTGGCCCAGCACCTTCTCCACGGCAGCGGCGATCTCCTTTGTAGGGAACAGCCTGGGATTGGGAATCCCCCCCGCAAAGGATATGACGTCCGGCGTCTCGGTGACGGCGAGGATCTCCTTCACAAACGACCGGTGGGGATTGGCCAGCCTATCCGCGAATCGGTAGCTCAAGGCTATAGTCCTCTCTCTAACGACTTAGAGCCTATCCGCTAACTGCCTGAAATCTGGCAGTTAGCGGCTTTCCGTGGGTTATCGGACAGGCTCTTAGGGGGAATCGGTGTAGCCGAAGTATGCGATGGGCATCAAGCCCCTGTCAACCTCTGAAACGCGCATGCCCATCTTCTGCCGCCCTACTCCAACGGCAGCGCGAAGCTAAAGGTAGAGCCCTTGCCCACCTCGCTCTCCACCCAGATCCGCCCATCGTGGGCCTCGACGATCAGCCTCGTTATGTAGAGCCCCAGCCCCAACCCCTCGGTCTGCTGGCCAACCTTCGCTCGGTAGAAACGCTGGAACAGATGAGGCAGCTCTTCAGGAGGGATGCCCGGCCCCTGGTCGATCACGGAAACCAGCGCCATGTCCGGCAACCGCCCCACCCGCACAACCACCTGCTTGTCGGGAGGCGAGTACTTGAGAGCGTTGGTCAAGAGATTGACCAGGGCCCGCTCGATCCGATCGGGGTCCAGCGGCACCTCGGGCAGGGCTTCTGCGGCTTCCAGTCTGAGACGGGAGCGGTCCTCCAGGGTACCCACCCTGTCCAGCAGGTCCCGAATCAGCCCCAGCAGATCCGTCGGACGCTTCCGTATCTCCATGCGCCCCGTCTCCAGCCGGGCGGACTCCATCAACTCCTGGATCATGGTGTTCATCCGCTTGGCCCCCTTCACGATGGCCTGTGCACTTGCTGCCTCGCGCTGGTTTCCCTGAGCCTCCAGCGTCCGTTCCAGCCACCCAGCCTGGCCCATTATCGCCGTGAGGGGGGCTCGAAGGTCGTGAGAGACCAGGGATAGGTACTCCTCCCTGAAGCTCTCTGCCTCCTTCCATTCGGTAATGTCGCGGTCTACCCCCCTGTATCCCCGCAGCCTGCCCTCGGCATCGAAGAACGGCACCCCGCTGGTCTCCAGCACAACAGGGCGACCGTCCTTCGCCAGATTCGTGTTCACCAGCGACTTGATCGGCTGCCTTTGGGCTACGGTCTCGCCAAAGATTCGCGAGACACGCCTCGCCTCCTCCGGCGGCATCAGGTCAAAGGGCGTCTTGCCAAGGACCTCCTCTGGAGAATAGCCGAGTAGATCTCGAACCCTCGGGCTGACGTAGCTGTAGACACCGTTTTCATCGGTCTCCCAGACCCAGTCGCTGGTAGTTTCCACGAGTGCACGGTACCTCTCCTCGCTGGCCCGAAGAGCCTCCTCTCCCCGCTTCATCTCTGTTATGTCATGGATCAGCACCACCGCGTACTCCACCCGTCCACCTTCGATGAGCGGGTAGTAGTGGACGTCAACGTAGCGCATGCCGGCGACCGCGTAGGTAATCCAGCCCTCATACTGCACCGTTTCGCCGGCAAAGCAGCGCTCCAGGCTTGGCCGAATGAGGCTCTCGTACTCCTGCGGCAGGTGTATCTGGGCCACGGGATGACCCTCGATGCCTTCCCGTGACTTGCCGTGCATACGAGTGTAAGTGGGATTGACCATCCAGTAGACGAGGTCACGATCCACGACGGAGATCAGGTCGGGCGAACTCTCCACCAGCCTGACAAAGACTCGCAGCCGCTCGGTGGCGATCCGCAGCTCCCGCGCGCGTCGCCGGCACTCAGCATCTTTGGCAACCACCCTCGCAATCTGCCGGCGAAGCTGGACCAGCTCCGCCAACAGCCGTGACCTCTTCCTGTGCCGCGCTCTCTCCATATTCCCTCCGGCAGGGGCGGGGCCAACGAACGGCGGGCACGAGGCCCAAGGGAACTGTATCTCCATCACTAACCATGCCAACGGCACAGGGTAGCGCAGAACCGGGGCCAGGAAAACGGCTCAATTGACGCCTCGCTGGCCATCCGCTACGATCCCCATGTTCGAGATTGAGAGAGGTGCCCTGCCCTGTTTGCCCTGAAACTCGGTTCGGCCGTGGTCTTGCTAGCGTACATCACCGGGCTCGTCATGAGCTGCGCGGGCCCCGCCGTGCCCCCATCGGGCGCATCAGCCTCCGCACCCCCTGCGGCCTTGTCCACGCCCGCCCCAGCCGGGAAGCTGGTGGTCTACTCCGCCCTGAACGAGGCCACCAACATCGCCTTCGAGCGAGCCTTCAACAAAGCCCATCCGGCCGTCCAGGTTGAGTTCTATACCCTCGCGGCCTCCGGAGACCTCCAGGCACGGATCCAAGCCGAGAGGGCCGCCCCCAAGGCCGACGTCTTCCTGGGTGGCTCCAGCGAATTCCACGAACCGCTGGCCTGGGAGGGCCTCCTGGAGAGCTACCTATCCCCGGGTGCGGCCCCCATCACCTCCAGCTTCAAAGACCCCCAGGGCCGGTGGACCGGCTGGTACCTTGGGATCTTTGGGTTGATGGTCAACAGGGAGCGCTGGTCGCAGGAGCGATCCGGCAAGAGTGTACCGGCCTCCTGGGATGACCTGCTGGACCCTGCGCTGGAGCGCGAGGTGGCCATGCCCGACCCGTCCAAGACGGGCGGAGGGTACATCTTCCTCGCCAGCCAGCTCTTCCGTTTCAAGCGGGACGAGGCCGCGGCGCTGAGCTACATGAAGCGGTTGCACACCCAGGTGGGTCAGTACACCGACATCTCGCCCAAGACGATCGACCTGGTCGGGCAGGGGAAATTCCTGCTGGGGCTGAACTGGGGCCACGACATCCTGACGGCCGCCAGGGCGGGAAGCCCTGTGGAGTTCGTTGTGCCGCCGGAAACCGCCTGCGAGGTCGGGGCTGTCAGCATCGTCAAAGGTGGCCCAAACCCCATTGCGGCCAGGGCCTTCGTGGACTGGGTGCTATCTAGAGAGGCGGCCGTGATCAACGCCACGCAATCAAACCGGCTCTCGGTGCTCAAGGATGTAGCGCCAGTGGCTGGAGCGCCCACCCTGGAGAAGGTGAGGCTGGTGGAGTACGACCGCGCCTGGGCCACGGACATCAAGGACCGCTTGGTGAGGCTGTGGCAGATGGAAGTGGGGCGCTAGCCTACAGGAACCTCTCGAACCGCTCCCTCTTGGCCTTGCAGACGGGGCACACCTCAGGGGGATTGTCGCGGGCGCAGAGATAGCCGCAGACCCGGCAGCGCCAGACTGGGTAGGGCAGAGATGCGAAGCTGGCCGCCGCACTCTGAGGCGCCTCGGTCGCCTTCTGCCGCTCCTCCAGAGGGGGCCGGCGCTCGGGGATGGGCTCAGCCTCCTTCTCCCCCTCCAGCACCGCTCTGGACACATAGAGGGCGCAGTAGCAGGCATCGTAGTCGTGCAGGTCGGGATCGCGATAATCGCAGGGGCAGATGATGTCCAGATCCTGGGCCTTCACGCCGGACCCCAAACGGCAGGGGCAGGAGGGGTAGCCGTAGCGGCGATCGTTGACGATCAGCCCCTTCACCAGCTCCTTCGTGAACTCCACGTCCGGGTGGAGATGGTAGCCACCGGACTCCGCCTCCCTCTTCAGCTTCTGGTAGAGGGCTTCGACCAGTTCGGGAGTCGGCTCTTCGCTCATCGCCCCAGCGCCTCCCTGATCTCCTCCGGCTGGTAACCAACGATGCATCGCTCGCCCTTGATCACCAGGGTGGGGAAGGTTCGAGCCGGGTTCCAGCGAGCCACCTCCCTCTGAACACCTTCGACCTCCCCAGCCGGCACCAGGTCCACGTCCACGTAGCGATACTGCACCCCCAACTCCTTCAGGAGCGCCTTGGTCTTCCTGCACCACCCGCAGGTGCTTAGAGCGTAGAGAAGAACGTCACCACGGTCCTCGCCGCCAACCTGCTCCGTCCTCATACGCACGTACCCCCTTCCGAACCCGCTTCCAGCGCCTCACCTGCAGGTCCACAGTTACGGCCATCTTACCAGAGCGCTCACAAACCCCACAACTCGCTATACTGGCCTAGCACACGCTCACCCCGGGGTACCGCCAGGGAGAGCGGTGCTAGCCCAATGGAGGTGTTGCCGTGATTACACTTGAGCTACAGACCAACGCCCGGCAGGAGATGCTACGCATAACCCGGCTCATCGCCAGGACGGTGCAGGAGGCCGGGTGGCATAACGGCGTCCTCACCCTGTTCGTGCCCCACACTACGGCTGCCGTGAGCATCAACGAGAACGCCGACCCCGACGTGATGACGGACCTGCTGTACGCCCTGGAGCGTCAGGTCCCCACCCGCGACCCCAACTACCGCCACGGTGAGGGCAACTCCGCGGCCCACGTCAAGGCAACCCTCGTCGGCCTCTCCCAGGCCGTGATCGTGCGGGACGGCAACCTGGCCCTGGGAACCTGGCAGGACCTGCTCTTCTGCGAGTTCGACGGTCCCCGCCGCAGGCAACTCTACCTGGAGTTCACGCCCAGCACTCAATAACGAACTCAGGCCACTCTCTCGAACTCAATCCTGTCTGTATCCGTGACTCGTCGAGAGGCATCCAGCACCTCTAGCGAGACCAGATCACCCTGGTCATCGTAGTCCAGTATTACTCCAGGTTTGTCCTCGTCGCTCTCAACGATGGGGACATCATCCTTGAAAACCACAGTCAGGGTATCCGTACGAGGATCGTAGCTGACCTTCACTGCTCTTCCCTCCAGCAGATCCCAGTCTACGGTAAGCATACAGCACACCCGAAGAGTTGGCGAGACGGAGGCCGCGATCCACGCGGCCTCCCTCCCCCTACTCGCCTGCCTCCAGCCTGTCGCAGTAGGCGTGCATCGCCGCCCTCATGAAGCGAGCGAGACCAGGCTTGATCCTATCATAGAAGGCCGTGAACCGGCTGTCATCCACGTACAGATCCCCAAGCCCCCGGAAGACCTCGACCGCGCAGGCATAGTACCGATCGTTGATCAGCTTGTGCCACCGCTCCACGAGCGCCTGCACCTCCGGATCCAGTGGATCCCGATCTATCCGAGCCGCCAACCCCTCATTGATCTCTCTACTCTCGGCCTGGATCGCCGCCCAGTCCTCCTTGCTGTACTTCGAGACGCGGCGGTACGACTCGTCCACATTCTCGCTGCCCCACCTCCGCCGGGCCTCCTCCCTATACTCCTCCATCTTCGACTCGTCGAACCCCTCGAACATCGCCTCTTCGTCCATCGGTTCTCTCCTTCCCATAGCCTCGATCGTCTCGTCCACCGACCGGATTAGCCGCTCCAACCGCCGGCACTTCTCCTCCAGCAACCGCCGGTGGGATACCAACGCCTCCCTCCGGTTGAAGCCCGGACTGTCCAGGATCGATCTGATCTCCTGGAGACCGAAGCCCAACTCCCGGAAGAACATGATCTGCTGCAGCCGCTCCAGGTCGCCCTCCACATACAGTCGGTACCCTGCAGCACTCACCGAGGCCGGCTTCAGCAGCCCGATCTGGTCGTAGTGATGCAGAGTGCGCACGCTGACCCCTGCCACATCCGCCACCGCCTTCACCGTGTAGGCCATTCCCTCACCTCCCGCCACACCTTAAACCATAACGTTACGTGAGGGTCAAGCCCCTCCCACGCGGACCATTAGTCGGCAAATCCGGTGCTCAAACGCAACATCACTTGCTGGATTCTGCAAGATAGAGGATGATGCTAGCTGTTTATCTGTTTCTATGCGAGCACTAACTACGATTGTAGCCCTTAGCATGTAGCTCTATAGATATCACCAGCAGCGATTGGATTTGACAGTGAGGACCGGCGGACGCGGACAACCCAGCAATCGGCTCAGATGGATCATCGGCGTCGCCCTTGGCCTGGCGGCGCTCCATGTCATCCTCGCCCTCCTCTGGGGTCGCGGGGATTTCGTGGCCGTCCTAACCTGGTACGTTCCGATGATTCACAGCTTCCTCGCGCTGGCGGCCGCTAGCATCGCCTTCATCGCCTTCGGCCGGTATCAGGTGCTGCGCGAGCCGGCCCCCTACTGGATAGGCATGGCCTTCGTCTCATACTCCATCCTGGCTCTGTTCTACGTCCTGTCCTGGCCGGGTCTACTGCCCGACGAGCGGGGCCTCATTACCCAACTCTCCAACACCGCGGCCTGGATATTTGACGTCAATCACATCGTCCTCGCCATCCTGCTCCTGTTGGCGGTCCTGGTTCCTTGGCCTAGAGCCGGTGCACCCGGCGAGCATTGGTGGGCTTGGCTGGTACTCGCGAATTCGCTGGCCACCGCTCTGTTCGGCTCACTATCGGTAGCCTTCGAGCAATACATTCCCACCCTCGTCGTTGATTCCGTCTTTACCCCTTTCCAGGTCGCCGCCCAATCCGTCATGTTGTTGGCGTTTTCGGCGGGCGTCCTGCTCTCGACCCGCCGCTACAGCGAGACCGGCGACCCTCTTCTCGGCTACCTGGCCATCACCCAGTTGGCACTCGCCTTTTCCGCACTCACCGCCATCATCGGCGAAGCGCGCTACGACACATGGTGGTACTGGCGACGTCTACTTCTGGTCGCTGGCTTCTCTACGATGCTGTTCGGTCTCCTCTCTGAGTACGTGGGGCTGTACCGCCGGGAGCGGGAGAAGACCATCCAGTTGGAGACGCTGCTACGGGTGACCGACCCCGCCCTAGCCCAACATGGGCTGGAGATGCTGCTCCAGGCTCTCCTGGAGCAGATGGTCACGATCATGGGCGCACACGCGGGGGTCATCCTGTTGCTCGACCCGGAGCAGCATGAGCTGGTGCTCAGGAAGCAGCTGGGAGTTGCCGAGGAGCAGGCGCTCGGCTTCCGAGTGAGGGTAGGGGAGAACTTCGCGGGGCGTGTGTTCGAGCAGAGCACAGTCATGTGGGTGCGGGATGCTATGGCCGACCCGACTGTATGGAGTCCATACATCAGGGAGAGCCACATCAGGGGGCTGATTGGCGCCCCCATGCGCATCGAGGGGGAGTGCATCGGTGTGATGCACCTGGACTTCCTGGTCCCCAGAGAGTTCACTCCGGAGGAGGAGCGGCTGCTGGAGGTGGCGGCGGAACGAGCCGCGGTGGCCATCCGACAGGAGCGGCTCCTAGAGGATGCGCAGGAGGAGCGAAACCGCCTGGCGGTCCTCATCGACACCGCCCCCATAGGGATCGGCTTCTACCTGGCACCAGACGGTCGCCTGGAGATTATCAACAAGGCCGCTACAGACATGCTGGGTAGCCTGCCAAGACGTGGAACCAGCGTCGCGAAGCAGGCCGCCTTCTACGGTGTCTCCCGGCCCGATGGCAAGCCCTTCCCAGTCGAGGATCTGCCGCTCAGTCGCTCTTTGCGGGGCGAGTCCCAGACTGGTGTGGAGATGCTAATCCACCAACCCTCGGGCCGGCAGCTGTACCTCCTGGTCAACTCATCCCCGCTCCAAGACGCTGACGCTCGGATCACCGGAGCCGTCCTCTCATTCCAGGACATCACCCCCATCAAGGAGCAGGAATTGCTCAGAGATCAGTTCCTCTCCACAGCTGCCCATGAGCTGAAGACCCCCGTCACTACCATCAAGGGCTACGCTCAGATGCTTCGCGCTTGGGAGACCCCCGCACCAGGCTCACGGGGGGCTAAGGCCATCGACGTGATCAACACCCAAGCCAACCGGATCAACCAGCGCGTCCAGGAGATGCTGGAGGCCGTCCGCTTCCGCACTGCCCCTCCAGAACTGCACAAGTTCCACTTCGACCTCGGCAACCTCGCCTCAGAAGTGGTGCGTCAGGTGCAGGACACAACAGAAATCCACCGCCTCCTGCTCAAGCAGGATAGGCCTGCACCGGTGGAGGCGGACCGCGAGCGGATCGAGGAGGTGCTGGTGAGCCTCATCGACAACGCGATCAAGTACTCCCCCTCCGGCGGCGACATCGCCCTCCGCGTCTGGGCGGATGATGCCAACGCCTTCCTCTCCGTCACGGACCACGGCGTCGGCATCTCCAAGGATAGACAACCTCACATCTTCGAGCCCTTCTACGAGGCCGTGCCCCCCGGCGTCCCCGGCTACCGCGGCGTCGTGCCCCTCAGCCTCTACCTCAGCAAGCTCAACGTCGAGCGTCACGGCGGGAGGATCTGGTTCGAGAGCGAACATGGTAAGGGCTCAACCTTCTACCTCAGCCTGCCGCTATCCAAGCAAGAGTCCTCTACTGCTCCGTCGCCCACCCCACGATAGCTGCCATCCCGGCTCACCCGTGGCATCGCAGGTTACGCCAACAACCGCGCTTGTGCTATGATCGACTCCCACTCAATGCGTGCGAGGAGAGCACCATGGCTGAATACGAGGTTCCTTACGGCAAGACCCACTTAGAGTTCACGCTCCCTGAGTCGGCCAGCGTGAACGTTATAACGCCCGTCTTCGTGCCGGGCGCCGAGGACCAATCCGGCGAGGTCGCCCGGGCCCTGGACGAGGCGCTGGCCAGGCAGCCCTTCCCCTCGGAAGGGAAGGCCATCATCGTGGTGAGCGACCCGACGAGGCCGGTCCCTAACAAGGTGATCCTGCCGGTGCTGCTGAGCCGGATGGAGGCCGCGGGGATCTCGCGGGATCGGATCACCATCATCTCCGCGTCGGGGTTGCACAAGCCGGCTCGGGAGGAGTTGCTGCGGGAGTTGGTGGGCAACGATATCTACGAGGGCTACCGGGTGATCTCGCACGATGCTCTGGACAGGGAGACGTTGACCTACTTCGGCACCACCACACGTGGCACACCCATTTGGATCAACAAGACCTTCGCCGAGGCGGACGTCAGGGTGCTCACGGGCTTGACCGATCCCCACCAGTTCGCGGGTTTCGCCGGAGGGTGGAAGAGCCTGGGCGTGGGCGTGGCCGGTGCCGAGACCATAGCGGGCAGCCATGCCCTGATGATGGACCCCAACTCGGACATGGGCATCTACGGGGAGAACCCCACCAGGATGGAGATCACCGAGGTGGGCCGGCGGGTAGGAGCTACCCTGGCCGTGAACGTCATCGTCAACATCGAGAAACAGATCGTGAAGGCGCTGGCGGGCACGCCTGAGGAGGTGGAGAAGGCGGGGGTGGAGATGTCCTCCCGGCTTACCCAGATCCCTGTGCCCCAGGAGTACGACATCGTCATCGCCTCCCAGGGTGGATACCCGAAGGACCGGGACATGTACCAAGCCCAGAAGGCGCTGGCCCACGCTACCAAGGCTGTGCGGCAGGGGGGCACGATCGTTCTGGTGGCGGAGTGCATCGAAGGCTCGGGGAATCAGAAGTTCGAGGAGTGGATGGCCGCCGCATCCACCCCCCAGGATGTGATCGATCGCATGGGGCGAGAGGGCTTCCAGATGGGCGCCCACAAGGCGTTCCTCCAGGCTCGGACCATGCTGAAGGCGCGGGTAATCCTGGTCTCGGACAAGATGTCTGACGAACTGTGCAAGACGTTGATGCTGGAGCGATACACTACCCTGGAGGCGGCGTTGGAGGTTGCCTTCGCCCAGCATGGGACCTCGGCTTCCGTAGCTGTGATGCCCAAGGCATCTTCCACCGTGCCGGTGGTTGGGAAGTAGCCCAGTTTTCCTCATCACTTCTGATTGGGGCAGGGGGAGAACCTCCTGCCCCTTTCGCTTGCCCCTCCATCTGTACGAAAAAAACACAGACTCTCAGCATGACAGGCAGAGGGGGGCCGTCACGATTCCGGGACATCGCTGGCCTCGACGCCTGGCCGTAAACGGAGGTGAGGCGTTGGGTGGCGTCCGAGGTGCCAACATCCGACTGTGCGTGTCACGACGCCTGGCCGTAAACGGACCAGGCTGAGACGCTCAAGTCCGGTAAACCGGGCTGGGATCGACCGGGAGATAGAACTCTGAAGAACCTTAACAAATAAAGCTGACACGGTATGGCTAACAGGCGTGTCCACACTGCGGGAGGGCGAGCCTCCTGGCGAGCCACCTGTTGGAGTCTGTCGCCTGCTCCCCCTACTGGACGGCTCAGCAGGAGCTTCGCCCTCCCGGGCAGGAGCTTCGCCCTCCTCGGGCTACTGTCAGGTTTATTTGTTAGCGACCATCAGCGCCCTCCCTTAGCGGTCGGTCCCAGCCCGGTTTACCGGGCTTGAGCGTCTCAGCCCGCTGCTTGAGCGGCGGGCGGGCTCGGCCCAGCCAAGAATCGTGACTGGCACCCGGCAGAGGGTGGACCCTTGTCAGCGGAGACGGAGAGCGGCTAATATGAGTGCAATGTGTAAGCCCTCTGTTGCCATTCTGCATTACACCTGTCCCCCTGTGGTCGGCGGCGTCGAGCAGTTGATTGCCGTCCACGCGGGTCTGCTTGCCGATCACGGCTTCCCTACTCAAGTGATCGCCGGCAAGGGCGAGCAGGCGAGGCCGGACGTGCCGCTGCGTCTGCTGCCCTCCCTCTACTCCAAGGATCCGCGGCTGCTGGCTATCAACGAGGATCTGGACCGGGGCGAGGTGACCGGGGACTTCGAGGCGATGGCGGAGGGGATCCTCAGCGAGCTGAGGAAGGCGCTGGTGGGGGTGGATGTTTGCGTGGTGCACAACGCCTTCACCCTTCACTTCAATCTGCCCCTCACCGCGGCGCTCCGGCGACTGGCCGAGAGGGGTGGCGGACCCCGGTTCGTCGCCTGGTGCCACGACGTATCCTGGGAGAATCCCCTGTACCTGCCGAAGATGCGAGATGCCTATCCCTGGAACCTTCTAAAGGAGGCGGTGGGGGGCGTCCGGTACGTGGCTGTCTCCCAACTGAGGCGTGAGGAGCTGTCGCGGCTTATGGTGCAGCCCCTGGAGCGATTCACCGTGATCCCGGCAGGGGTGGATCCGGCAGTCCAGCTGAGGCTGTGCCCAGAGACCATGGGGTTGGCGCGGCGCCTGGGGCTGCTGGATGCTGAGTTACTGATGCTGGCTCCGGTGCGCATCACCAAGCGGAAAAACTTGGAAAAGAGCCTGAGGATCCTCCATGCCCTGCTGGGACAGGGTGTCGACGCGCGATTGGTGGTTACGGGGCCGCCGGGTCCCCACAACGTCCGATCGGGGGACTATGTGGCGGAGTTGCGCGACCTTCGGCGCCGGTTAAGGGTGGAGAGGGAGGCCATCTTCTTGTTCGAGCAGGTGGGAGGGGAGGCCGAGCCTTCCTACCCGGTCAGCGACCGGATGATGTACGACCTGTACTCGCTCAGCGATCTGCTGCTGTTCAGCAGCGCTCAGGAGGGCTTCGGGATACCGCTCATCGAGGCGGGGGTGGGGAAGCTGCCGGTGTTCTGCTCCAACATCCCGCCGTTCAGGGAGATCGGCCTCGACGCGGTGGAGTACTTTGAGCTGGACGCCGACCCTGCAGGGGTGGCGGGCCGGATTCGGGGGTGGATGGCGACGGACAGGGTCTACCGTCTTCGGAGGAGGGTACTCAAGCAGTACTCGTGGGAGTGGGTTTATCGCGACCGGATAGGGCCGCTATTGGAGGGGGAGTAGAGATGGCAGGGAGCGCGGATCGGGAGTTTACGATCCTGGTGCCTCTTTCCGACATGCGGTTCGCAGGCGACCTGATCCGGGTGGCCGGGGGGCTGGTGCCCGTCCAGCCAGCGGGGCGAAGGGGCAGGGTGGTGGCCCTGGGGGTGGTGGAGATACCAGAGGAGGTGGACTTCAGCCACGGCGTGCGTCCGGCCAAGGAGCACCGCCAGCAGTTGGGCCGGATCTTCAAGGAGATGGCCAAGTCGCCTGACCTGGAGATCGCCACCCTGGTGCGGGTGTCCAGGCAGGTGTGGCAGGGTGTGGTGGATGCGGCCATGGAGGAGCACTCGGACCTGCTGCTCCTGCCCTGGAGGGAATCGTCGGAGGCTCGCGAC
This sequence comes from Chloroflexi bacterium UBA6077, assembly GCA_002436065.1. Taxonomy (GTDB): domain Bacteria; phylum Chloroflexota; class UBA6077; order UBA6077; family UBA6077; genus UBA6077. The sequence goes on from DIXP01000044.1 coordinate 44,778, forward strand.
ACCCTGTTCGGCACCACTATTGAAGAGGTGGCGAAGGATCCTCCCTGCGACATTGCTCTGGTGCGGCAGCAACCGCTGGGGCGGTGCCGGCGGATCCTGTTACCTGTGCGCGGTGGCCCCCATGCGGCCCTGGCGCTACGACTCGCGCTGGGGCTGGCCGAGCGATTCGATGGGGTAGTCACGGCCCTCAGGATCGTCCCTCCGGGGATCAGCCTGGCGGATGTCGAGGCGGAGAAGGAGAGGCTGGAGGGTTTCCTCGCGGGTCTGCCTCCGGAGCGGGTACAGAGGCTGTTCCTAGTGTCGGACTCGGTGGTGCAGGCCATTCTCTCCGAGAGCCACCAGCACGACATGATAGTGATGGGCGCCTCGGCCGGACCGTCACCCGCCGAACCCTACCTCTTCGGGTCCATCGCGGAGAGGGTTGCCAAGGAAGCGGATGGGTCGGTCATTGTGGTGAAGACCAGGGGGCGAGTCGAGGGGCTAAAGCCGGACTGGGGGGGGCGGTTCCAGGAGGAGCGGGCGCGGGTATCAATGCCTATCTCCACGCTGGTGGACAAGTGGTTCGCGGAGAACACCTTCGACAGCGCGGAGTGGTCCGATCTGGACCTCCTGGTGCAGATGAAGAGGGCCTCTGGGGTGACGATAAGTCTGGGACTGCCGGCGCTCAACGAGGAGGAGACGATCGGTCCGATCATAGAGTCGATCAAGACCGAGCTGATGGATCGCCATCCGTTGCTGGACGAGATGGTGCTGATAGACAGCAACTCCACCGACCGCACGGCGGAGATCGCCAGGGGATACGGCATACCGGTATTCGTCCACCAGGACATCCTGCCCCGTTACGGCGCTGTAGCCGGCAAGGGGGAGGCGCTCTGGAAGAGCCTCCACGTGCTGAAGGGCGACATCGTCGCATGGATCGACACGGACATCCGCAATATCCACCCTCGGTTTGTCTATGGGCTGATTGGGCCGTTGCTGCAGCATCCTCGGGTGAAGTATGTGAAGGGGTTCTACCGGCGGCCAATAAAGGTTGGCCACAAGGTGCAGAGCACCGGCGGGGGGCGGGTGACGGAGTTGACGGCCAGACCGATGCTGAACCTGTTCTATCCGGAGCTTTCGGGTATCGTGCAGCCGTTGGCCGGCGAGTACGCAGGCAGACGGGAGGCGCTGGAGAGGCTCCCCTTCTTCAGCGGCTACGGCGTGGAGACCGGACTGTTGATCGATTGTCTGGATGCCTACGGTTTGCAGGCAATTGGGCAGGTGGATCTGAAGCGGCGGGTACACCGCAACCAGTCGCTGGTCTCCCTGAGCAAGATGGCCTTCACGCTGATCCAGGTGGTGATGAAGCGGATGGAGGATCAGCAGCGGCTCAGGCTGATGGCGGAGTTGAACTGCAGCATGAAGCTGATCCAGCACAGCCGGGACCATTTCCACCTGGATGTGAAGGAGTTGCGCGACCAGGAGCGGCCGCCCATGATCACGGTGCCGGAGTACCGGCACGCGCGGGGGTTGTCGTAGTGAGGGGCGCAACTTGGGGGTAAGGCTGCTGCTGGTGAGGCATGGGGAGACGGACTGGAATGTGGAGGGCCGCTGGCAGGGATCTTCGGAGGTTCCGCTGAACAGTGCCGGCCGCGAGCAGGCGGCGCGGATCGCGGAGGAGTTGGCCCTGCGGCCCGTGGATGCGCTCTATTCGAGCCCGCTTGGACGGTCCATGGACACAGCGAGGTCCATCGGCCAGCGGCTGAGGCTGGAGGTCCGGGCCGACGATCGGCTGAAGGAGATATCGCTGGGGCAGTGGGAGGGTATGCTCTCCACCCGAATAGCGGAGGAGTACCCTGACCTGCACCGACAGTGGTGCCTGGACCCTCGCCCGGTGCGTCCTCCGGGGGGGGAGACTCTTCGGGAAGTGCACGACCGGGTGATAGCGGCCTTGGAGGAGATGGCTGACCGGCACGTGGGCCAGACTCTCTGCCTGGTCACCCATAAGACCGCCATCGTGGTGCTTCGCTGTCACTACCTGGGGCTGGACCTGGCGGTGGAGATGGGCAGGATGCCACCCAATGCCGCCTGCGAGCTGCTGGAGATCGAGGTGGGGCCCCATCCGTGGCCCTGCTGCTCAGTGGTTCAGTAAATGGACCGGCACCCCAATGGGGTGCCGGCTTGCGCGATCGGTCGTTGTGGGATTACCGGGGCTACCGGTTTCGTCCTCCTGAATTCGGCTTGGGATCATTACGAGGGGTCGTCTCGCGCTGGTCCCGATCCCGGTCGACTTCCGAGGACTCGCGCTCGTTGTTACCAGGGTTAACCTCTTCTTCGTCCGCAACTGGGGGCGAGCCTGCGTCGCCGGTGGTGCCTACCTTTCTGCCCTCTTTGGGGCCACGCGAGTCTTCCGACCGACCCGCACTCGGGGTTGCTGTCGGAGCTGTTTCAGACCCATCTACGTTGGAAAGGGCTGAGCCCGAGGTCTGACCCGAGTTTTCCTCATCCCGGTGACCGCCAGGATTCTTCTTGTCCTCGTCCTCCTCGTCCTGCTGGCCACGGGGGTTCTTTTTGTCTTCCTTCTTTGCGTCGCGGGCCGCGTTCTGAGTTGGCGTGGTGGTGGCGGTAGCCGTAGGCGGCTCTGTGGGAATAGTGGTTGCCGTGGCCGGCACCGCGGTAGCCGTTGGCGGTACCGTGGTCGCGGTGGCGGTTGCGGGCACGGCGGTGGCCGTCGGCTGCGCGGTGCTGGTGGGCGCGGTCGTGGGGGTGCTAGCCGCAGCCGCAGCGGTGGCCGTGGCGTCATCATTCCCACGGTTCGAGTGATTGGCCTTCTTCTCCTTGTCGTCGTCCGTTCCTAGATCGGACTGGGCGAAGAAGGAGACGATCAGCCCATGCTTCACATCCTCGAAGGTCTTGGCGATTTGGGCCACCCAGGAAACGAACCAGCCATGGTTGGCCTTCCTATCGCCCTCAGGCTCTGGGACCACAATGGATCGCCAATCGCCGCTCGAAGTGCTGATCTGGGTTGGGGTCGGGTCGGTGCTGGGGACACCGGTGGCCGTGGGGACGGCCGTGCTGGTGGCCACAGGCGTGCTGGTGCCGATCGTGGCGGTGGCGGTAGCCTCCGGCGTGGTAGTGGGTGTGGGCGAAGTGACGGCCACGCTGTCCGAGGTGGCCAGCCGAGTGTAGCTGTTACTAATGAAGTATCGCACCTCGTAGCTACCCGGGGTCGAGGTGGTCGGAACGGTGAAGGCGGCCGAGCCCGAAGCCGCCGGAGTGCCGGGTGACACGGAGCCGCTCACATAGACCCAGCTCTGGTAGGCCATGTCCGGCGCCCCGACCTGGTAGAGGCCGACCCAGTCGGTGGCGGAGGGGTTCGGCACATTGCTCCAGGTTGCCGTGACCGTGCCTCCGGCGACGACCGTGTCGGGGCTGACGGCGAGGACGGGTGCCGACACCGCGGTGCTGGTGGCGGTCGGCACGGTCGTGGCCGTCGATGTCGGCGGTGGAACGGTGGCCGTGGGACTGGGTTGGACCGTGGGGGTCGATGTCGGCACGGTGGTGGCCGTCGCCGTGGGAACAGTGGTCGCCGTTGGCTCCACCGTGGCTGTGGGCGATGGTTCGACGGTGGCCGTGGCGGTAGCCGTCGGCGTGGTCTGGGCATAGGCTGCCATAGGTGTAATGAGCGATATACAGATCGCGAGGGCTGCGATGGCAATCCTTGCTCTTCTGCTCATGTGTCCTCGTTCCTCCTCAGGGTGGGTTCTCGGTCCTTTGAGAGCGCTCATGTTGTTGAACGAGGTGGCTGGGAATTCGTTACGGGTGTGGGAGGGCTAGCGGCCGTGAGGGCGTTTGGTGGCAGCGGCGAGGAGGGCCGCTTCGGGGAGAGAGGCGAGAAGATACGCGGCATCGCCTTCTGAAAGATTCAGCAGCATCACCGCATTCCATGGACCGTGAGCAGTCTTTCGTCGCCAAGAATGGTTGCGGTCGCGCCATCTGCCACGACCCTTCCCCTGTACAGGAGTACCGTACGGGGAGTGAGCAGCTCCACCAGGTTGAAGTCGTGGGTCGCTATCAGCATGGTTTGAGGCAATTCGGCCAGCAGTTCGATCAGTTCGCGCCGGGCGCGCGGGTCCAAACCCGCTGTGGGTTCGTCGAAAACCAGGATCTCTGGCTGCATCGATAGTACCGTGGCGATTGCAATGCGCTTCTTCTCGCCACCGCTCAGATGGTATGAGATCCGGTTGGCGTAGTCTCTCATGTGAACCGCTGCCAGAGCTTGTTCGACTCTCCCTTGCACAGTACCCTTGTCACAGCCTTGATAGATTGGCCCGTAGGCCACATCCTCGAAGACGGTCGGCGAGAAGAGCTGGTCGTCAGGGTTCTGAAAGACCACACCTACCATCGCCCTGATTCGCCCCAGGTTACCCTTGGTCGGCTCCAGGCTGCCGATCCGGACTCTCCCCCTGCCTGTGAGAATGCCGTTCAGGTGGTGCAGCAGGGTGGATTTCCCCGCTCCATTGGCGCCTACCAGCGATACCCTCTCGCCTGGCATGACTGTCAGGTTGATGCTATCCAGGGCCTGTTTCCCATCCGGGTAAAAGAATGAGAGATCGCCGATTTCGATGATGGGATCCAAGCCTCAGCCTCCGGTCAATAAGCCTAGCATCCACAGGAGCAGCAGGAGACAGAGCCCCGGGATGAGGATCTGCCAATCTCTGCTGGAGAGGGGCGTTGCGTCTCCTCTTGGTGATTCCCCGTTGTAGCCCCGTGATAGCATAGCGGAATACACGCGGTCGCTGCGCTCGATGGAGCGGAGAAACAGGCTTCCGGCCATCCCGCCGGCCATCCTGGCTCGCCAGTGGATCGTCCCGCCCGAGTGTCGAGTGTTCGGCAGATCCGCGCTGCGGCTGGACCGTGCCCGAAGCATTCGGGTTGCCTCATCACTGATTACGAACATGTATCTCCACATCAAGCCGACGATCGCGATGAACAGTCCGGGGACCTTGAGATGCTGGAACGCCAGTAGCAGGTCAGGGAAGCGAGTAGTGGCCGCCAACAATATGGCAGCCTGAACCGAGATCCACGATCTTACCACGATGCTGACAAACCGGCCAACGCCCTCGGGGCTATAGACCACATCAAACCCCTGCAAGACCTGCACGGTAGCCCTTGGAGGCGGACCGGTAAAGATCAGCGGGACCGCGGCCAGTAGGAACGGCACGACCAGGAAGGACCGCCACAGCACGAACCTGATACCTAAGCGAGAGAGCAGAGAGATCGAGAGGATCACAGCCAAGAACAGGATGTATGCGGGCCAGGCCTGGAACGGAGTCAGGCTCAGGAATAGGACAAACGCAAGGGTGAGAATCGTCTTCACCCTTGCGTCGAGCCGGTGTATGGGGCTTGATCGGTGCGTGTAAAGGTCCCGCAATCTCTTAGAGCTGATGTTCTTGAGCGGTCTGTCGAACGGACGTCTGCTTTTCGGCGCGGGCGACGCCGTAAGCCACACTAAACACAATCGCAACACCCAGTATGCCGGCGGCGATTGTTGCCAACGCTGGGTCGGAGACGCCAGGCATCACGTAATCGGGAATGATGCTGTAGGCGGCTTCCTGCGCCGCGTCGATGAATCCGTGCTCTTCGGCAACCCATTCCAATCCATCCGGATTGCTGGAGGCCAGAGGCGACAGAACCGCCAGCACGACCGCTATTATGCCACCCACGACTAAGATGGACCTGTTGCTGGCCGGGCCGATATCACCGGCGCTGAGCAAGTCCCTGCGCGCGGCAAAGACGAAGGCGAGCGCACCGGCGGTTATCAAACCCTCCCCGATTCCGATCAGCGCGTGAATGCCCCCCATCGCAGGAATCGCGATGTTCGCGGGCGAAGTACCCGATACTGCCAGCTGAAGGGCGGCCGACAGCGATGCAACGAAGATGGAAGTCCAGGCAGCCAGAAAGCCGGCGACGAACAGCCCCCATTGCTGCCTCTTGAGCAGGTTGGCCAATGGAGTGTAGATGGCGTAGGAGACGAAGACGCCGACCACGGCCATATTGAAGATGTTTGCCCCCAGCGCAAGGATCCCTCCATCCTGGAAGAGCAGAGCCTGAACCGCCACGACCGAGGTTATCACCAGAACAGCCGGCCACGGACCCAGCAGGATCGTGGCAATGGCCGCGCCTAACAGATGCCCCGACGTGCCGCCCGTCACTGTGAAGTTGAGCATCTGCCCAGCAAAGATTGCGGCGGCAAGCACACCCATCAACGGCACCTGCCGCTCACCAAGTAGCTTGCCTGTCTTTCTCAGGGCGATCCCGATCACGATCACTGAGACCGCCCAAAGGACAATGGAGACCAGGACCGAGAGAAATCCATCCGGGATGTGCATCTGTTGAGGACTGGACGAGGGAAGCGCCCATCTCGACGACAACAATGTCAGCATTAGACCTACCTCCTCATGCCTCCATAATCTCTTGATGGCTACCGACCATCAACGGAATCCCGGTACATCCGGGTGTTGAGCGAGTGCCCCCTGAAGAACGAGAGCCATCACCCCCCCGACTGCACTCCGGACATAGCCCAACAACCGGGTAGCTCTCCAGATCTACCTGGACCCCGTACCGCAGGCGCAGCTGATCGCGAAAACTGCCCGCGACGTCGGGGTCTATGTCCATCAATACCCCGCACTCACAGCAGATCAAGTGGCTGTGCCGGCCTCGCGAGGCCGGCTCGTATTGGGCGCGGCCCTCACCGCACTTGTGCTCGGTCACCAGGCCGAGATCCAGCAGCAGATCAAGCGTGCGGTACACCGTCGTCTTGTTCATGCGAAGTCGCGGGTGGTTGGTCGAGACCGCACTGAGGATATGCTCCGCGCAAATGTGCCCGACGCAGTTGAAGATCGTCTCACACACAGCTTCTCGCTGAAAGGTGAGCCGCAACCCACGATCCCTCAGGGAGTCTGCGATCGCCTCCCTGTCGTGCGGCCCCAGCCTGCCCGAGACTGCCCCGGCCGTCGATATGCACACTTATCGCCTCCTCGATCGGGAGTGCACTGCAACTCGGTTGCAGAACGCGACCATTCTACAGCTTCCCATTGGTAGCCGCAACACGCCGCTCACGGGCCTCCGGCTCGCTCCGGAAGCCTGCTATGGCCTCTGAGATAGGCTCTTATTCTGGAAGGAGGTCTTGCAGCGCGGAGCCCTGGAACTCGGTAGCGAGGCAGTCCATGATGATCTCGTCGTAGACTACGCCGCCCAGTCGGTAGCACTCCCGATGGCGGCCGATCTCCTTGAAGCCGGCCTTGAGGTAGGCCCGTACGGCGTACTGGTTGAAGCTGTACACGCCGAGGTAGATGTTGTGTAGGCCAAGCCCCGTGAAGCCCTGCTCCAGCATGAGGCGGGCCGTCTCGGTGGCGTAGCCCTTGCCCCAGGCATCCTTCTCCCCGATCAGGATGCCAAACTCGGCGACCCTGTGAAAGAGGTCGATGTCCTCCAGGCTGGTGTAGCCGATGGGACGGAGGTCGGGGAGCTCGTAGATGGTGAAGAAGAGGTTTTGGACGCCCTTGATCGCGTCGTTGTACCAGGACTCGATCGCCTCGAGGGTGACGGGGCGAAGACCATCGTCGGCGAAGCCCCGCATCACCTCGTAGTCGTTGTGCCACTTCTGGTAGAGCGGCAGAGACTCCCGGCGCAGAGGGCCGAGGGCTACATTCTGTCCGCGAAGGTTGAGGATCGGCTCGTCGGCCAGGGGTTACCTTTCCTCTCTCTCCTGTCTATCGACGTGGAGTATCCAGCGGGCTATCTCGTCGATGGATGCCTCGTCCAGCCACTGCTGGTGCACCGCCTTGTCGGGCCACGGGGCCATGCAGATATCCCTGACCCTCAGCACGGGCAAACCGGTTGCCTTGACTAGCTCCTGGACTCGATCGCTGCTGACCTTGTAGTGCTCAACTTCGTTCTCCATCCCGTTACCCATCACTCCAGCGTGGTATAGCTTCAGTATACTACGCGAAGCCCGCGATGTAGGAGACCCCTCTTCATAGCCAACCAGGGCCGCCATGGCCGACGCGAGGTGACCTGGCGGTGCGGGGAGGCCACCGTCATTTTGATCACCCCTCGGCGGCCGGCAGGGTGAAGCTGAAGGTGCTTCCCTTCCCTACCTCGCTCTCCACCCAGATCTGCCCCCCCATGGCCTCCACCAGCCTTCGGGTGATGAATAACCCCAGCCCCAAACCCTCGGTTTTCTGAGTGTCTCTAGCTCTGTAGAAGCGCTCGAAGAGGTGAGGAAGGTCCTCGGGGTGGACGCCGGGGCCTTGGTCGATCACGGATACCCTTACCTGAGAACCGTTCGGCTCCAACCTGACGGTGACCTGCCCCTCCGAGTACTTCAGGGCGTTCGAGAGAAGGTTGGTCAGGATGCGCTCCAGGTGCTCGCGGTCTGCCAGCAGCTGGGGCAGCTCCTCGGGCACCTCCACACCGATCCGGCCGGCTTCGGCAGGTTCCGTCAGCCGCTCCAGGAGATCGAGGACGAGGGCAGGTAGATCCAACGGCACCAAGTGAGGCGGGATCTGGCCCAACTCCAGCTTCGCCGCGTCGGACAACTCCTGGAGCATGGCCTTCATCCGCTGGCTGCTGGCCAGGATGTTCTCCAGGCCTCTCCGCTCCTTGTCATTCAGCTTTGCCAGCAGGGCCCGTTGCAGCAGCTGGGCGTGGCCCTGGATGGCCGTCAAGGGGTTACGCAGGTCGTGGGAGATGGCGCGCATCAGGTCCTGCTGCTGCTCCTGGAGGGCGTGCTGCTCGGTAACATCGACGAAGTTCACCACGGCTCCCAGGAGATGCCCCTGAGATCCGTAGATGGGGCCGCCGCTGACAGCTATCCACCGTCTCTCCCACGGCCGGCGGACGGCCAGGATGACCCCCTGGATCACCTCTCCCCGCAGCACCCGGGCGGCCGGCAACTGCTCCGCCGGGAGCGGCTTGCCCTCGGACGTTTCGATGCAGGCTGCCTCGGTCTGGTCCAGGAGCGGCCTGGCGTTCTCCTCGGGCGAGTAGTCCAGTATCTGTGAGGCTGCGGAGTTCATCCTCAGGATCTCCCCCGCGGGGTTGTAGATGATCAGCCCATCGACGATCGACGAGAGGGTCGCCTCCAGTTCTGCCAGCAGCCGCTCCCGCCCGGCCTCGGCTTTCTTGCGCTCGGTGATGTCCATGTAGATAGCGGCCACCTGGCCTCGGGCAGGACTGAAGAGGAGCAGGTCGAGCCATCTATCGACGTTGTGGTTGTACTGCTGGATTCTGGCCTCCTCGCCGGTCATAGCGACCCTGGTCACGGTCTCAATCCAGTAGGGATCCACGCCCGGGTAGATCTCCCGCGCGGTCTTGCCAATGGTCTCTTCCTTGCTGAAGCCCGAGAGCCTCTCGCCGGCGGGGTTCACCTCCAGGTGGAGCAGGTCGTAGGGCTTGCCCTCCTCGTCGCAGAGGAGCTGGAAGAGGGCGAAGCCCTCGGCCATAGAGGTGAAGAGCTGGTGGTATCGCTCCTCGCTGGCCCGCAACGCATTGTGGCTCGACTGCAGCTCCTCGTTCTGGGCCTGGATTTCCTCATTCTGAGTCTGCAGCTCCTCGTTCTGGGCCTGGATCTCCTCATTCTGGACCTGAAGCTGCTCGAGGAGCCGCTCACGCTCCGCCTCTATCTTCCGGCGCTCGATGATTTTACTCTCCAGTTCCGATTTGGACGCCGTAACATCCTTCAAACTGGTGGTCATCCGATTGAAGGCACAAGACAATTCGCCGATCTCGTCCTTGCGCTTCACGGCCACGACGAAATCAAGGTTGCCAGAGCCGATGATTCTCGTTGCAGCCTGAAGATCCGATATCGATCCTAAGAGGTGCCGGTAGATCACGAGGTAGTTCGTGAGGAAATAGGCACCGCACACGGCGAGGAGGACAAAGATGAAGAGGACGTTCCTTTGCTGCCACTCGGCTATCTGGGAACGTAGCAGCTGTGAGAGCCGCAAGGCGTCAAAGGCGATGGCCTGGTCTTGAATCGCCATCCTGCTCAAGGAGACCTGAAGGGATGCCAAGGCAGTCTCGGCATCTTGAGTCTGACCTGTCCTATCGATGGTCGAAGCCACATCGGTGAAGACCGCTCTCAGCCGCTGTTGGTTTGCCCTGATGTTGTCGACGAGCTTCTGTGCCTGCTGGTCATCAGGATTCAGGTTTGACAGGTCATCGGAAAGTGAGGCGAAGGCCGATTCCCATCGGGCACGCTGCTGGCTTTCGCGGTAGACAACATAATCACTCGACAGATAGCCGAGGTCGCTAGCTCTCCGCTCGATACTCAGGGCAATCTCCGCCTGTTTGCCGAGCTGCTCTACCTGTCCATTAGTGACAATCACCGAGGCGGCGGCGACGAGCAGGAACAGGCCGAAGATGGCCATACTAGCGATGAACTGTGTCCTGATCCTCATCGGTTCAAGCCTCAGCGGAGAATATGGACAGCTTCCGGCTTAACCGCTTTGAGACCATCTTCGTAGATGTAGTCCGCGAAATCCGGCATCTGCTTCTCGAGAGTAAGATTGTTCCTCATCATCCAGCGCGCTTCGTCCTCCATGGCGAGGACGAGGGACCGGTCTAGGGAGAGGGAGAACTGGTTCTGAGACCAGATTCTGGCTACGTCCGCGTCCGTAAGGTCTAACTTCTTTCTCAAGATGGCCTTGGCCTGATCGGGGCGCCCACCGATGTACTCTTCAGCCTGCCTCAGGGCCTCCAGGAATCGCTCGATCAGTTGCGGGTGCTGAGAAATCCACTCATCTCTGCATATCGCCAACTGCTGCGTCATCTGACTGTTTTGTGTCGGCCAGAGCGCGGCGCCGCTGCCCAGGGTGTCCAGTATGGTGTCGGTGTAAGGTGGGACAGTGATGACGGCATCAATTTCACCGTTGACAATCGAGTCCACAGCCTGCGAGAGCGCGATGTCTACGAAGGCTACGTCGCTGGTGCTAATGCCGTGAAGATCAAGGAATCTCGTGACATAGAACTCCTGTATCGTCCCTCGGATAACGCCGATCTGTTTCCCTTTGAGGTCTGGGACCGAGTTGATCCCGCAGTCCCTTCGTCCGATAATCGACTGGTAGTCTACCTTGTCGATGCTGCCGATGGTCCGAATCTTTTCGTTACTGAACAGCTTGCCAACCAGGACGTACTCCGCGGCCGGACCCGCTATGTCCACCTCACTATTGAGCAACGCGTTGACGGTGCCCAATCCGGTGTCATAGTACTGGATGCTGACGTCCAAACCGTTCCCAGTGAAGAAGCGCTGGTCTTCAGCAATCAGTATCAGGCTCGATGTTTCCAGCGCCAATGATCCGAGTCTGATCGACTCCATCTTGCCGCCAGCTCCCTGCTGGGAACCTGGGTGAAGCATGAGACCGAAGACCGTTGCCAAGAGCACAATGACCGCGGAGACCACAAGCAGCAGCCTTGGTGACTTCGGGCCGGTTTGTCTGATCGTTGCTTCCTTCGTCGGCATCCATGATCTCCGACCATCGGTAGTTGCCGTGAGACAGCCAGTGGGAGTGCGCAGGTAGTAGCATTACGCAAGGTACCGCCGAACGTTAGTGTATCAGAAATGAGTGTATGTGCTTCAAGTTGGTCAGCTGTCCTGGGCGATTCGGTAGCGATGTCGGAGCAGCTGCCCTCAGAGGAGCAGTTCCTGCTTATGGCGATGGGAACATCTCGGCCTGCGAAGAGGGGGGACTGGACTGAGCAGTGCGGTGGAGGGCTGGTGGTGTATTGGCTCAAGGTGGAGGGGACTGAGGATGAGTGGGGTAGTGTCAACCGGTGTGCCGCGATGGTTGCGGCAGGTCGGAGTTGTGGGTGCGCTGTTGTTGGCGCTAATGCTGTGGTTCGTGGTCGATGCAGGCGTGGCTCGGGCGCAGCGCTTCGGGCCGCCGTGGCAGTCGGAGGTGGTGGTCGAGCGGACGGTGGTGTACAGCCAGCCCGACCGTGGCTCCCAGCCGGTAGGGCCCCTTCCGCGGGGCGCCATCGTCGTCGTGTGGGGGGAGATGCAGGGGGCGGACGGGGAGAAGTGGCTCGCGATACCCGATGGGTTCCTGCCGTCGGGGGATGTGCAGGAGAAGTTCGATTCCTGGGTGGGCGAGGTGGCGCAGCCAACGGTGTCCGTGTACGCCAAGCCGTTCGTCGCCAGCGGGGTGCGCCGCACCGTTCGGCTGGGGGACCTGTTGAGGGTGACGGGGGTCTCGGCCGGGCTGGAGGGGGATGACAACCTCTGGTGGGCGACGACCGAGGGGTTCCTGCCGTTGGACTCCGTCCGCACCGCCACCGGCGAGTGGGCGCAGCGATGGAGCCTGCCCGAGGCTTCCGAGGCCGCCGGAGGCTGGTGGGGAGCCGTTAGCTCTCAGGCCAACGTGCGATTGGGATCGAGCCTGGATGCGCCGGTGGTTGGGCAGTTCGCCGGTGGCGAGCGGATAAAGGTGCTGGCAGAGGAAGAGGGGCAGGCGATCAACGGCAACGGTGTCTGGTACCGGATCGACGGGGGGCGTTTCGCGGGCGCTCGGATCCATAGCTCGCTTGTGCGCAAGTTACCGGACCCGCGTCCCAACACGACGGCGCCTTCCGATGGCCTCCGCGATTCGTGGATCGTGGTGGACAGATCGGCCTCCAGCCTGACCTTCGTGGAGGGTGGCGAGGCGAAGTTCGTCACATACGTGTCGCTGGGGCAGGCTGGGGTGGATACGCCGACCGGCTCCTACAGCACCATGGGCAAGTTCCGGGGCGACCGGATGTCCAGCAGGAACGTGGCTAACCCGACCCGACCCTACGATCTGCCCAACGTGCCCTACACGCAGTACTACCTGGATGGTGGGTTCGCCATCCACGGCACATACTGGCACGATGGGTTTGGGACTCCCGAGAGCCAGGGGTGCATCAACCTAACCTGGACGGACGCGGCCTATCTGTTCTCCCTGACGGTGCCGGAGGTGCCGGAGGGTGTGAACGAGCGGTGGGCGGCGCCGGAGGCGGCGACGCGGGTGGTGATACTGGGTTAGGGATCCCCATCCTTTGCTAGGCCGCTGGCGCGTCAACGCTGATGGTGATCATGCCAAGAGGCGCATCCTCTGTGGGGATCTCCTCCCCGTCCTCGATCAATCCTTCGATGCATAGCTCGATAGCTTCCCTGGCTCGCTCGATGCACTCTTGCACCGTCTCCCCCTGGGTTACGCAACCCGGCAGGGCCGGTATGAGGACGGAGTAACCCCCTTCCTCCGGCTCTGGATACAGGACTATGGTGTACCTGTACTTGCTCATAGTAGACTCCTCAGTTCGTCCGCCGACAGCGAAGCCTGGACCAGGATGGTCAGGAGCACCTTCGGCTTCACGATCTCCCCTGGATGGACAGGTATCGTTACCCGTCCCGCTTTTTCGGGGTGTCTCATTTGGATGTGACCGCCCTTCTGGCGGTCCGGATACCACCCGTCGCGTCTGAGGGCTCGAAGCAGTTCGCTAGCAGTGATCCGGGGCAACCTCGTCATGGTTACCTCTCCCAATTTGCCGCTGTGCGGATTCTGCACTCTTGCCAAACTGCCGTTCCCATCCTGATCAAGAGGTCCATCTCGTCGATCGCAGGGACGGGGAGGTGCTTTCCGAAGCTGATGACCACTGCCCTTGACCCGAAAAGGCCGTCAGGACGCTACAGCATGGTACCACACTATAGACATGCGCGAAGTGCAAGGATTGGGCGCTAAACACAGCACCTCGAACTCGGGCGGCAGCCAGATATGGGGACCCACTGGCGAGCCATTTGATCTAAGAGTGGGCAGGGGAGGGGACGTGCCGCGGGTGGTAGAATGGGGCGCGGCCGATATAGGTGGGGCGGCGGCGGTCGCTGCTATCGTCGGCGTTTGCGCCGTTCGGGGGGATGGGATGAACGGGGACTTGTTAGGTGAGGTGGCCGCGGGCGGGCGGGCTGAACGGCTCTCCAGGGAGAGTCGTGCGAGCGTTTTCCTGCACGCCCTGCCGGTGGCCGGTGCCGTCCTGGCTCTCATCTACTACTGGTTCGGCCTGGCAAACCGCTACACCCTCTTCCTCTACTATCACGACATGGGGGCGCTGGTTCCAGATACCGCGCCCTTCAGCCCGGTCACAGCCAGCCGCTACTGGATGGCCGGCCTGGTCGCGGGCGGGTTGGTTGCGGCACCCTATCTGGCCGCCTGCTGGCTGGCCGGCCGGCTCAAGCCGGACTACCAGCCGCCGCGGTGGTGGCGAGTGTGGGTCGCAGCGGGCGTTCCGGTGCTGGTTGGGGTGGCGGCGATCACGATGACGGCCAACGCGCCCACGCTGCCCGCGCTGAGTGCCGCCCAGACTACGGTGGCGGTGCTGGTTGGAATGGGGCTGGCGTTGGCGCCGGGGCGGATTGCCGCGAGACATCCTCGGCGGCTGATCCCTCTCGCCCTGGACGGTTTGGCCCTGGCCGGTGTGGTGCTGACCGTGGCCCTCTCCGAGCGAGCCGTGTGGATGCTGGATCGCGGCTCGACCGGGGCGATGATGATGTTGACGGTCGCGTTCGCCGGATCGCTTGGCCTTCTGCTGGTGATGACGGCGCTCCTGGTGTGGCGGCGTCTCCGGGTTCCGGATGCGGCCGAGACGTTTGGCGCGGGTTTGTTCGTGGCCTATCTTGCGCTACCGCTTCTCCACTACGCGCTGCTGACGGGGGACTACCACTACATCACCAATTCCGACAACCTCTTCTCTCGGGCGTGGCCTTTACAGGTGGCGGCCTGGGTGATCGGGGCAGCGATAGCCCTGATTGTCGCCGCGATGAGAAGGCGTCTGGTGGAGCGGTCGAGGATGAGGGGCCTTCCCGTCGCCGGTGAAGACCCCATCACCTGACCCGGTTAGCGTCGAGCCAGCCCTATCCCTCGACGATCTTCTTGCTGCCGCTGTAGAGGCCGCTGGCGGAGAGGCCCAGGGCCAGGCCCCACATGAGGGCATTCAGCCAGGGCTCGGCGCCGGGGGCCTGCCTGGCCAGTTCGTTGCCCACGGTGAGAGCCAGGCCGCATCCGATGGCGAGGGGCGTGGCCCATACCGTGTTCATGCCCATCCTCTTGGCGGCCTCCACAAGTCCGACGATCAGGGGTACTGCCAATACGCCTGCATACTCCAGTGGCATAAGGGAAACTCCTTTCAGCACTCGATCAGGGTGCAGCGGGCTATCGTTTGGACGCCCCGCTCCTGGGGGGCGTTGCTCAGCTCTTCCTCCAGTTTCTCCAGCCATACCTGGTACCGGCTGCCGTCCAGGTCCTCGAAGGGTATGGCTCCTCGAGCTCTGGCCTGCCACAGGAGTTGGCTCAGCTCCCTACCGGTTTTGCCCTCGTGGGAACCGTCCAGCAGCCTCAGGGGAAGGCCGGAAGCGCCTTCACAGAGGAGGTCTAGCTCCCATTGACGCTTCAACTCGGGCTGGAGGGAGTACTGGAGGGTCAGACTGGAAAGGGCGGGGGTGCCCAGGGGGTCGGAGCTGCCCAACTCGACCCTGAAGGCCACCCGCCGGGCGGCGATATCGCTCTCGAAGGTGAAGCTGGCCGAGGTGGAGCCCTCCAGCTCCGACCTGCCCAGGGGCAGCCGGCTGCCGGTGAGGTAGTCCACCTTCAACCTGCCGATACTGGGGCTGGCCAGCCCGTCTGTCGTGTAGAGTCGAGCCTTCCAGCGGAGGCTGGACCCAGAGTGAGAGAAGTTGTGCTCCACCCCGCCGGCCACCGGCTCCCAGTGCTCACCGTCGTCGGCGCTCATAAACAGCTCGATCCCTGTTCCGAGGGGGATCTGGCTGGAGAGCAGGGTAAGGGTTGCGCTGGAAACCGGCAGGGACACCGGCAGCCTCAGGGGCTGGCTCACCGCCTCTCCGATCTCCGCCCAGAGGGCGCTCAGCTCCACCAGGTCCGAGCCCACTTCCGAGGGGTTGGCCTGGCTGCCGGAGGGGGAGGGACGCAGAGACAGGTACAGCTTGCCCGAGGGACCCGTGTAGTCCCCGAAGCTGGCGGTCGTGGCCTCGATGGTCCTAACAGCGGGACTGTCGCCGGGCGTTGCCGTGTTGGAGCCCACGAGGTCCCAGGCAGCGGATGTGTGGTTCCAGATGCGGAGGGTCGCTCCAGGGGCAGGCGCCCCAAAGGCATCGCCCTTACCATAGCAGATAGCCCTGGGGTGTAGCCCGGCGGGGACCAGTCCGGCCAGATCGAACTCGAACAGTTGATGGGCGTAGCTTCCCTGGCTGGCGCTGGTGGTGACTGCCACATCGTCCCCTATCGTGGAGATGGCTTCGTATCCGGCGTTGTCGAACTCCTCCGTGAAGGCGGCGGGGGGGCTGTTGGGATCGGCCGAAAGCAGCCTTCGGGCCCGGTGCGGCACCCGCTGGTCTCCCTGCTGCTTGCCGGCGAAGCCGAGGGTTGGCATACCCCTCAGCCTCACCAGGGAACCGGTCGGCCTCCAATCGGCAGTAGTCAGGGCTTGATCGCAACCGGCCAGGTCGCCAAAATCCTCCATCTGTTGGAAAAGGTCGCTGTCCTCCAGGGCGAAGCTCGTCTCCAGATATTGCCCCGGCAGCAGCTTGTCGTGACCCAGGGTGAGGCCGCGCAGCAGCTTGGCCGTGCCTGGGTAGCCCGCATCGAAGAAGGAGGTCTCCAGCAGGCCGCTGCTCCGATGTGAGTCTCCATCCTGTCGGTAGATGGTCGCGGCGCCCGCATGCTCGGTAGCCAGGTAGAGCTGTCCACCGTAGGGTGCCATGGCTCGCGGAATCCCCCCTGCCCCAGCAGCACAGGGGGTGTACCACCCTATCCGGCACCCATGCCTCTCCGTATCTCCCTGTCTCCCCATCTCCGCGTCCTCCAGCAGGGCGGCGGGCAGCTTGCACAGCAGCGCCAGGCCCTGTGTTGGGTGGCTGTAGGCGACGTACAGCCTGCCCGAGCAGACGGCCAGGGCTCGCAGCGATCCCTGATACGCCAGGGTAGGGGTCGATAGGGAGTAGGCATCCAGCAGGTGGTCGCCGTCGAAGGTCCACAGCCTGCCCCCAAGACCCGAACCACAGAACAGCAGGTTGTCGAAGAGCGTCCAGTCCGCGACGTAGTTGTCGGAGAGCCGGGCGGCTTCCGACCATTCCCCCGAGCCGCTCCGGCCGTCGAAGCAGAGGATCCTGCCCTGCACCCCGTTGCCGCTGTCTGAGGTGGCCAGGTACAGCCGGCCGGCGTAGACGGCCATGGCCTCGACCGTCGATTCCTGGCAGCGCTGGACCTCCACCAGGGCCGAGCCGTCCCAATGGTAGATCCTGGCCTCGCTGTCGGGGAAGGAGCATCCCAGGAACAGCCGCGGGACCGTGGCTCTGGCCGCGGGGTCCCATACTCCGTAGGAGGCCATGCAGGTGACGGCGTCGGCGTCGGCCACCTGTATGGCCGCGCTCCAGGTGGCGCCGTCTCCCTGGAATAGCGCCCCGTCCGAGCCGCTGCCTGCGTACAACCGGTCGCCGTGCCTGGCCAGGGATCTCAGGGATGCTTTGCCTGTGTCGTGGGCCACTCCCCAGGTTGCGCCGTCGTAGCTGTAGATCTTGCCCGAGGAGCCGGACAGGGCGTACAGCTTTCCCTGGAAGGTCAGCATCGCCGCGAATGCGTCCTCCGAGGAGCTGTAGCTGGGCGACAGGGTGGGGCCCAACCTCACCTTTCCCGCCCCGGATATATCCACGCCGTACCCCAAACGCCACCTGCTCCCACTGTCCCACACATCCTGGCCGTCCCCTCCTCGCCAATCGGATTGTTGCCACTGGCGCCAGGCGGGGGCGAGTGGTGAGTGACGCGTGCTGAGTGATGAGTCGAGGGCCAGGACGGAGCGGCGGTAGCTGGTGGGGCGCATCAGGAAGCCCTGTCCGGCGATCTTCAGATGATATCGGCTGTCCAACGTCGTGACCTCCTTGGTGTAGTGCAGTGCCTTGTGCTCTGCCGCCCGGGGCCTTCCAGCTGTACCTGGCGGTGGGGGACAAGCCCCCCACCCTACGTTGTTAGG
Source organism: Chloroflexi bacterium UBA6077 (assembly GCA_002436065.1). Classification (GTDB taxonomy): domain Bacteria; phylum Chloroflexota; class UBA6077; order UBA6077; family UBA6077; genus UBA6077. Next base: position 62,814 of record DIXP01000044.1, read on the forward strand.
GATTGAAGCTGATCCACACGCGGTTCTCGGCTTTGTCCCAGCGCATTTCGCAGCGGGTGAAGATCTGGTGGCTGTTGCCCTGGGCGTCGTACTGTTCAGGAGTCAGGGGCGCACCGCACCGCTCCTCGCCCAGGTAGTCGTACAGCTGTCGGAAGCCCAGTACTACCGGGATAGGGGGAGATGCGGAGACGAGATGCTGCTTCCAGATGTCCCAGTAGGGTCCGGGGCAGGCGGTAGCGGATAGCTCCTTGTGGCCGGCTATCCGCAGGGACGGCTTCTCCCCGCCCCTGTTCAGGGTCAAGTTGAGGGCGCGGATCAGGGCGGCGGCGGAATCCAGTTGATGCGAAGTCGGCCAGCCGTTGCCGGGCAGGCAGATCCCTATGCCGAGGTCGTTGTTTCTGCCGCCCGCGTGCCAGCTGCGCTTTTCCAGGTTGTGGCACTGCTCGATCCGACCATCCCAGCGGATCACGAAGCTGTAGGCGCACTCTGGGAAGAGGTCTCCGCTGGTCTTGGTGGTCTGGTAGCTGGCTATCTCGGTGGCACTGGAATCGGCGTCCACCCCAGAGTAGTGGATGACCGCCATGGTGATCCCCTCCAGGGGGCGGTTGGGGTAGCCGTTGGCGCCCTTGCGCACCGGCAGCCGCCCTCGGAAATCGGCGACCTCTTTTCCCGGGACGGTGATGAGGGTCATGTTTACCTCCTTGGCGGTCAGCTTTCAGCAGTCAGCCTGTTGCTTCGCCATGTCGGCCGCGGTAGGCGGCGAAGCCACCAAATGGATGTAGCCGCAACCTTTAGGTTGCGCGTAGCCCGTTGGGATAGAGGCTGCACTACCACTTGGTACGCGCAGGCTGAAGCCTGCGGCTACATTGGGACGGAGGGACGGGCGGCTCCGCCGTCTATCAGGATCAGTTTGGCGGACCACTAATGACCTCTGCCGGCAAGTTGATAGCTGATGGCTGATCGCTGATAGCTCGTTACAGGACGGTTCCCCCGACTTCGGGAATGAAGGCAATGCGGTCCGGGGCGGCGGCGTAGCCCACCACCTGCTTCAGGTTGCCGGCACCGGCGGGGAGCGCCGACTGGATGCCGCCGGGAGTATCCAGGCTGAGGTACTGGGTGGCTCCCGCATCCAGGCCGGCGAAGCCCGAGATCTCGGCTACCAGGTGGATGGCTCCCCGGTCGCCGCTCTTGTAGGCGGCTGCGGCTACCCCTGCGGCAGCTATCGTGGTCCCCAGTGCCCCACAGGCAAGCACCAACTGGTTGTTGCTCCAGCCTACCAGCTCTCCGGCTGTAACCTCTTCTCCGAAAGGGACGTCTGATATGGTCAGGCATGTCGTTGGGGTCTTTGCCACGAGTGGTACCTCCTTAGCTATTTTCCTCCCTCTCCTTGAGAGAGGGGATATTGCTGTTTCTGTACACGACCAGTGCGGTTCGGATGGGTTGCATTGGGCGTCCATGTCCGGTGGGCGGGAGGGGACAAGCCCCTCCCCTACCTGTCGGGACCGTGCGGGCGGGACGTCCGCGCTCCCGGCGGAGGCGGCTTCGCCGCCTCTCAAGGCCAGATTGGCGGAGTGCTAGGTGCCCAGGACGCCGACGAGCTTGGCACAGCGGAGCTGGTTGAAGAGGGCGAGGCCGCAGTACCAGCGTATGCGGACGCGGGCGGCGTCCTTGGTCTCCAGCTGTCCCACGTCCACGGCCTCGATGCCACCGTTCTGCAGGCCACTGAGCGCCTCCTCGGCCCCGAAGCCAAGGGCATAGACGCTGGAGCAAGCGTTGGAGCTGCCCTGGGTCTCCGTGTCCAGCAGGTAGTCGCTCACCTCGACGGGGATGCCGTCGTAGAGGAGCACCTGGCGGCCAAAGCTGCTCTCTCCGCGCTCCAGGTAGTGGGTCGAGGCCGATAGGAGGCTCTTCAGCTTTCGCCGTGTGCGCTTGCTCATCAGCAGGATGTCTGGCTTGCCGCCCTTCACCCTGTCCACCAGATCGTCCAGCATGGCCAACGTCAGACTCGCCCCGTTGGCCCCTGCCGTCACCAGTTGGTCGGGATTGCTGATCAGCTTCCCGATGCCGTTGAAGGCGTTCGGGTCGAAGGCGGTGTCTCCGTAGATGAAGGTCTCCTCGAACTTCTGTGCCACCGACTTCGCCTTCTTGGCTACCTGGATCGCTCGCTGATCCTGGATGTTGGAGGCCGTGCGCTGGATGAAGTTGTCAACGTCCGCGTCGCCACCCAGGATCGCGAGGGACGCGGATTGCTGGGTAAAGGTGGCCGTGGACTCCGTCCAGGTGGCGTTCACGCCGTAGAAGTCGGCGGAGCCGAGGGTGTTCTCCTGGGTGTACCTGTAGGAGTTGCCCTCGATGGTCATCCAGGGGAGCCGCTGCAGGATGGGAGATTCCTTCACGACCGTCTCGATCACGCCACGCTGCAGGATGTCCGTGGACAGCTTTGCCGCTTCGGTAAGTAGCAGTGCCATGTCGTTCTCCTCTCTAGCTGTCAGCAGTCAGCAGTCAGCTGATCGCTAATCTCGTTTGAGTCCGTAGGCGATCTTCTCCATGGGGCTCATCCCCTCGAGGTTGGGTCCCTGGCGGACGGGGTTGCCGGCTGGGACGGGCTGGGAGGAGAGCTCGGCGAGGGCGGCGGCCTTGGCCGCCTCGAAGGCGCGCCTTGCGCCTTCTACCGATTGGTCCAGCTCCTGCGCCGTGGCGCCCACGACCAGCTCAGGCACGATCCTTCCCGCGTTCTCCGCCAGCAGTGCCCGCCGGTGGGACTCCATCTGCCGGATCCTGGCCTCCTGGAGTTCGGTGCGCAGCTGCTCCAGCTCGGCTGTCACCGAGAGTGCTGAGTCCGCAGTGCTGAGCGCCGAGTCCTCGCCCTCTCCCGCGGGCTGCCCCTCACCCTGACCCTCTCCCGCGGGGAGAGGGGATACGGGCGCATTCGCGCCTGCATGTTCCAATGGCTCTGTGTCTCCGTGTTGCTGGGTTTCCGTGTCGCGACGTGGCTGCTCTTCCATCTGTTTTACCTCCTTTCTGTCGTTACTGTCGTTCCGAATCCCCCACGTCCCGTAGGGAAGGGGCTCGTCCCCTTCCGCCCACCGGACATGGACGCGCGAGGTCGCCCATTCCCCACCGCGCCGCTCGCCATCGACGGGCGGCAGGGGATAAACCCCTGCCCTACGCAAGGAACAGCTATCGGCTACACGGCCACGAGCCTGCCTGGCCGCACCCGGGCTGTGCGAAGCCGGATGCCCCGCTCGTACTGCTCCCAGTAGAGGTTCGCCACCGCCCTGGTGGGCTGGCCGGATTGGGTCTCGAACCTTCGTCGCTTGGTCTCCTCTGCCAGCAGGGTTTGTAACGCCCTGGCGGCGGCGTGGGTCAGCAGCAGGTCCTCGTCCGCGTCGGGCACCGTGGAGGGGTCGCCATCTTCGACCAGGGATGCGTGGGTGGCCAGGTAGCGCAGGGCGATGGAGAGGCCCGACCCCCCTGGGGCCGGCGACAGCAGCAGCTTATTTGCATAGACTATGTAGGAGCAGGCGGGATCCCATGGTGCCGCCCCTTCGCCCTCCAGGAGGGTTGCACCCGACAGATACACCCGCACCACCGCGAGGCAGTCATCTGGCAGGTCGTACTCCCGCTGCTCGGCAATGGTGGTGAGGGCGGCTTCCCTCTGGCGCGGGAAGGCGCGGCTGTAGCTCCGGATAGCGTCGTTCAGGTGGAGCCTCAAGGCTGCATCGTTCCAGAGGTAGCCCTCCGCGGCGGTGTCGTTGAGGAGCACTCGCAGTCCTGAGCGCAGGTTTGCCAGAGTGGTCATTGTTTGCCTCCTGGTTAGGTTTTTGAGGAGAGACCTCACCCCCCGGCCCCCTCTCCGCGCCGGAGAGGGGGAGCTTTCTTCTCCCTCTCCCACCGCAGTGGGAGAGGGTTGGGGTGAGGGTATGTTCGGTTGTGACCCACGTTCCCCCTCACCCTGACCCTCTCCCTCAGGGAGAGGGAACTTAGGTGCTGCCTCGCCCCACAAGGGAGGGAACTTGTTTGCTGCCTCGCCCCGAGGGGAGAGGCGATCTTCACTCTCCTCGTGACTCTGCATTGATCAGCCGTAGCTCCGTCTCCGGGCTTTCCTCCCCCAGGCGGTCCATGGCGGTGCGGCGGGATCGAAGGCCAGCGGACACCAGCGCAACGTTGTTGCGCACCTCGGCGTCGTTATCCGCGGGCAGCAGCGGGGGCCAGAGAACCCTGGAGCGGTAGGGGGCGAAGCTGCCCAGCCCCTTCATCTCGGCGATCCGCAGGATGTACCGGTTGCGGCGTCGCAGCCCGGCGTTCCACCAGATTCGCTTGCGCAGCGTCTTCTGGATCAAGGGTTGCAGCTCGGTCTCCAGCGCCACGCCGCTCAGCAACCGGCCCGAATCCCCGAAGGCCGTCTTGGGGGTCTCGGCCACGTCGTGGAGGGCGCGCATCACCCGCTCGATGTGCTCGTGGACGGCGGGGGCCTGCCCCTTCCACTCCAGCAGCTCCACTCCCGCCCCCTCGGGGATATCCCACACGGTGCCTGGGCCCACCGCCAGGTTGCTGTGCTCCATCACCCCTTTGAAGATCACGGGAGGGTCGCTGTGGAAGCGGATCACGTCGGACATGTCGCTCATCCGCTCGTTCAGCTCGCGGTTGAGCGAAATCAGCTCCTTTAGATCGGAGATCCCCCAGAACTCGTTGGCCGGCCTGGCGTTGGGGATGTGGACGAATGGGATGAAGCCGTAGGGGTTGGGCGCGCGCACCACCTCCCGGTCACCCGCAGTGAGGGTGAGCTGGTGGGGAGTCCATTCCTCGACTACCTGACACGGAGACGCGAAGACGCGGAGACGTGGGGATGGGGACGAGCCCTCACCCTCGTGAACGTGCCCTCTGGCACGCTCACGCTCTCCCAGAGGGATAGGGGATTTGCATGTTCCCCCCGTGCCCTCGTCGGGCCAGCGGCGGGAGGCTTCGACCGCGGAGAGGCGGTAGATGAGGCGCACGGAGAGCAGCATCGAGGGGTCGTCCTCGGCCCACTGGGGGAAGAAGGTGAAGGGGTCGATGTTCACCACCCTTATCCGACCATCCTCTCCACGGTCGAAGCTCTGCTCCCAATAGACCTTGAACACCGTATCCCCCAGGATCGCCCCGTTGAGGGCGCCCTGGAGGTCCACCGCCTCCAGGTCGTTCTCTTCATACACCTGGTAGAGCAGCGCCTCGGCGGTTGCCGCCCTGGCATGCTCCTCGGGGGAGTCTCCGGCGGCAGGGACGGCGAAGTTGATCTCCCGACCCAGCAGGTAGGATGCCCCTTTGTCAACGATGGTGCGAGCGTAGTTCAGCACCAGGTTGCTCCGCCCCTGGCGCGGCCTGCTCCAATGCCGTCCGTTATAGAACTCCAGCTGTTCGGCGTAGCGCCGCAATCTGGCCTGGTCGGAGGCCGAGAGGGTAGCGGCTAGGGTCGCCGCAGGGAGCGTGGCCGGATGTGGCAGGGTGTGTGGAGCCATTACAGCCCCCTCGCGAGGAACAGCAGGAAGAGGGGCGTTGCGGCGCACAGCAGCATCGCCAGCAGATCCCGGGCTATTCCGAGGGCTATGTCGTAGCCGTCTTCTTGCGGCTCCAGGATTTCGTTGTAGTGGCGCATTTGAGACTCCTTAGCAATCAGCTCTTCTCCCTCTCCCCGAGGGAGAGGGTCGGGGTGAGGGGTAGTTCAGTTGTCTCCCCAAGTAGCCCCTCACCCTAACCCTCTCCCTGAGGCAGAGGGGATATGCGCCTCCCCGTGGCGCGGCGGACGGCGGCCATGGCGGCGGCCTGGACGGTTAGGGCCGCGGAGATCAGGAAGTCGTCGTGGCCCCGCTCGGGCGGGACGTAGAAGTCCATGGTCTGGTTAGCCCCCACGGCGTAGCGGGCCTGCTCCAGTTGGTGCCAGAACTCCCGGCACTCGGGGGAGCCGTCGTCCCGGTACAGCTTGAAGCGGCCGGCGTTGACGGCGCCCAGGAGGTCGTAGGCCAACCGCGACTTGCTGGGGGAGGAGAAGACGAAGGGGGTCACAATCTGCCGGCCTAGGGCCGAGGCCAGGAAGCCGGCCACGCCGGCCCCCACGCCGGTGGCGTCCACCACCACCTTGCGGCAGCCCCAGACGTTCCGAAGCAGCTCCAGCAGTTGGGTGTACTGCTGCCGGTGCTTCCGGCCGGTCCAGTAGTAGTGATCCACCACCTTCAGCCTCGGCTCCATCACCAGGTCGGAGATGGTGGACCAGTCCAGCTCCGCAACGGTGACGACGGTGGAGTCCTTGCGAGGCTTGAGGGATCGGAGAGCCGCGTCGGCCGCCTCCTCGTCCTCCCCCGCGAGGTCGATCCCCGCGACGTACTCCCGTCCGGCCAGGGGGGCATGGAGGCGGGCGTGGTCGCCCCGCATCTGGGCGCGCTGCTGCTCCGAGAGGAAGCCGGAGGCCCCGGCGAGGGTCTCCAGGCAGTACTGGGTGCGGAGGATGGGGTGGTCCGGCCCCAACCGGGCGATCTCCCCCTCCACGTAGCGACCGTAGTCCGGATTGGATTCCGCTACTCGCTGCCAGTCGTACTGGAAGTGGCGGCGTATACCATCCCGCGCCTCCTGGGCCAGGTTGGCCTGCTTCTGCTGTTCCAGCAGGGTATCGGAGGTCCAGGATGTGCCGTAGAGGACGGTGGTGACGTTGGTGGTGGCACCCATTGGGCGGAACTCCTTGACGTACTTCTCCTCGGCCACCTCCTGGGCCTCATCCACCTCGAGCAGGAGGTGGGCTGTGGCGCCCACCACGTTGCTGGATTCGTCGGCGGAGAAGAACAGCACGGATGCCTTGCCCAGGGTGACCATGTAGCCGTAGCCGCCCTTCCAGCGACCGAAGTTCCAGCGGTTGTTGAGGGCTCCCTCCAGCCGCAGCTTGGAGTTGACGATCTGGGGCTTGAAGGTGGGGGCGCACTTGACGATGTTGCCGCCGACTCGCTGGAACAGGTTGAGGAGGTACACCTCCAGTTGGGCGCTCAACTCGTTCTTTCCCGCCTGGCGGGCCATCATGACGGTGAAGGTGAGCCCCTTGCGGTGGAGCACCGAGTCGAGGATGGCGCGGGCGGGCTCCAGCTGGTAGGGACGGAGCGGCTTGCCAACAACGTGGCGGCTGAACAGACTCACGTCGGTGAGGAGCCTTTTCAGGATGTACCGGTCTCGGGCCTCGTCGCGACGCACCAGGGTCCACCTCCATCGTTGGTTGCAGGGGGTGCCTCCAGGCCCTCCCCGTTCAGTATCAGAACGTATGTTCTAGATGCCTCTATATATTACTCCATTGAGAGGGCCCCTTTTTCCCGCTCTAAGGGGCAAAAGTCGGAAAACCCGTGAAATTGGTCTCTTGGAGGGCATGGTTCAGGACTGTGGTGGCATTCTGTAGGGGCGACCGGCGGTCGCCCTGCCCATTCGCCGGCCTGTGCCGTCAGGGCGACCAGCCGGTCGCCCCTACCGTTACGCCATCTCGCCTGTCGTGTGAACCATGCCTCTTGGAGGACTGGTGGGTGTGGTACTTGCCTGATGGGGGAGGGGGCAGGGACGGACCCCACCCCCTGCCCCCTCCCCCACGGGGAGAGGGGGAGACGAGGGCTCCCTCTCCCACCGCAGTGGGAGAGGGTCGGGGTGAGGGCACGTCCTGGTGGTAAGAGCCAGCTTGGGGGAGGGGGTAAGTGAGGCAGGTTGAGGGGGGAGCCCTGCTGTGGGACGGGGCGTGGTGCTGAGGGGGAGTAGATGAGGGGTGGGAGTCGAGGGGCTTACGTCGTCGTCGGGTTGCTGCTGGCGCTCGTGGTGGTTGTGGACAGACTGGCCTTTCCTGGGACCTTCCTGGCCGTGGCCTATGCCGTCCCCCTCTTCGCCGCAGCCCTGCTATTGTCCCCGCTGCCCGTGGGCGCGATATCCTCGACCGTGGTGGTCCTGGGTGCCGCAGATGCACTTCTTGCCGTGGACTCTGTGGAGGTGCGGCTCACCAAGCTGCTCGGCCTGATAGTTGTCGGCTACCTGGCCTATAGCCTCTCCGTTCAGATAGAGCGAGGCAAGCGGCTTTTCCAGGAGGCCGACGCCGCTCGTGGGGCGGCAGAGGAGACCGCGGAGGAGCTACGGGAGAGCGAGGATCGGTTCCGCAAGGTCTTCGAGGAGGGCCCCCTTGGTATGGCGCTGGTGGGGCTGGACTACCGGTTCCAGCGGGTGAACCGCGCCCTGTGTGAAATGCTGGGGTACAGCGAGGATGAGCTGCGGCGGCTGTCCTTCCCAGATGTCACCTACCCTGAGGACATCGACAAGGATGTGCGTGTCACCCAAAGGATGCTCCGAGGCGAGATAGCCTTCTATCAGATAGAGAAGCGCTACGTAAGGAAGGATGGGGAGATCATCTGGGTGCGGCTGTCACGCTCCGTGATCCGTGACGAGGAGGGGGCCCCGGTCAACGCGCTGGCGATCGTCGAGGACATCACGGCGCGGGTAGAGGCCGAGAAGACGCTGGAGCGCTACCGCGCTCTCTCCGAGTACGCGAGGGACATAGTCATCTTCGTCAGGACCGATGGGCGGTTGATCGAGGCCAACAGGGCCGCGGAGAGGGCCTATGGCTACTCCAGGGTGGAGCTGCTGGAGATGGACATCCGCGATCTGCGACCACCGGATGAGCAGCCGCAGGTGGTGGAGCAGATGCAGCAGGCCTGGGAAAGCGGCATCCTGTTCGAGACGGTGCATCGCCGCAAGGACGGCAGCAGCTTCCCAGTGGAGGTCAGCTCACAGGGTGTGAGGATAGGCGACGACCGGGTGCTGTTGAGCGTGGTCCGGGATATCACCGAGCGAAAGCGGGCCGAGGAAGAGCGGGAGCGGCTGCTGGAGCAGGTCCAGAGCCGGGTGGCGGAGCTGGATGCCACCGTTGGGTCCATTGCCGATGGGCTGATCATCTATGGCCCCAAGGGGGATGTCCGCCGGATGAACGGCGCCGCCGAGCGGTTGATGGGCATGCGAGAGGATGAGTACGCGGCCGCCAGGTCGCTTGGGGAGCGGGTGGAGCGGCTGCGGGCGGAGACTCCCGATGGGCAGCCATTTCCGCCGGAAGACACTCCCCCCGGGAAAGCCCTGAACGGCGAGACGGTGCAGGGGGTGGTGATGGTGTTACATACCCCCGACGGCAGGACCGTCTGGGTTTCTTCCAGCGCCGGCCCCATCCGCACCCTTGACGGCGAGATGCTCGGTGCGGTGGCCTCCTTCACCGATATCACGCAGCTCCACGAGCTGCAGGAGCAGCGAGACGACCTTGTACGGACGGTATCGCACGACCTGCGGACGCCCCTGACGGTGATCCAGGGGCAGGCGCAGCTGGTCGAGAAGATGGTGGAGAAGCCTGGGCAGGAGGGCCGGGTGAAGCAGGGCGTGGAGGCGATCATCACGGGGGCGAGGCGGATGAACTCCATGATCCTGGACCTGGTGGACTCTGCCCGGCTGGAGGCTGGGCAGCTGAAGATGGACTGCGTGCCGGTGGATCTGCCGTCCTTCCTGAGCGATCTGAAGGGGCGATTGGCAGGTGTGCTGGAGATGGACCGGGTGCGGGTGGAGATGCCGGAGGGGCTGCCGAGGGCGTCCGCCGACCCGGACCGGCTGGAGCGGATCTTCACGAACCTGGTGAGCAATGCGCTGAAGTACTCTCCCCCAGGGACTCAGGTGGCGGTCACGGCGGAGATGCAGGGCGGCATGGTGACGGTCTCGGTGAGTGACCAGGGGGAGGGGATAGCTGCCGAAGACATCTCAAATCTGTTTCAGCGCTTCTACCGGGCGAGGGGCACCCGCAAGACCGAGGGGGTGGGGCTGGGATTGTACATCACCAGGATGCTTGTGGAGGCCCACGGGGGGCGGATCTGGGTGGAGAGCGAGGTGGGGAAGGGGAGCACGTTCAGCTTCACGCTACCCGTCTGGCGTTCTGGATAAGAGCAATCGGGCTTGATGGTGGATCCCTGCGGGAGGCGGGATGATGGTGGGGGCGCTGGGGTGGCGATGGTGGGGGCGAAGGTGACGGGGTGTCATAGTCCCAGGGGTGGCGCACTGGCTGTCCTTCTCGCAAGTAGTTGGCTAGCGTATAATCCCGGAATGGGAGGGTAGTATCCCCCAAAGCCCACGACCGGAAGCGCATGCCCCGAGACTCGGTACAGTATCTAACCTGGAGAGAAGCGGAAATGCCATCCGACCAGCCCCATTCGGATGCCCTGGAGCAGGCGCTGGAAGCCTGCCGAGAGATGGACGCTGGAATGGTCGCGAGCCAGCAGGTGGAGGCCTATCGACAGCTGCTCCTGCGCTCGTGGCAGTCAATGACACAGGTGATGGGAATCCCTGGAGCGAGGGCCGTGGCGGAGCACGCCCTGCGCCAGGCAACCCGACAGCGCCCCGATGCGGGCATGGTAGCCATCGGCGCCGACGGGTTCGATCTCTCGGAGCTGGAGAGGAATCCTCCGGACCCGCAAGTACACTGCAATATTCTGCGGAGGCTGACCCTGGCCGTCTTCCAGATCCTCACTGAGCTGACTGGGGACGTGCTGGTGGATCCGCTTCTGCGGGAGATGGATATCAGGGGGAGGGACGAGAACCGCCCGTAGCGCTCTGCGTATTGACCAGGAGGCAGCATGGCGAGGCATCGACAGAAGGTTCACATCCGCCAGATCCCCACGGGGGTCCCCAACCTGGATTTGGTGCTGGGCGGTGGAATCCCTGCCTACTCGATCAACGTGGTGGCCGGGCCGCCGGGCTCGGGCAAGACCACCCTGGTGCAGCAGATCCTGTTCCATAACGCCACCATGGAGCGGAAGGCGCTGTACCTCTCGGCCCTCACGGAGCCGCTGGTCAAGGTGCTGCGCTACCAGCAGCAGTTCGACTTCTTCGATCCGGACAAGATCAACTCCTCCATAGTGATGCACGACATCGGCCTCGTGGCCCGCCAGCAGGGGTTAGAGGCTACGCTAGCCGCTATCTCGGATTTGATGGCCAGCGTGAATCCCGCCTTCCTGGTGTTGGACTCCTTCAAGGCGATGGAGGAGCTTTCCCGGCGAGACGAGCGCTATGGCATTCGGGCCTTCGTCCACGATCTGGGTACCCTGCTATCGGCGTGGGAGACCACCTCCTTCCTGGTAGGAGAGTACTCACAGGAGGAGATCCGCAGTCTCCCGGAGTTCTCCGTGGCCGACGGCATCATCTGGATGGACCAGGAGGTCCGCCAGAACTCGGCGCTTCGGAAGCTCCAGGCGATGAAGATGCGGGGGCAGGCCCCCCTGCCCGGCCTGCACAGCTTCCGGATCTCCGATGAGGGGATCCTCCTCTTCGCCCGCACCCTCCCGCTGCCGGAGAGGGAGGAGGATGAGGTGGCGCGCGGGCGAGCCGGTTTTGGGATCCGAGGACTGGACGAGATGATGCGCGGCGGGATCCCGATGGGGGAAACCTGCCTGGTCGCCGGCAGCTCCGGCACGGGCAAGACGCTGCTGTCGCTGCACTTCATCGTGGAGGGGGCGAGAGTGGGCGAGCCGGGGGTGATGGTTACGTTCGAGGAGCACCCTCGGGAGCACGAGCGGAAGGCTCGCGGCTTTGGGTGGGACCTGCGGGCGTTGGAGGGGAAGGGGCTGCTGAAGATGATCTACCTGCGGCCCACGGACCTCTCGGTGGACGAGGTGCTGTATCGCGTCCAACAGGCCGTCCTCGAGCTGAGGGCCAAGCGGGTGGTGATCAACTCTATCTCCGGCTTCGAGGTCTCCATCGTCCCCTCCGACCGTCCGGACTTTCGGGAGGCGCTCTACCGCATGCAGGCGACCCTCTCGGCCCACGGCGTCACGACCGTCCTCACCAACGAGGTACCCGACCTCTTCGGCGGGGTCCGGCTCTCCACGGAGGGGGTCTCATTTCTGGCGGACAACGCGATCCTCTTGCGCTACGTCGAGATCGAGTCCGAGCTTCGGAAGGCGTTGATGGTGGTGAAGATGCGAACCTCCGACCACGACAAGGAGCTGCGCCAGTACCAGATCACCGACCGGGGTGTGAGGGTGGAGGAGCCCTTCACTGAGTACTCCGGCATACTCTCCGGCATTCCCACCCTGCGGGCGGTGATGGAGCCTCAGCCCTTCACCACTGGCTTGAGCGAGCAGGAGGACGCGCTGATGCACGTGCTGCTGGCGCTTCGCGACAGCACCGTGGAGCAGCTGGCGAAGGGCATGGGAGAGAAACCGGAAGAGGTCCAGAAGATGCTGGATAAGCTGGTGGAGACGGGCTACGTTTCTCAGTCCGTCAAGGGCGGCCGTACCATCTACCGTGTGGGCCTCATCTCCCCCGTCGTATCACCGAAGGGTAAGAAGTGAGCGGCCATTTTGGCCGGTGCATCCGTGAAGGCGTGGACGCACGGCCTTGGCCGTCGGGCTGCATCGCGGAGATCGACGAATGGACCGCGCTCCCAAGAGGCAGGGCACGCAAGAGGTATGCAGCTTGGTTGAGAAGGTACCGGACAGTTGGACGCAGACCGTGGAGGTCTTCGAGCGGGTGATGAGGATAGTCTGGCAACGGCTCTCACCCACCTTCGGGATTCGCACCATCAACGCCATCGCCAAGAACGTGATAGTGCGCCAGAGCCAGGACTACCCGTTCGTCCAGCAGCTGCGGGTGGGCGAGGACGGACTCGATTGGACCGAGGTGAAGGCCCACGCGGGGGATGTCCAGGAGGAGGAGCTGATCAAGACCCTGGAGACCCTGGTGGACGAGTTCTTCGACGCCCTCTCCAGCCTGATCGGGAAGCTGATCGTCGGGAAGCTGTTCCAGGAGGCCGAAGAGCTGACCAAAAAGGAGGGGACACAATGAGCGCATCGACGGGTAGGCGAGGCCCGGCGCGCAACTTCTCCACCGGCATCCCGAGATTGGATCAGATCCTGGGAGGGGGCATCCCCAGGGGTAGCCCCATGCTGGTCTCCGGTGAGGCGGGCACCGGAAGACCACCCTTGGAATGCAGTACCTCTACAGCGGGGCCGTGGAGCACGGTGAGAAGGGTATCTACTTCAGCTACGAGGAGACCCCCGCCCAGGTCCAGGAGAACGGAGCCAGCTTTGGCTGGGACCTGCGAGCCCTGGAGACCCAGGGGATGCTGAAATTCTACTACGTCCCGCTTCCCGAGGTGAACCCCAACGAGGAGTTACTCCGGATGGAACAGGTGCTCCGGGATCTGGGCGCCAGGCGCGCCGTGATCGACTCGCTGACCATTCTCGCTCAACGGGCAGGGGACCTCGACGAGATTCGTCGCTTCGTCTACCAGTTGGTGGCGATGCTGAAGGGGAACGGCTGCACGGCCCTGATCGTCAGCGATCCCCCTGTGGGCTCTGGCCGGATCAGCCGATTCGGCGTGGAGGAGTCGATCGGGGATGGTCGCATTCGATTTGTAGTGGACTCCATCTCCACGGTCTTCTCCACGGACATCCTGCAGTTCAACGGCCATCGGCTTCGCTACCTTCGGGGCAAGGGCGTATTCGCCCTGGACAACTACGTCGGTGGGGTGATGGAGGAGAGGGCAGTGTACGGGCTGTCCCATGCCTACCCCATGATCCTGAAGATGCAGTACCAGAGTGTGAATGGCGGCCTGCAGCGGTATCTGCAGTTGGGGAAGCTGAAGAGCGGCCAGTTCACCAGCGTTGCTCACCAGTTCAGCGTGGATTCCAGGACGGGCATAGTCGTCCAGCAGGTGAGGTAGGATCGCACGAGGAGGAGCAGCTTGACTGAGAAAACGGCGCCAGGTGACGAGGGCCACTCTATAGAGAATGCGCTGCGGTCGGAGAATGGGGTGCTCACCGTAGGCGGCGCGCGCGCGGTGGTGATGACCGAGGCGGCCTACGTCTTCTTGATGAAGGTGCTGTACGAACACGCCCCGCACACCATCAAGTACGCCTTCTACGATATGGGCTACCGAGTGGGAGAGCAGCTGATGGCATCGCTCCAGAAGGAGGACGAGGATCCGGAAAGGGGTTTTCGCCTCCTGGTGGAGACCTACAGGCAGTCGGGTTATGGCGATCTGGAAGTCACCTACTTCGATCTGGGGGAGCCGCAGGCCAGGCTTAGCGGGACGGAGCTGTTCGAGGTGGCCGTAGCGCGTGAAGCGAGCGTATACCGGACCCCTCGCTGCGTATGCCACTACAGCCGGGGGATGTTCGCCGGCTTCATGTCGCGCCTGCTGCGGCGGGAGGTGATTTGTGAGGAGGTGGCATGCCAGTACAGAGGCGAGGAGCGGTGCGAGTTCGTGGTACTGTCCCTCCAATGGTCTGAAGATGCTGTCCCTCCCCCTGCCGGCGAAGCAGGCGCACCGGGACAGCAGTGATGAGGCTGGGGGTGCGGACTGTCCAGGGGAGGCTGATACTGCTCCTGCTGACCGTGCTGTTGCCCCTGCTGCTGATCCAGGGCGTCATTTACTGCGAACGCTTCGAGGCGCGGCGATCAGAGGAGTTGCGGGCCAACCTGGAGGTGGCCCGGGCCGTGGCCGCGACCTTCGACGCCTTCGTCCGGGACGTGCTGCGCCAGGAAGCCGTCCTGGGAACATCGATTACCGCTCCGCAGCCGCTGGCGCCGGGCGAACTGGACCTCCTACTTGCGGCCAGCGCCGCGGCTTATCCCCCTATCCGGAATATGAGCTGGGTGAACCCAGAGGGTGTGGTACTCAACTCCAGCCTGCCGGAGGCCGTGGGGCTGGTCGTGAGCGACCGCCCCTACTTCCAGGCGATCGTGCAGGGGCAGGAGTGGGTGGTGAGCGACCTGCTGGTGGGGAGGGCAACCGGGGAGACTACTTTCACCATATCCCGCGGCGTGCGCGACCCACAAGGCAACCTGAGGGGCGTCCTGGCGGCCATACTGGATCCCGATCTGATGGGGAGGGAGGCGTTCCCCATAGAGCGGACGGGGCAGGGGGCCATAGCCATCGTCGACCGGCAGGGCATGCTGGTCTACCGACGGCCGGAGGCTCCATTGACCCCGGAGCAGCGCAACCTGCTGCCCACGCAGCCCCTCATCGGCAGGGCCCTGGCCGGAGAAGAGGCCACCGGGACCTTCGTCTCGGTGATCGACGGTCGGGAAAGAATGGCCGGGGTGGTCCCGATTGACCCTATCGGTTGGGCGGCATCGGCCAGCCGACCGACCGATGAGGTGATGGCGCCCGTGATCGCGGATCTCCTGCGTGATGGGGCGATCTCCCTATTGGTCGCCCTGGGGGCGTTCCTGGCAGCGCTGGCTCTCAGCCGCTCCATCTCCAAGCCACTGGGTCAACTGGAACGACAGGCGGTCGAGCTGGGACATCGCTCCATAGTAGGTGGGACCGAGGCGATGGAGACGCTGGTGGTCCGCGGGCCCGTTGAGGTGGAGCAGCTGGCCTCTGCTCTCCAGCAGATGGCCGGGGAGCTGCGATCTCGCGAGGAGCAGATGCGGGATGCGAACCAACGGCTGGTGCTGGCGAGCATGCGAGAGCGATCCCAGGCGGAGGAAGCGCAGCGGCGAGCGGCAGAGCTGGACGCCACCATCGCATCCATTGCCGATGGGGTGGTGATCTACGACACCGAGGGCCGCATGGTCAGGATTAACCACGGCGCCGAGGAGATCCTGGGCTACTCGCCCGAGGAGCGGCGGCTGCCATTGTGGGAGCGGACGGCGCTGATGCCGCCGGAGACGGCGGAGGGCGAGCCGCTGCCGCCGGAAGAGACCCCCTTTGCCCGGGCCCTACGAGGCGAGACGGTACGGGGATACGTGATGAGGCTCTCCGGAGGGGACGGCGAGGCGCGCTGGGTCTCCGCCAGCGCCGCACCGATCGAGTCCCCTGAGGGGGAGCGGTTTGGGGCGGTCTCCACATTCACCGACATCACTGCGCTCCGAGGGCTGCAGCAGGAGCGGGAGGATCTGCTCCACACGGTTTCACACGACCTTCGCACCCCCCTCACGGTGATCCAGGGGCAGGCCCAACTGCTGCTGCGACAGTTGCGGGCACTCCAGGGCGGCGACAAGGTCCGCCGTAGCGCCGAGTCGATCCTCACGGCTAGCCGGCGGATGAACGTGATGATCATGGACCTGGTGGACTCGGCGAGAACGGCGTCGGGGCAGTTGAAGTTGGACTGTGTTCCGACGGAGCTGGGGGCGGCGGTGCTGAGCCTGAAGGAGCGGCTGTCCGAGGTGATGGAGACTAGCCGAGTGCGGGTGGAGATACCCGACGAGTTACCGCCGGTATTGGCGGACCCGGACCGGCTGGAGCGGATCCTCACCAACCTGATCAGCAACGCCCTGAAGTACTCGAGCCCTGGGACGGAGGTGGTGGTGAGGCTGTCGGCCCAGGACACCGAGGTGGTCACCCGGGTGATCGACCACGGGCCGGGCATTCCGCCGGAGGAGCTGCCCAACCTGTTCCAGCGGTATGCCCGCACTCGGGAGGCTCGCGAGCATCGGGAGGGGCTGGGCCTGGGGCTGTACATCACGAAGCATTTGGTGGAGGCCCACGGGGGGCGGATCTGGGTGGAGAGCGAGGTGGGGAAGGGGAGCACGTTCAGCTTCACGTTGCGGGTGGCGTAGTGATGAGTGATGAGGCGCTGGTTGCTCGGACTCGGACCCCCCGCTGGCTGTACATCTATCTGCACAGCTCCCCCCCTCGCTCCGATCTCCCACCTGACTACTGCCCAACCAAACTGCTTTTAACAGGCGGCTTCGCCGCCTGCCGGGAGCGAAGGATCTCCCATTACAGGTAGACGCCTATAGCCATGCTGAACATGGGGATACCTATCACAATCCCAGTGGCCGACCACTAGTGCTCGACCAAACTGGATTTGGTAGGCGGCGAAGCCGCCTGCTGGGAGCGCGGGCGTCTCGCCCGCCCGTCCCTCGTGCGGGCGAGACGCCCGCGCTCCCAGCATAGGCCGCCAGATGGCGGCCTGTCGAAACCAGTTTGGCCGACCACTAGATGCACCACAGGGTAGTGTCTTCGTGACGGCTGCGGGGAGAGGAGCCTTGCGGAGGCAGGGTCGCCGTCCTCGTCATTCCTTCTACAACCAACGGGTTAAATCACAAGCTGAAGCACAATGCAGAAGTGGGAGCCGACTGGATGACAAGGAGCCATCGAGCCAGCGAACCAAGGGTAGTAGTCCTGGAGGGCGACCCTGCCCAGATCGGCCTCGCCCACGGCCAACTGCTGGGCCGGGAGATCCACACCCTCCTCCAACAGCTGGAGCACCACATCTTCCGGAAGCTTGGGCCCATCCAGGGCACGAGCCTCCGGATAGCTGCCGGCGCCCTGTCCCTCGCCATGCACCGCCACATCCCTACGGAACTGAAAGCCGAGATGGGGGCGATAGCCCAAGGCAGCGGAACCCCCTACTCGGACCTCCTGCTCCTCAACACCCTGGACGACGTCCTCAACATCCTCCGCAGGCTGACCCCCAGAACCCCCAAGCTCGGCTGCTCCAGCTTCGCCCTGCTCGGCGCCCGGTCCTGGGATGGCTCCCTCCTGCATGGCAGAAACCTGGATTACCACTTCCGAGGCACCCCGCTGGAGGATCACGGCGCGGTAGCTAGGATCATGGCCGCCCGGTCGATCCTCTTCGTTCACCGCCCCCGGGGCCGCGCGGCCTTCGTATCGGTGGGTTGGCCCGGCCTGGTGGGGGTAACGACGGCCATCAATGAGGAGGCACTCTCCCTGGGAAACCTCACCTCTTACCTGCGGTCGGCTACCCCCAACGGCACCCCCTCCGCAATCCTCTATCGCCGGATGATGGAAGAGACCTCCTCCATTTCCGAGGCAGGAGCCCTGCTCCGCTCTGCCCGGCGCACCATGGGAAACAACCTCATGGTCGGCTCGGGGCGGGAGAACTCGGCGGCCCTCTTCGAAATCACTCCTGGCGTGGTGGTGGAGGTGCCACCCGAGGACGGTGCCCTGGTGGCCACCAACCACTTCCTCAGCCCAGCCCTCGCCGCCCGGCAGCAACCCTACCTCCAGCCCCACTCGGTAGCTCGCTGGAAGCGGCTGCGAGCCCTGTGCAACCGGTATCGGGTGACCCTGAAGGAAGCCCTCACCTTCCTGGCCGACACGGGCTACGAGGAGGAGTATGCCACCCTCGCCTCGGCCAGGGTGGCCAACCAGGGCACCGCTGTCAGCGTACTGTTCCAGCCCGCGGAGATGCGACTGTGGCTGGGCATGGCGGAGAAGCCTCCCACCTCCCAGGAATACAGGGCCATCGATGCCAGGGCATTGCTCACCCAACGGCCGGAAGGCCGGCTTGAGATCACGCCCGGGTCACCGAAGCCTCGAACGTAATAACGAACTCGGTCCCGCCACTTCTGTTCACGGCGACACTCCCCTTGAGCTGTCTCACCAGGACGCTCACCAACTGCAGCCCCAGCGTCTCGCTCTTCCATATATCGAGATCCGCGGGCAACCCCACGCCGCTGTCACCAACAGTCAGTGTCAACCCATCGCCCCCACAACGCCGCAGGCCAACCCTGACTTCGCCCGTCCTGCCGGCACGCCTCCACCAATCCGGAAAGGCGTGCTTCAGCGAGTTCGACACCAACTCGTTGATCAGTAAAGCGCACGGAATCACCGTGTCGACATCCAGGGCAACGTCCTCAACGTCGGTCCTCAGTCTTACCGTCCTGTCGGTCACCCCATAGGACAGGAACAGGGTGTCTGTGAGGCTCCGGACATACTCCGCGAAATCGATCTTCGCCAGCGACTCGGACTGGTATAGCTTCTCATGGATGAGGGCCATCGAGAATACCCGATTCTGGCTCTCCCTGAACAGGTCGATGGCCAGCTCATCCTTGATAAGGGGCAACTGAAGGCTGAGCATGCTATGGATGATCTGGAGGTTGTTCTTGACTCGGTGGTGTATCTCCTTGAGAAGCACCTCCTTCTCCCTCAGCGATCCCTTTACCTCATCCTCCGCCTGCTTTCGCTCCGTGATGTCGCGAAACACCACCACCGCTCCAACGATGTTGCCCTCTTCCATGATGGATGTGGTCGTGAATTCCACGGGGAACCGGGTTCCATCCTTGCGCAAGAACTCCTCGTTTATTGCATGCCTCGTGTTCCCACTCCTCAAGGCCGAGTAGACGAGACACTCCTCCATGGGATAGGAGCAGCCGTCGGGCCGCGTGTGATGGAATGTGGCGTGGGCGTTTCGGCCGATGAGCTCGCCTGGATCCCAGCCGATTAGCTGCGCCGCGGATGGGTTGACGAAGGTGATCCCTCCATCTAGATCCATACCGCAGATCCCTTCCCCGACCGAATGCAGGATAAGCTCGTTCTGCCGTTTGGCCTTCGCCAATTCGGCCGTTCGTTCCCTCACCAATTCCTCGAGGTGAGCGCGATGCCTGTTCAACTCACGCTCGTTGTGCAAACGCTCGAAGGCCGTGCCCGCGAGGCCGGCGATGGCAAGGTAGATGTCCAGCAGTTCCTTCGGAAGCGGGTCGACAGCCTTGTGGCCTATCAGCATCACCATCTCTGTCCGGTATTCCTCCACAATAGGAAGAAAGACGGTCATCGAGAGGGCAGGGGTGGGGATGACTCGCGATGCCAGGAAGCCGCTATCCAGCACGTCCGCGATGAGGGCTCGAACTTCATCCGTGAGCATGCGTTGTGTGGCGACCGCATCGGGAAGCGTACAGTGATGAATCGAGATCCCGTTCACGGAGTCCCGCTGGACGAAGGCGGTCCAATCCGCCGGAAGGTGCGTCATGATGAGCTTTCCCAGGTGATCCCAGATGTCCTGCTGCGTCTTGAGGCGGGCGATGTACTGGGCCGACTTGATGAAGACCTCGAACAGCTGTGGTTTGCCATATCGAGAATCCATCATGTCTCATCCGCATCTAGCGGCCGCAGGTACAGGTTCTCCAGGAACAACGTCTCGAAGTCGGATGCCTGGGAGAGACTGATAATAGCCGCCTGTTTCCGCAGCACCGCCAGATCCGCTGCCCCTGTCGGCGAGAGAAGCAGCCGTTCGCATCCGGCCAGGGCCGTATTTCCATGGAGTTCGACGCGCTCAGGTGGAGTATCCGGCAGGATGCCAACGAGTTGAGCGTTGCGGACATTCAGCTGCTGGCCGAACGCTCCGCACACACAGACACGACTCAGCTCCGCTGCGCTCATCCGCGCCATCGCGAGCAGCGTCTCGATGCCGACGCCGACCGCCGCTTTCGCACGCTGGAACATGTCCACATCCCTACTGGTCAGGCGAATGGTCGGACCCTCCTGTTGAACGACAAAACCGTCCTTCAGATGCGGCGCAGCAAACTTGCCGGTGCGCGTCAAATCCCCTGTACCGCGCAAGAAGGCGATCAAGTCGACGAGGCCGGAGCCGCAGAGTCCCCTGGCTTCCCCGCCACCGATCACCTGAAGACGCAACTCGCTGCAATCCTGCTGCCGATCGACTCGGTAGATGGCACCAGGCTCGGCCGGCATGCCGCAACCTATTTCACAGCTCTCGAATGCCGGTCCACCCGCCGCGGAAGTGACCCACAGCGTGTTGCCGTCCCAGAGCGCCACCTCAGAATTCGTCCCGAAATCGATCAACAACCCGCCCGGATGATCTGTCAGGTGGGTGGCCAGCACTCCAGCCAACAGGTCGGAGCCCACAAAACCGGCGAAAGGAGGGATGACCTCCACGGTTGCCTCTGGATGGATTCCCATGACGCTCACCCAAGTCCCGGGATTATCTAGCTTGCAGTCGATTGGCTGCGTCCAGGATCGGGGCCGCAACAACGTCTGAGAATCTGTTTCTGTTAACAGGGCCAGCATGGGTGTATTCCCAACGACGGCGACACGGCTGACATCCCGGGGGCTGAGGCCGTCTCGTGAGCACATATCCAGCAATGCCTCACCGACGGCATCGAGGGGCATTCGGGCGATCTTTCGAGCGTTGCTCGCCGATTCACCCGCGGCAATCAGCCGCGTCACCACATCCGCGCCGTAGTAGAATTGTGGATTCAGGCCGATGCGGCCCGAGAGCCGATGGCCGTGCTCGAGGTCCCAGAGGGAGAGGCTGATGTGCGTCGTTCCCAGGTCGACGGCCAACCCGGCAGATACTCCCCGAAGCGAGTCCCCTCGATCCCTACCTAGCTCCCGCCAATGGGATTTCGAGGCCCCGTCGACAATCCGGATGCGGAGATCGCCTTCCGGCATCAACTGGCAGGCGAGACGAGTGTTCCGCTCGAGCTGCTCGGGAGACAAGATGAGTCGTTCGCTCTTCGTCGGGTCGTCGACCTCTCCAGCTTCGATCTGCACCAGGCAGAGGCCGCAGGCCCCGTTCCCCCGACAACCGGAACGGACCCGAAGGCCTGTGGCGTCGAGGATTTCGCGCACTGAAGCCCCACGAGAGAAGGGGATCTCGTGGGCAACGTCGTTGGCAATGACGGTGAGTCTCGGCATTCTCTCACCGCACCACGCCCGCCGCACGGACCATCGCGGCGATGTTCTCCGGCGAGGACTCGGGCGGGATCTCACAACCCGATGAAAGAATGAAGCCTCCTCGGCCGCGAAAGATGCGTAGAAGCTTCAGGGCTTCCGCCTCGATGTCCGCGGGGCTTCCATCCACAAACGTAAGCGACTTGATGTTGCCATCGAGACAGGTGGTCGGAAGTTCGTTCATCGCATCCAGGGCGCTTACACCGTAGTCGAAATTCGCGATATGGACGCCTGCCTTCGGATAATAGGGCAGGATCGAGCTGACGGGACCGGCGATATGGAGCCAGTTCGCAACCGCGCCCGCCCCCATGAACGCCTGGAAGACCCGCTGCAGCCGAGGGAGTTCGAACTCCCGGAAAAGCCTCGGGGGAATGACGGCGGGGGAGGCGGAGGGATCGAAGACTACCGGCAGATGCGCACCTGACTGGAGCTGAGCCTGGCCGAAGCGAATGATGACCTCGGTCGCAAAATCCATCAACTGCTCCAATCGCGGAGAATCGTCGATCGCCAGGTAAAGCGCGGTTTCCAGGCCAAGCAATTGCGTGGTGAGTGTGAAGGGCCCCAGGACGCAGCCCACCACCAGCACCTCGTTCTCGAACTCCCGTCGGAGGATGCCCAGGGCTTTCAGCATCTCCGGCATGCGTCCTGCCCGCTGTGGATCGGGAAGGGGGAGCCCGTTCCAATCGCTCTCCAGCGACAACGCATATCGTTCGATCACGGGATACTGGTTCTCGCGGTATCGCAGAACCGAGCCCACTGCTTCGGTCTCCACATTGACGTCCATCACCGAGAAGACGGCATCATAACCGTACCGTTTCAATGCATCCAATTGACACCGAGCGAGCGTTTTGCCATGGCGCACGTAGTCATCCATAGATACGCCGGCCAGTGCAGCAGCATGGCCGAACAGCTGTGCGATGACCGGTGCCCGGTCCGTATCTCGAAACTCGATGGTCGCAGCGATCCGCTCCAAGCTATTCATGCCCCACCCCCGGCGATTTCCTCGAGATAGCGGAGGCTGTCGAAGGCCGATTCGGCCACGAAATCGACGTTGAGTCTGCCGGGTGAAGACTGCTTCAACGCCGCGCCCCCGGCCATGACCTTCACCCGATCGAGCCTCCGAAGAACCAGCAGATCCTTCACCTGTCTCACCAGTGGGATGATGGAAGTGATCAGGCCGCTGATCCCGATGGCCAGCGGGCGTTCTCTCTCCGTCACTTCCATGAGCTTCTGCAGAGGGCAATCCCTGCCGCAATCCACGACGTAGTAGCCGTTGCCGATGAGGACCATTTTCAGGATGTTCTTGCCAAGATCGTGCACATCCCCTTCCAGGGCTGCGATCACGACCGTCCCCTTCGTACCGGCCATCGCCGTGCCGGAAGGATAAAGCAACCTCATAACCTCCATCACGGCGCGACCTGCCAGCATGATTTCGAGGAGGTTAAACTGCTCGAGGGTGCACTTGGCATCCAGCGCCGACATGGCGACCTCGACGCCATGGATGACGATCTGCTCGGAACCAACCCCGTCTCTGCGAAGATGTTTGGCCTGGGAAACCGATTCCGCACAATCACCTTCGAGGATCGCGGCGATGAGGCTATTCATGCGGAAGCCTCGAACGTAATAACGAACTCGGTCCCGCCACTTCTGTTCACGGCGACACTCCCCTTGAGCTGTCTCACCAGGACGCTCACCAACTGCAGCCCCAGCGTCT
>DIXP01000026.1 GCA_002436065.1 Chloroflexi bacterium UBA6077
CCCATGGGCGGGGTGAGGCGTCCGCGATCCCAGCTGCCCCACATTATTGAGAAGATACGCCATTTCCAGGTCAACAGGATATCTTGTGGCAACACTCACGTCAGTCAACTCAGCTACGAAAGCTTTTTCGGATGGAGGTAGACTGGCTTGTCCGAGCGTAGAAAGCTTGATGAGGTCGTGGGTGCGCGGCGGCGACGACCCCGTGGTCTCAGAGATGAGCGCCTTCAGAGTCTTCTCAATTACAAGGTGACAGAAGAACACCACGTGGAGGTGGCGTCCGATCTCCAACAAGCTCTCCGCAGTCTGGAGATCGTATTCGGCGCTGGCCAGCCAGTTCTCGGTCTCCTTCTCCATCAGGGTGCTCCTTATAGATGGGAAGACAGGATCAGTATACAACAGGGGCGCGGAAATCGCGCCCCTGTTTGCTGACAGCTGACGGCCGAAAGCTATCGGCTACGCCTTCAGCATCTCCAGCCGCTCCATCAGCTTGGACATCCGGTCACGGTGGGCCTCCAGCTTCTCCCGCTCCTTTGCCACAACCTGGGCAGGGGCCTTCTCCAGGAAACCAGGCTTGCCCAGCAGCGCCTCTCCCCGCTGGACGTCGCGCTCGGCCGTCGCTATCTCCTGAGAAAGGCGCGAGATCTCCTGGTCCACGTCGAACAGCCCCTCCAGCGGCAGGTACACCTCGACGCCCCCCGCGATCAGGGTGAGCGCCCGCTTGGGCCTGTCCCCCCGCTCCTGGATCTCCAGCGGCTGCACGCGAGCCAGCGCCGAAACGACCGACGCCTGTCCCTTCATCAGATCTGTGAACTCGTGGGCCAGCAGCTTCACCGGCACGAACTTGGCCGGGTCCACACCGTTCTCGGCCCTGGTATTTCGGATGCCTCGGATGACCTCCATCACCCGCTCCATCCTCGCCTCGACCTCCTGGTCCCGCTCGCCTGCCGCCGGCCAGGGACAGATCATGATGGAAGTTGGGACTTCCTCTCTCGGGTTATCCACCGGCCTAGCCATGAGACTCTGCCACACCTCCTCCGTCACGTAGGGTGCGAAGGGGTGCAGCAGCCGCAGACCTCTCTCCAACACTGATGCCAACGTCTGGCGCGTAACCCAACGAGTCGCCTCGGTCTGTGCCTCTCGCAGCTGCACCTTGGCGATCTCGATGTACCAGTCGCAGTACTCCGACCAGATGAAGTCGTGCAGGTTCCGGGCTGCCTCGCCCAACTGGAAGGACTCCAGCAGCCGCTGGGTCTCTCCAGCTACGGCGTTGAGCCGGCTGACGATCCAGCGATCCGCCTCGGAGGCGCCAGGTCCCGAGGGAAGGGACAGCGGCCGGCTCAAGTCCCCGGCCTCCCACTTCGGCACGTTGGCCACCACGAACCGGGCCGCGTTCCACAGCTTGTTGGCGAAGTTCCGGCTCGCCTCGATCTTGGTCATCGACATCTGGGAGTCGTTGCCAGGCGTCGTGCCCGTCACCAGGGCGAAGCGCAGGGCATCCGTACCGTACTGGTCGACCACCGTCAGGGGATCGACCACGTTCCCCTTGGACTTGCTCATCTTCTCCCCATCGATCCGGACCAGGCCATGCAGGAACACTTCGCGGAAGGGGACATCTCCCTCCATCGCCATGCACTGCATCATCATCCTGGCAATCCAGAAGAACAGGATGTCGTACCCCGTCTCCATGACCGATGTCGGGTAGAACTTCCGGAGGTCCTCAGTATCCTCGGGCCAACCCAGGGTAGAGATGGGCCAGAGGCCGGAGGAGAACCAGGTATCCAGAACGTCCGGGTCCTGCCGCAGGCCGGTACCGCCGCAGCTGCACGACTTGGGATCATCCACGGACACGATGATCTCGTTGCAGCTGTCACAGTACCAAACCGGAATGCGGTGGCCCCACCACAGCTGGCGAGAGATGCACCAGTCGCGGATGTTCTCCATCCAGTTGTAGTACACCTTGGTGAAGCGTTCAGGGATGATCCGGGTGCGACCATCCCTAACGGCCTGGAGTGCGGGATCAGCCAGCGGCTTGATCTTCACGTACCACTGCTCCATCACCAGCGGCTCGGCCGTGGTCCCGCAGCGCTGGCAGTGTCCCACCGCGTGCCTGAGCGGATCGATCTTCAGCACGAGGCCCTGCTGCTGCAAGTCCTTCACCAGCGCTTTGCGGGCCTCCAGCTTCGGCATGCCCGCGTAGCTGCCGGCGGCGTCGGTCATCTTGTCGTCCTTGCCAACCACCAGGACGATGGGCAACTGGTGGCGCTGACCGATCTCGAAGTCCGTCGGATCGTGGCCGGGGGTCACCTTCACGGCGCCGGAGCCGAATGCCCGGTCCACCACCTCATCCGCTATGATCGGGATGTGGCGGCCGACCTCGGGGACCAGCGCCTCGCGACCCACGAGGTCCCTGTAGCGCTCGTCCTCGGGATGCACCGCGATCGCGGTATCGCCCAGGATGGTCTCCGGCCGGGTCGTCGCCACCACTATGTACTCTGGCTCCCCGGCGGACTGGCCCTCCTTCGGGATGAGGGGATACTTCACGTAGGTCAGGGTGGCATCCTTTTCCTCGTGCTCGACTTCCAGGTCCGACAGGGCCGTGGCGCAGCGAGGACACCAGTTGATGATCCGGTTGCCCTTATAGATCAGCCCCCGCTCGTACAGCCTGACGAAGGTGGTGCGGACCGCCTTGCTCGGTCCCGGGTCCATGGTGAAGCGCTCGCGGGTCCAGTCGCATGAGGCCCCGATGCGTCGGTGCTGGTCGGCGATGACGTGCCGGTACCTGTTGGTCCAATCCCACATGCGGTCCAGGAAGCGCTCCCGGCCGAGGTCGTGGCGGGTCAACCCCTCCTTGGCCAGTTCCCGCTCCACGACGTTCTGAGCGGCAATGGCAGCGTGGTCCTCCCCCGGCAGCCAAAGGGCAGCGTCCCCCATCATCCGGTGCCAACGTGTCAGAATGTCCTCGATGGCGGCCGTGAGGGCATGGCCGATGTGCAGCGCGCCGGTGACGTTGGGCGGCGGCATGATTATGCAGAAAGGCTTTCCCTCCGGATTGATCTCCGGCCGGAAGTAGCCGCTACCTTCCCAGAAGCGGTACCAGCCCTCTTCGTACAGCTTCGGGTCGTAGCTCTTGGGCATCTCTGCGATGTTCGATTCAGTCATTGATCCCCTCTCCACAAGAAAAGGCTCCTTCATCGCCAGGACGAAGGAGCCTTCGTGGTACCACCTTGGTTCGGCCACGCGCACAGCCGCGCGGCCCTCTTTCGCTGTAACGGGCGCACCCCGGGCGCACCTGGCACTCTCGTCTCAGCGCGCCGACTCCCAAGCGACCTTCAGCGGCCGTCTCCCAGGGTGGCTTCCAGCCGGTGGCCACCCCTCTCTATCGGCCCGTAACCGCCTACTCCTCTTGTTCCCAGTCTGTAAGATAAGAATACCGTAGGCCGCCGTGGTGGTCAAGGTAGGCAACACCGCGGACCCTCGATAGCCGCTGCTGTCTGAAAGGCGGGCCTTGGCTCATGGCCTCACCTCCTCCGGCAGCCGCGAGAGGACCGCTTCGTAAACCTCGCGGGCCAGGGCCAGAGCAGCCTCCGCTTCCTGCCGCGAGGGTTCTTGGGGCTCGCCCGGGTAGCGATACTTCCAGGCGTACTTCGTAAGATCGCCTACACGGTCGACGAGCGGTAGCAGCACCGCATCGAAGGCCAGAACCTGCTGTCCCAATTCCTCGAGGTTGTGCGTCTTACGAAATGGCTCATCGTGCCATGCCAGAAACGCCTTCAGCGTCTTCTCACCCACCTGCTGGCAGTGAAAGACGGCGCCTCCCAGCAGCGGCGGGGCAACCTGGAGCAGATGCTCGGCAGCGAGCAGGTCCATCAGGGCCTTCGTGAGCCAGGCTCGCGTGTCCGCGACAAGGGCCGGGTCATGCGGCATGTAGCAGCTTCCCTTCCCGAAGGATCGTCCCGGACAACGAGGCCCTGAGATGCCGCCGAGCCTCAAAGTAGGTCTCGGTCCACACCAGCACGTCGGCGGCGAACCCAGTACCACGGAGCGCGCGATACGCAAGGTCGCTGTCGCGACGCTCCGGCGAAGCATCATCGGGCACGATCACCATCAGGTCGTAGTCGCTGTCTGGACCTGAGTCACCACGTGCCATGGAGCCGAAGAGATAAATCCGCTCCGGCTGGTAGGCGGTGATGAGCCGCCGCACGATCTCCGCCAGAACGGGATCGCGGGCAAGCGGATCCTCCTTACTCGTTCCGGCGCTACGTCCACCTGTCATCACGCGCTGTCCCTCCCAACTGCCACAAACCACCTTCATTCATGCACAATAGTCTACCTCCCCGAGAGGAAGGTGGACAGGTGCGGCCCATTGGTCTGCCGCCGTCCTCACCGGTCTCCCCCATCCTCAGGGCGCTGGCCACGCAGCATCTCCATCGTCTCGTCCACGGAGGCGCCGGGCAGCTTTCCGCGTAGCAGCCCCTCCCACTCAGCGAAAGCCTCGATGGGGACGCGCTTGCGGATCACGGCCCTGCCCTCCTCCAGCTCGAACTCGACCTCAGTTCCCCGGTGGAGTCCAAAGGCATCACGGACCATCTTGGGTAAGGTGACCTGCCCCTTGCTGGTAACCCTAGCCATCAGTCACGCCCTGCAAACACGCCTTACCGCAATGGTACCACAGCGCCTAATGCCACAACCGCCGCCCGCCCGCGGGGATGAGTAAAGGGCGCTACTGCCCCGTTCACTCTAATCCCATGGCGCGGATCGCCGCGTTGATGGGATCCATGTAGAACACGGGCTGAATGCGGTTGAGCACCTCGTCGGGTACGTCACCCAGGTCACGCTTGTTCTCGGATGGGATCAGGACGCGCTTCGCTCCGGCCTCCAGCGCCAGCTGCAGCCTCTCCGTGAGGTTCGGCACCTTCTGAAGCAGCCCCTTGACGCTCATCTCGCCGACCACGACCGTCGTGGGATCCGTGGGACGTTCCAAGATGGCCGAGACCATGGATATAAAGAAGGCGATGGCGGTCTCGGACCCTTCCTTGGCCTGATTCAGGTTCACAGCCTGCACAGTGAAGTCGTACTGTCGGGGATCGCGGTCGATCCCGAGATCCTTGATGTGGGCCTTGAGGTAGGCGTCGGCGGCCTTCAGCGCCTCCTTCATGACAGGAGAGAGGTTGCCCAGGGCGATGATCCTGCCGCTGCCGGGGTTGACCTGCGTCTGGATCAGGTAGAGGGCCAACTTGCGGTCGGTGCTGTCCATCCCAATGGTGTAAACAGACCCCGCCGGAAGGGGCTGTCCGGTGATCATCACACCTCCACCGCTCTCCGGCACCGTCACGTAGGTCTGGGCTCGGGTCTCACGGTCCGTATAGCTGAAGTTCACGTCCCAGTACTCCAGGCCGCCCATCTTCTTTAACTGCTCCTTGACGCGCCGGCGCATCTCCAGGGCGAACTCCAGGTACTCGGACAGCTCTTCCTTGGCCACGTTGCCGTCCGGATGGATCAGCTTCACCAACCCGCTGACCGTCTTCCTGACCGCCTTCGCGTCGCGCCCGCCCACGTGGCTCCCGAACTCAAAGTATCGTTCCGGCAGGTCCACGTAGCTGGTTCGCCGCAGCACCCGGAGCACTTCGGCCAGGTAGTCGGAAAGCAGCCCGAAGCGGGAGGTGTAGTACTCGTCACGGGTCTTGCCCAACTCCCAGCCCGGTAGATAGAAGTGGATGCGATCAAAGAAGGCGGTATCCATCTCCTTAGGCATCGGGTAGAAGAGATTGGAGGTGCGCACGATGGTGCTGACGTCGCCGTCCAGGTTGCCAACGAAGACTATGGAGCCCTCGGCGTTGATCACCTCGCGACCTCGGCTGAAAGCGCCGTCCTCCATGTAGTTCTTCATGATGTTGATGCCGTTCCTGTCCTGGAACCGGATGCCGGCGGCCTCGTCGAAGGCGACGGTGTCCCAGAGGGCGACCAACCCTCGCTGTCCCGTGGCGAGGTTCACGAACATCTGGGCAACGGTCGTCTGCCCGCCCGACACCAGATGGCAATAGGGGCTGATCTGCTGGTAGACAAAGGACTTGCCGGTCCCCCTGGGACCCAACTCGACCAGATTGAAGTTGCGCTCCACCAGGGGGATCAGCCGGGCCAGATAGAGCAGCTTCCTTCGAGGGGTGAAGTAGTCGTGGGTGGGCTCCAACCCGAGGGACCGCAGCAGGAGATCAATCCACTCCTCGCGGGTGAACTGCGCCCTCGCCTCCTGGAGAGGGCCGGTGTTGTGCTGGGATAGTTGGATCGGCTTCAGCTTGCCGACAAAGAAGGGCCGCGTGCTGTTCTTGAACTTGTAGGTCCCGTCGTACCGGAGGAAGATCTCCGCCCAGATGCCTCCCATCAGGAGTCGGTCATGTTCCCGGACCGTCGACTCATCGATGTTTACGTAGTCCAGGCTGATGTTGTGAAGCGTTGCCCAGTACTTGTCGTCGACCTCTTTGAGGGTGGCAGAGACCTTGTCGATGATGGTGTAGACACCCTGTTGCTGGATCCGGGCCTTGACGATCTCTCGCTCATCCGGCTTCACGTACCGCTCAGACAGGCTCTTCCTGACGAACTCCAGTCCGTGTTCTATCACCGTGGGATCCGTCGACGCGCAGTACTTCCCCAGGAGGTATTCAATGACGAAGATGGGCACCCCATAGGCGGAGCGCAGACGGCGCACCAGGTCTTTTCGCACTACCAGACCCGGGAATGCCTCGTTTGCCTTCTCGTCCAGCCTATCTAGCTCTACAATCTCATTCGTCATCTTCTCCTCCAGCGGTCCTCAATCCCAATCCACCAACAGGGTGAGCGGCACCTTGCCGAGGTCCCGACCGTTTTCCGCATCGATGGCCCGCAAGACGAGCTTCTGGCCACTGACCAGGCCGAGCCCCTCCTGTAGGTAGACGGCCGGCTTCAGTTCCTCGACCTCCGGGCGAAGCTCGATTGGCTGTCTGTCGGTGACCGGTTGCACTTCGCCGCCATCCTCGGGCACGGTCTCCACCCATAGCAGCAGCTTCAAGGGCTGGGTGCCGCCAAAGGATTGCTGCTCGGCGGGCACCACAGGTCGGAGCACGACGGGTACAGTTCCCACGGTCAGGTTGGGCGTAGTCACGGCCAGCTTAACCCCCACCTTGGCCGCACGGAACATCGACCTGGACACAATGTGGGGTATCACGCATTCCTGGAGCGACAGCCCGCCGTGGAGATAGGGCTCCGGCTGCACCAGGGTCCGAACGCCTCGGGCCAGCCCCAGGGTGTTGGGAGCCGGCACGAAGGGCGAGGGCAGCCGGAACAGCTCCTGGGTGGGCGCATCGGGCTTGAGCGCGGCCCAACGGGGCTCCCGCTTCAGGGCCTGGGCCACGAGGACGGTGGGCGTGCCCAGAGCCGCCACCTCCACGGGTGGCAACAGCAGGAAGCCGTGGTCTGTGACGACGTGAACCGTCTCGATCCCTGCGTCGTGCAGCAGCTCCACTACCCTGGCCAGGTTACCCACCAGCTGCCTCACCAGCATCGGCAACTGCTCCGGTATCCTGTGGCCCTGCTCGTCAATGGTGTTGTCGAAGACCACGACCACGCGGGTTTTCGGAACCGCTGCCCCCTTCAGCAGGGCATCCACCTCCGTGAACTCCACCGTGGGCTTGCCGTCCTTGTCGATCAGCCGATCCCGCAGAGAGACCCTACGCCCCTCGCGGGTGGCCAACTCCTTCCCGGAGGGGTCTCGGAGAGAGACGGCGCTGCCGGAGTAGTCGACCTCAAGGGGGTCCTGACCCAGGGGCAGCAGGGAGGCCATGCCGAAGGGGGTCTCGGAGGGCAACACCGAGGCAACCGCCTCCACCGAATGATCCGGCCCGGAGAGCTTGCCCAGGACTGCCTGGGCCAGATCCCAGCGCAGGGCATCGCAGAGGATCACGGCGACCCTGGGCCCGTCCCCCTGCCACATCTTTCCGCGTAGCGTGTCCACCGCTGCAAGGCCAGAGGGAGGCCAGCCACCGCTGGCTTCCACCAACTCGGAGAAGCGCTGGTTTGTCCTCGCAGCGTAGTCGAAGTGCGCCAGGTCGGCTACCCGCCGCACCGACTCCAGCCCCCCCACGGTGGCGCAGGCCGCTCGGACCTCCAGCTGCAGCCAATCCGCCCGCCACCATCGCTCCCTGTAGGCCATAGCGAGGTCGGCGGGCGTAGCTAATGGCTCAACCTCGCCTGTCGCGGCTCTTGCCAACCGGCACAGCTCATCCAGTCTCGCCATCACACCCCACTGACTCTCGCCCTCGCGCCCATCCCACGGGGCTTTCGCGCTCTCGGCAATCCCCTCTCGTTGGTCGGACAGCATGTCCCGAGCCGATTTCCATCCTGAGGCGGCGGCCGCTTCGAACTGTTGGAGAAACGACTTCCATCGCCTGCGGGCGAGCATTGGAAGACTCGCGGGTTGCCCCTTCCGCCCCTCGGCCCATCCCGATAGGTTGTAGCCCTTCTCCAGCCCGGACATACGAGCCCGGAAGCGTGGCCCCAACTCCGTGTGGTTCAGCACATCCTCCAGAAGGAAGGCGACCATGCGCTTGCGGTGGTGGGGCCTGGCCGGCAGCTTCGAGAGGAATGGGAAATCGGCGGGTTGGCCGAAGGCATCCCAGGCTTCGGCCAGGGCCAGCTGTATGGCCAGGGCATCGACCACGGCCTCTGGATCCAACCCCCGCTCACCCAATCCCTCTTCCACATCGGCAGAGGGGAGAGGCAGGCTGAACCCGTACTCCGAGGCCAGTCGAGAAAGCACCATGCTTCGCTCGCTGGCCCATCGCTTCACCTCGTTGTGAGGGGCAGCCAACAACCTCCGGAGGGTGTCCCTCGGGTCGCCCCCCAACTCCTCTTGCACGTCGGAAAGCCTGAGGGGCCGCGGCCACGAGGCCGGATCCTGTCTCGCCATGCGAACGGCATAGCGGGCCAGTAAGGAATCACTGCCGCCCTTTGACAGCTTCTTGGCAGTCTTGTCGTCCGCGACCTCTAGTCCATGGCGCTGCAACCATCCCAGCAAGCTGCCAGGCTCCCGCACCTCCCCCGGTTGCCAGGACTCGCCGCGGCCCCAAACGCAGCCCTTGTATCGGTAGTCGTACACACTCCACAACCGTGGCGGAGAGCCGTCAGGGCGCGGCTCAAGGTCGCTCCGGTCGAAGCCGGGAAGGTACACCACAGAGCGGCTGCTGGGATCCGCCTCCCTCTCCAGCAACGTTAGCTTCAGCCTGGTCTGGCTCTCCCCTGCCGCGAGATCCATGGACAGCAGGGATACGCCCCTGGAATCCAGCGACGGCCCTAGCAACTCCACCAGCCGGTTGAACTGCCGGTCCGGATCCAGCCAGGGCAGCACTTGCCGGGGCATGCCGTCAGGAGATCTCTCCATCCAGGAGAGCAGATCTGACGCCAGAAGGTCTATCATGGCCATATCGGCCGTCTCCCTTCACCGAGGCAGCTTATGGAAGCAATGGGCTTTCGCTTCGGATGCTCATCAACTAACCGCACTGTATGACTCACGAAGCAACATCTCGACGTCATCGAGTTTGCCCATACTGTCGATCTCAAACCAGGTAGCCATGGAATACCGATGGCTGTCTGGCACGCGCTCCAGGCTCAAAGTGCCAAAGGTCCGAGTGTGCCCCGCCGGGACAGCTTGGACTTCATGGCGGACCGATACGCGGAGCTTGCCTCGCCTCTTCATGTGCTCCACGTGGGCGAACTGAAGGCGAGACTTGAAGTAGATGAAGTCCTTGTTGGCTCCCACATGGACATCCTGCCCGAGCTTTAGGGCGCAGCGCCTGAGTTCCCTATAGACATCCTGAAGATGCCGCGGCATCTCATCGACATGCTGCTGTTCGGTCATACGCAGAGACTCCAGAGTAAGAACTGCACTGCCGTTACCGCGCAGACATCGCCGCTCCTACCCCTACCACTTCTTGATCACCTGTTTCACTGCCAGCAGCCCGGCCTCCTGGAAGGGACGTATGTTCACCTTGACGCCATCGTCGATGTCGGGAGCGTAGGGCCCCGGCCGCCCCGTCGCCTTCTCCCCCTTCCACCGGCAGCGGATCCGGTACTTCATCTCGTCGCCCCGCTCGATCTTCTCGATCCGGGAGCGGAACTCCTCCACATCCTCGATCTGGAGCTGGATCTCGGTCACCCTGTTGCTCTCGCCCCTGGCCCGCGCCCGCTCCTGGTCGGCTCTCAACCGCTCGATCACGCTGCCGGCGTACTGGGCTCTCAGCTTCTGAAGGGTCTCCCGGCTCAGCTTGTGGTAGAGCACGAAGGCCTCGAAGGTGCGCTGTGGCGAGACCAGGTGCCAGGCGATGGGACGCTGCTTGAACTGCTGCACATGGCGCTTGAAGAACTCTCTCTGCAGCCAGTCTCCCAACTCGCGACCCACCCACTGCCGGAACTCCCTGAGTGATTGCTCAGCGCCCTCCTCGCCGAAGTCCCGCCCCATCCGCATCCGAACCCTCTCCTCGGCCGTGGGTTCACCACCACAGGGAACCAGCGGAATGATCCCGTCCCCGTCCACCAGTTCCGGAGCCAGGATGGGACCATGCTCCGCCTCGTGGCGGTCTTGCTCCGGCCAGCGGTAGCCCAGAATTCGGAGGATTGAGATGGAGGCGTAGTCCTCCATGTGACGCTTCAACTCCGGCGGGCAGACCAGCCCTTCCTGTTCCCGCATCTCCTTCAACAGCCAATGGACTGAGATGGGGTGGATCTCAAGCTTCTGGGATAGCTCCTCCAAGAAGGTCTCGGCGGGGATGGTGATCTGACTGCCAAGCGCGCCGGCCCCCGCCAAGCCGCCATCGTGCCCAGCATCATCCTCCACTTTGGCGCCGAAGCCGGCCTGGTAGATGGGCCGTACCCGGTCCTTGATCCGCACCATCTCGTGCGAGGAGGGATGGACGCGTGGGCGCTCTGCCAAATGGCGTGGCAGCATGTCTTGCAGATCGATCCCTGGAGGCGGGTTGGGTATGGAATCGTATCCATCGATTAGGGGGTGCCAACCAGAGGGGGTACCCGTCTCCTCCAGCACCGCTCGCATGCTCATCTCATCCAGCGCGAAGATCTCGCACACCTTGGTCTCTCCCCAACCCTCCAGACTGTGCACGATCGCTGATGTCGATTCGAGACTGCTGGCGCCAAGTAGAATCGTGTGTCCCAAGGTGCAATTGCGAGCCTCAGCCAGTACCTCTACGAATTGTCCATCCGTAGGATCCTTCTCGACTAGCAGCCCCTTGACTTGAGCACAAGTCGCAGCGTGAGAAGTCAGGTTCACCACTGATTTCTGGTCAGGTATCGGCAGTCTCTCTACATATCCCTTGTCAAAAGTGAGTTTCCCGCTCATGGCACGAAGCAAGTAGGATGAGACTCGGGCGTTCAGAACCATCGCAAGCGGTAGTCTCTTCTCCCAGAATATGGCGGGACCGGTGTTGGAGAACACCGCGTGGTCCAACATCCGCACACTAAGTGATCCACGGGCAATCTGAGAGTACGTAAGACCGGCATTGAAGTACATGTGCCTGCTGGGAACAATCGCCTTCTTAGCCCGAATCTCGGCACCACAGTCTTGCCAATTCACTCGGTAGTTCGAAAAGCCTGCCCATTTCGAATACCCGCCGCCCTTTACATACTTGAACCACTTGGCCGATGATTGTTGGCACTCCCAATAGAAGCGAACGAAACGATCACTGTCTTCCGTATGCAGGCCCTCCAGCACCTGGGCGACACCCTTCAGAGCTGGCCCCTTCAGCAGTTCAAAGAAGCGGGGCCGCAGCCAATACACCAGCGGACACTCGGGAATGGCCAGCAGGTTGGTCTGCTGAGGCGTGGAAGCAATACGTGGAGCGCCTCCGCTGATAGCCAGTCGCAGCAATCGCTCCTTCTCATTGGGGGACTTGGGACCGATCAACCGGAAGCCGGTGAGGCGGTGGTCACGATTGGACGCCCGGTTCACCAGGGTGAAGAGGGCAACGTTAACCACCTCGCCACCGATCTCATCGAAGGCCCGAGGCCCCAGGTGGGCGATGGTATCCAGAGCTGCAGACTCCAACAGCCCCTTCCGCAAAGCCGCGAAGGAGCGCAGGAACATCCAGGACTGCTGGGTTACCATTCCCAGCCGTCCACCTCGGTAGCAGAAGTCCCGGCAGCGGAGGATGAAGGCGGCGTACAGGTCTCGCTTGCCCTCGGCATACTCCCTCGCCAGGAATGCCTTATAATCTGGGTCCAGGCTGCCACTGCCCTGATAGGGCGGGTTCGCCACCACCACGTCGTAGCGCCGGCCGAGGGCTTCCACCAGCCCCACGCCCTTCGCCGCTTCCTGCCCGAACAAACGCTGTCCAAGGTCCTCGCTTCGCGACTCCCGCTCGAACTCCTCCCGAAGCCCGCTCAGCAGATCGCGCTTCCACTGCTCCCAGTGGGCGTCGTCCGCCTCCCAGTAGCTGCCCTTCTCTCGCTGGCGGCGGCGCCTCACCACTTCGTCCACAGTTCGCTCGGGGTGCAGGAGAGAGCCGTACTCCCGGACGTTCTTGAGCCCTTGCCAGATCCCCTTGACCAGCTCCTCCACCTCTCGATCGCCCTGGAACCGCGCCATGTACTGGGGAGGGAGCGCATCGCCGATCAGGAGCGCATCGGCGGCGATGAGGTTGAGACACCGAGGGCGGAAATCGGGGCCGGCGAGCGAGCAGCCCTTGAGGTACAGCGCCAGCGCGGCGATCTGCACCGACCTGGGGTCTATGTCTATGCCATGGAGGTTTCGCTCCAGGATGAGATGCGGGATCTCAACCTCCGGCTCTCTGCCCTCCTCCCTGTACATCTGCACCAACAGGTCGAAGGCCCGTACCAGGAAGTGGCCGCTGCCGCATGCGGGGTCCATCAGGGTGACGTCTCGCAGGTGACGGGGGGAGCCTGGCGTCTGAAGTCGCGGGCTGCCTGATCCCAACCCGTCTTCCTGGGTTTCCTCGAGTCCCCCTTCGGGGACTTCGTCTCCGTTGCCCGCGGCTTCAGCCACAGGGGCCCTCACGAAGTAGGGCCAGTTCGACAGAAGCTCGCTGTCGGGGTGCATCTGCGCCCAGAGGGCGCCGAGGGTGTTCTGGAGCAGGTAGTCCACCATATACCGCTCGGTGTAGAGGCAGGTGGCAGCGGCTATCTCCCCCGGCTTCTCCAGCTTCGCGCCCTCACCCAGCCGTGCATAGACCTCATCCTTCTCGTGGGAGCTGTAGTACTGGTACACCCATCCCAGGAACTCATCCTGAGCGTAGCTGTCCGGCGGTATCTCGGGGCTGTTGAGCGCATCGACCATCCGATTAAGGGTAGGAAGCAGCGGCTGCAAGGCCGCAAGCTCGGAGTCGGGATCGAACAGCAGCTTCACCCGTTCCGTGAGCGCGGCGAAGGCCCGGTGCAGGGTCTCCTGCCACACCTCGCGGGGGTTTGTGGCTGGAGGCAGCTCGTTTCGCACGCGCCAATATAGGGAGGAGGCTCCCCGCGTCGGGTCCTGGCGGATGGCCTGCTCCGGCTGGCCGTCTACCAGCAACAGGTTCCGCTCTTCGAGGCAGCGAAGCCCAACCAGGCGGTTCAGGAAGGTGAAGGCCGACTCCCGGACATAGAACTCCAGAGCCTCGCGATGGCTCGACCCGCCCCTCGTCTCTCGCTCGATCACCGCGATGGCCGCGTCCCGGACCCGCCGATCGGCAGGTGAAGGAGTTCGCCCAACTGGCGGTGGCTGAATCCCGGAGTCGCGGATCCCCAGGGCCGTCAATTGCTTCCGGAAGTCATCCTCCAGGGCAGAGCGCAGCTCCAGCACGGTCCGCTGCAGGACGCGGCGGACGGGTTGTGGAATACCATCGCTAGTGGGATCATCTTGAGCCGCCATTGCTGCCTCCACAGAGAACACAGATGGGAACCACCCGGGCCACCATTGACAAGCATGCTTAGCATGCTATACTCGATATGCGCTCGGAACGTATCGTGCGCAGGATTAGCTGTCCGTATCGCCCTCTCGGGGCAGAGAGCGGGAACTGCGTAGCGGGTCCCGCTCTTTCATTTCGGGATCACCACAAGACCCGCACCCAGGTAATTGCCACCCCGTCGTCGGAACTTGCTCTCCACTATCCCGTAGTCTTCTCTGACAGGCTTGCCCAGCACTGCCCGAGCAATCGGAGTCGCGACCAGATCGGCTATCTGGAGGCCGGCTATATTCTCCTTCTTCAACCGAAAGGTCAACCCGGTCAACCTTTCGGCCAGCCGAGACGGCCTCACGTAGCGTGTGCCCTTCGTCAGAAGCAGTTGGAAGGCCAGATCCAACCCCTTGTCGAAAGTCGGGTTGCGGCTCTCTGCCACGATCTGGCCCACCTCCTCGCGCTCTTGGAGAAAGAATACGAACCGTTCAATAAGGCATTCCAGTGACAGGACGTAGGGATCGAAGGCGAACCTACCGTATTGATCCGCGAAGCGTTGCTTGTGAATAGCGCACGCCAGGACGGTGAAGTCGAGGCCCGCGACGAGGGAATTGGTTTCCGCGTAGAAACGGCTTCGAAATTCACCATCCTTCATCATCTCAAATCCGCGCTTGTTTCTCGTGATGTCCGCGGTGTGCAGCACAATGCCATGGTGACCAAACAAGTCCTGCTTGTACCGCTGCAGCAGGGACTCGACGACATCGTCGTGGTATTCCTTGTCGAGTAGGCACCCAGCCAGCACGAACACGGGGAACTGCGGGTCGATCTTGTCCAGACTGTGGTCTCCGGACTCGTCCAGGAACATCACGTACACTGCCTACTACCTGCCAACCAGAGAGTCCCATTGTCGCCGAGCGGCCGTCACACCACCTGAACCGTCTTGCCCTCCAGGATAAGCGTCTTCAGCCGCTCCTTCTCCGCGTCGAAGACCGCGTCCAGCTGCTCCGTCGTACCAAACCGCTTCCCGCCGAAGGCTTTCTTCACGTCCCACACGGCCGTCTTGGACGCCTCGCCCTTCTCCTGTTGCTCCTCCTCGTACAGCTTCAGCACCATCCCTCTTGCCGCACTCAGTTGGTTGCCCAGCGCCGCCAGGGCATCCTGTAGATGGGCGATGCTGTACTCGGAGTTGGCCGCCAGCAACTGCTGCTCATCCCGCAACTCGGGCACATCAACGGAATGCAGAGGTTTGCCCTCGCCCAGATACCTGGTGCGCACAAGGGCTTTGTTGCCCACTGACAGTTCCCTGTACTCTGGCATATCCAGGACGGTCTGGTGCGCCTTCGACCTCCGTTCCGATAGCTCCTGCCGCAAAGGAGCGTAAATACCCTTGAAGGCATCGATCAGTTGCTGCCGGTATCGCTTGAAAGCGTCGTCCCACTCCTCCAGCACCCGGTGCTGCTGCTTCAGGGCAGCCATCTCGTCCCGAGCCTCCTGGACCTTGGGGCCCCAGGCGGGATCCTCGGCGAGGCCAGCCTGGAGGGCGGCCTCGAGCAGTCTTTGGGAGCGGCGATACTGGGCGAAACCCGAGCGCTTCCCGAACTCCTCCAACTGCTTCAGGGCGCAGTACCCGGTCTTCAGCAGTTCCGCCTCTGCCAACAGAACGCGAATCACCTTGGTGCGTGAGCCGGCGGACTCGACTTCCTCGACCAAGAGAGGGATCTTCCCGTAGAGGTCAGGCAGGGGAAGCTCCACTTCCTTTGCCTTCTCCACCACCGCCAGCCTCTTGCTCAAGTCGCCGCACAGCAGTAGGGTAGCCTCCCTCAGGGCTACCTCGCCCCCATCGGCGGGGGGATGCCCCAGGTCGGTGAGCAGGGAGCGGGCAGCGCTGGATTCCGCCGGCGTGAGGGCCTCCTCTTCCACCTCCATTCGGGCGTTCTTGAAGGCCTGAGTGCCGAAAAGGGCGCGTGCCGCGGGGTCCCTGGGGTTGTCGTACTGCTTGCCGGACCTGTCGCGGACAGAGAGCTTCCCGTCGACGAACATGGCTGCCGCGACGTAGCGCAATAGATCCGACTGCCAGCCGTAGGGAGGGCGGGCGAAGTTGTCGGCCAGATCCTGCCCGGAGTTCTTGGAGGTGGCTTTCAGGTAGCCGGCAATAGCCTCCACCAGCAGGTGGTTACCGTGGACGTGTCCGTCCGCATCGAACAGCCCGAGGCTCGGATCTAGGGATGCCCGACCTGACGGAGGTACCGTGAACAGCTTGTCGGCGTTTTCGGGCTTGAAGAGGCGATCCCCTTCGCTGAAGCGGTGATACTTGGCATCGATCCGGTTGCGCAGCGCCACCTCGACCTTGGTCTTGGCGGCGCCATTCTGTTCCGCCAGCTCTACGCGATCGCCGGCGTAGTAGAGCGTGCCGGAGCGGAAGACCCCTTCTACCTCGGATTCGGCATCACGACGCAGTTGGCTCGCCTCGCCTTCGAGCTTCTCGGCCTCCCGCTTCGTCCTGTCGGTGGCGATGCGGCGGAACTCCTCATCCTCGGGAAGCCGTTCGATGGCCATTGCCCGGCGGAGCCGCTCCTCCAGCCGCGGAGACAGATCCACCACCCAGTGGACCACCGGCTCCTCCAGGTAGACCTCGCTTTCCTCGGCTGCCCTGTGGCCAGAGGGGGTGCCGGCGAAGACTGCTCGCAGCTTGACCGACGCCTGCTCGTTCTTGAGCGGGACATCGCTCAGGAAAACCCCGTACTCGAAGGTCGTATTGCTCTTGCCGTGGGTGATACGACCGTTGAAGAGGGTCTGGAGACGCTGGGAGTAGAGGGTGGAGACCTCCTTGCGAACCTCCGTGGCCTTCATCTCCTCGGCCAGTCGACAGACGATCTTCTCAACCGTCACCTCATCCTGGGTGAGGAACTTCCATTGCCCAGTGCCCACCTCCTGCCGGACGAAGTTCCGCTGGGCCAGCCCGCCTAGGGTTTGGGCTACCTGGGACTCCAGTGCCAGGATGTCGGCGTCCAGTTGGTTCACCAGGAGTCGGGCCAGATTTCGTTCCGTTCGAGGGATGCGCGGGCTCTTGTCGATCAGCCATAGGGTCTTCAGTAGGCGGGACGGCAGTATGGGGGTGCCGGTCACGTCCCGATCCGCGGAGTGCAGGTATTCGAGCCCCTGACTCCCCAGATACTGCTCGTCGGCGAACTCGTTGTCCCGGTTGGCAGAGTCGAAGATGCGGTCCCAGCTGACCACCTTGCCCAGGTCGGCATCCGCCAGCTCTCGGGTGGCATCGAATACCACCCGGATCATGGACCGTGCTCCGGAGCTTACTTTGACCCCTCGCATGCCCCCGAAGATGTCGGCCGCCGCCGCGATCTGGTAGGGCAGAAACGGGTAATCGGCCACGAAGTTGTCACGGTCGGCGTGGGGGTAGTTGGCGCCTAGCTCCAGGCCGGGGGACTCGGCGATATCCCGGAGCATCGCCTGCCGCTTGTCCCACAGGTCGAGGAGGGCGGAGCGGCTGGTGGGCCGCTTCCGGAGGATGCGGTCTTCGATGACCGTGCCCACCTCGCTGGACTCCAGGTGCACGTTGGTCCCGAAGCGGGCCTCCAGTCGTTGGAGCATGTCTCGGTCGGCGGTGGTGTTCTGAACTACCGCCGAGAGCTTCTCTTGAGAGGTTGCCAGCAGCCATATGCGGCCTTGCCCCTTGGCGCTCAGCACCTCAATCAGGGAGCGGAGCTGCTCGATCCGCTTCATGTCCTTGCCAGCCCAGGCTCCCACCTCGTCGGCGATGAAGACCAGGCGCTGCGGTTCCCTGTTCGCCGCCACCTTCTGTTTGGCCCCCAGCCACCGCAGAAGAGCGTCCACCACCGCTTCGATAGTCAGGTGGGAGTTGACCTGCTCCATCGAGAGCCTCAGTCCCTCGGCTGCCAGTTGGGGCGTGGAGTAACGCTGGGGTAGCATCTCCGCTAGGCACTCGGCGAACAGTGCGCTAGAGGTGGTCAGATCCTTGTCCTCTTCCCAGGGGATTCCGGCCTTCGTCTCGTACAGCTTCAGGAACTGCCCGTACTTGCCGGCAGCCTGCAGCTCCAGCTCACGTTCGGCGAAGGGGATGACATCCGACAGCCCCAGGGAGTGGTAGAACCCCCGCAGGAAGGTGAGCCCGACGTTCTTGTCCGCCGCCGCGGTGTGGAGAGCCGTGATGTCGAAGGTCACCAGGTGGCAGGCCACGCGATAGTTGGCCGCCTGCTGGAGCAGCTCGCGGAGGTAGTCATCGGACGAGCGGCTTCGGTGGAGCAACACCTTGAATGCGGAGCGAGCCGTGTCGGTACCCAACGAGGTATCGGCCAGCAGGTGGCCGGCCAGCTTGGCGAAATGGCTCTTGCCGGAGCCGAAGAAGCCGGATACCCAGATGCCCACCTTGTCGGTCCCACTGAACCCCGGCCGGGCTGAATCGATCACAGCCTCCAGTACCCTGCCGAGGTCCTGGGCAAGCCGGTCCGTGAGGACGTACTCCTGGATGTCGGTGCGAAGCTTGGCGGTCTCGTACACCTTGACGACGCTCTGCGGCTCGTCCGAGAGAGGCCGTTCGATGCATTCGCGGATCTTCATCATGTCTGGCAACCTCCGGCTCTGGCTACGGAGTTGGATTGGTTAGATGCGCGGGACGCGATAGTTGGTGTCCATACGAAGGCGGAGCAGGTTGAGCGATCGGTCGTCTCCCTCACCCGGGAAGGCGAGAACGCTGGGCGAGGGCACGTTTCCGTACAGTTCGTTGGTGATCGCCGAGTATGAGACAAAGGCGCTTAGCGCGCCGGTGTTGACCAGGATCCGACAGACTGACGGGGGCTCCAGGGGGGCCGCGAGAACTCTGGTGAGATAGCGGCCGGCGACCACGCCGAGGTCGTGGAGAGCGTCAACCTGGCTTACCTGCTCCGTTTCGACAAGCCGGTCGACGAAGCCCTTACGGCGCTGGACCTCATGAAGGAATCCCTGGCCGACATCCTCCAGGACCACCGGCCAGCCCTCGTCGGCGCAGCTCTGGGCGAAGGACGGGAAGCGGTTTAGCATGACAGCTTCCCACTCCGGGGGGTAGACGAACACCCAGATGTCGGGCCTGGAGCGGTCCGTGGACCACTGCTTCACCTTCTGGCGCAGCGCCATGAGGCTGTCTTCGACTGATCGTCTCATCTCTCGCTCGTCTCCATGTCCGGCATCCGCAGCTCCACCACCTCTGCCTGCATCCGGAATTCGAGAACTCCCTCGCGAGCAGCGGCATACAGGAGATCCACTACCTGCCCGGCATCGAAGCCCAACAGCCGAAACCACCGGGATTTCAGCAGCTGCCGCGGCGTTAGGCCTTCGAGTAGGGCGAACCTGCTGGCCAGCAGGGTGACCTGGGAGCCCGGCCGGGGGCGGACCGTTCGCTTGGGCCTGGAACCTCTTAGAACACCGAAGTCCTTCAGGGCAGCCAAGAGGTGTTGCTGTACGCTCAGCACCGTCTCCGAAGACCACGACACCCCGCGCTCTTGGAGATAGCCTTCCAGCTCGGCCTGCAGTTGGTCCGCAGCCATCACTGTCCCGTCGCGCGATAGGTAAGTGCTGACCGCGCGGAGCGTTACCTCTCGGAACAGCCGGTCGGCGCGGGCCATCATGACGAGGCAGATAAGCCCTCGATCCGTCGTGCTAGAGGTCGAGGCCATGGCGGACAGGAAGGCGGCGCATTCGGGGATCAAGCGGTCCAGGAGGTAGCGCTGCCGAAGCTGTCCCCACAACTTCTGCCTGGAGACGGCAGACCCTTTCCCTGCGACGTTCTCGTTGATCACTAACTGGCGAAACTGATCTATCGAGGCATCAGGCGGCGCGGCAGCTAGCAGCGTCTCCAGGTCGGAGCGGCGGGATGCGGCGGCGGCTAGACGAGCCGTGATCGGTTGGGAGTCGGGGGGTTCAAGAATCAACTGAGAGCTCTTTCCGGGCTCGGTCCGAACCGCGAAGGTTGGGAAGGCGATGACAACAGGGCGCACCTCTACCGCAGGGCAGACGCGCATCGCTGGCTGCATTAGAGAGAGCTGTCTCCTGTGCGACCTTCGAGGGGATACCGATGCAGGGCAGCGTTCCACCCGGTCTGCAATCTACGGTTGATGACCAAGAGACAGGCGCATTGTAGCAGAAGATCGATTGCGACAGGCGGTCCGCCGCTCCATCTCGTGTCTGCACGGCCAGACTGGCCTCTCGCTACCTCCCCGAGCGGTAGTTGGATAGGTATTCCCACACGGCGGGGTCCTCCTGTCCGAGGCGCCAGGCTCCTACACCCGCAACACCGTGCCGGGCGGCGATCTGAAGCTTGACGGCCGCGCTCGTGGCGTCCTCCAACCAGACTATGTGGTGCTGAATGGGCACAGGGGTAGAGGTCGGGGGCGCCGGAGGCGCGGGCGTGGGTGTGGTGGGCGGCCTTGGGGTTGAGGTCGGTGCTGGAGTCACGCCAGGGCAGGGCCCGGGGGTGCGGACCGCGATGTCATTCTGGACGGCCGGAACCTGTGGGGGCGGCGGCATGGGATCGTCTGGCTTGGCGGCGTAGGTGAAGGTGCCAGAGAGGCTCTTCTGGTCGATGGCAATCTGGGCTCCATACTGCTGGGCCAGGGCGGCAGCCTGAGGATAGAGCAGCGCCCTGGCTCTTCCACCAAGAGTGGTATTCCAGTCGTAGCCGTAGAAGGCGAGCCCGAGCAGCACCTTGGAGGCAGGCATCTGCCTCACTGCATAGGCGGCGACCCGATCGACCCAATCCTGAGGCGCGATCGAGCCGGGAGGTCCCGACGACCAGCTGTAGTCGTAGGTCATCAGCAGGATGAGGTCGGCGTGCTTTCCCAGTGCCGCATAGTCGTAGGGGCCGGCCCAGCCGGTCCGTACGTCCGATGCCTTGGCCGGGATCGCGAGCGTCAGGATCTTGCCCTGGTTGTGGAGGGCTTCGGCCAGCCTGGCGACGAAGGCAGAGTAGGCATCGCGGTCCTCGGCATCGATACCCTCCAGGTCAAGGTCGAAGCCGGGGTATCCCATCTCCACCACGTAGTCCACGATGTCGCCCAGGAAGCGCTCGCTCGTGGCGAGGTCGGTGAGCAGGATATGGTTGAGCGCAGCTGTGGAGGTGAGTAGCGAGGGC
Organism: Chloroflexi bacterium UBA6077; assembly: GCA_002436065.1. Classification (GTDB taxonomy): domain Bacteria; phylum Chloroflexota; class UBA6077; order UBA6077; family UBA6077; genus UBA6077. The sequence continues at coordinate 21,070 of DIXP01000026.1, forward strand.
AGCACCTTCACTCCGTGCGTGCTCGCATAGGCGACGAGCGTGCGGTCATCACGGCTGCCGATACCACCACAGGCGTCGACGCTGACCCACTGCGCGGCGACGTAGTCGAGGGCACCGGCCTGGGCCTGGAAGGACGCCCAGGAGGTCGCGTCGTAGGGAACGTAGTAGCCGAGGACCACACGCTTCGGCGGGGTCGCGGCGGCCAGACTGGGCGTGGCGGGGGAGACCATAGGCGCCCCCTGCGCGCGGCCCCCCTCGGTTGGGATACCAACGGGGCCGTTGGGCTTCGAGCTTGGAGTCAACCCAACTCCGACGGCCGGAGAGGGAGTGCCGGCCGCGATAGTGGTCCCCGGCGCGGTCGACCCACCGAGCATCCTCGGAATGAGGACCCCGATCGCTAACAGCAATAGGGCTGAGGCAGGCAAGAGCCAGAGTATCCGCAAGCGGGTCATCCTGGGTACCTCTTGGAGAGTGATCGCCGATTCAGTATCTCCACCGCGAGCAGCAGCATCTTGGGCGCGGCAAGATGTCTATCGAACATACAGATGTGTACCACATGTTGGACGCCCGCTCAACAGTCCCGCCGCCATTGGCCGCAATCGGCCTTGCCAGACTCGGCCTTCTGCTGCACAATTCCCCCCGTGGAAATCACTCAACTGTTCGGGCAATTGAACTGGGTGGACTGGATCGCCCTGCTGGTCATACTGGGGCACGTTTTGACCGGCATGCGGCGAGGGTTCGTCGTAGGCACGCTGGACCTGATGGGGATGGTGGTCGCCCTCGGGGCCGCCATCTTCTGCTACCGCCAGGCAGCCACCCTTCTGCTACAGGTGGCGCCTCAAGTCCCCAGGTCAATCGCATTCCTGGGATCTTTCCTGGCCCTGGTAGTGCTGGCTCAACTAGTCTACGCTGCAGCTTTGCGGCTGCTGTTCCATGCCAGCCGGCCCTTGCGGCCCTTCCTGGGCCCCCTGGCCCTCATCGACAGCATGCTGGGAGCCGCCCCCGGAGCGGTCAAGGGGCTGGTCTTCGCCACCCTCCTGCTCCTGCCCTTCGCCCTCTTTCCGATTGTGCCACCGGCCTCGACTGCGCTGGAGCAATCGGCCATTGCCAGCCGGCTGGTGGTGTCTGCCGTGAGCGCAGCGCCGGGGCTGGAGTCACTCCTTGGTCGCGAACTGAACGAGGGTCTCTCCTTCCTCGCCCCTCCCCAGGCAGAGGAGGGGATGAAGATGAACTTCGGGGTGCTGGGCCAGTTGACGCCTGACCCGGCGGCCGAGGAGAGGATGTTGTCGCTGTTGAATGCAGAAAGGGAGAAGGTAGGGCTGAAGCCGCTGGAGATGGACGAAAAGCTGAGACAGGTGGCCCGAAACCACAGCCAGGAGATGTTCAAGCTGAGCTACTTCGCTCACCAATCGCCGGTGACCGGATCGCCCTTCGACCGAATGAGACAGGGGGGCATAACCTTCCAGGTGGCTGGAGAGAACCTGGCCTACGCACCCAACGTCCAGATCGCTCACGAGGGGCTGATGAACAGCCCGGGCCACAAGGCTAACATCCTCAGGAATGAGTTTGGCAAAGTGGGCATCGGCGTGATCAAGAGCGACTTCCGCGGCAGCATGTTCAGCCAGGAGTTCACCAACTGACTGGCTTAACTACCGTACCGCGGTAGGCGCCGCCAACAACTGTGTTAGGGGCTCTGACATTGACGGCGATAGACACACCGGGACTCCAGCATCAGTTCGCTACTACCCGTTTCCCTCACCAGTTTCGCCGCTGCCAGCAGCTGGCCCTCGAGGTCTTTCAGGAGACCCAGGCATCGGAGCGCAGGCAAATCCACCTGGTCCTGCCGCCGGGCTCCGGAAAGACCCTGTTGGGGCTGGAGATCGCTCGCAGGATCGGTAGACCCACGCTGGTGCTCTGCCCCAACACTGCCATCCAATCGCAATGGGAAAGGCAGTGGAGAGGATTCCAGCCAGCCGTCGTACGCTCCAGTTGCGAAGCCGCCGAACTAGCGCCCCTTACCATCCTGACATACCAGGCCGTCAGCGTCCTGGATAACGAGACGGACGAACTGGATACGCGGTCCCTGGCACTGTGGCAATCCGCCCTGCAAGACAGCGAGGGTCTGCCGCCCGAGGAGGCGGCGGCCCAGATTGAGCGCATGAGGACCGCCGGCAGCCCTCTCTACAGGACTGAACTGGCCCGATACCGGCAGAAGACCCGGCAGTTGGTTGCCGAGGGCGGAGAACGGCGGGAACTGTTGGGTCTCCTCCATCCGAACGGCCGCCGGCTCATCGAGGAGATGAAGGAATGGGGCAACTGGACGCTGGTGATGGACGAGTGCCACCACCTGCTGGACCTGTGGGGCTACCTGCTCCGAGCCTTCGTGGAGGAGTTGGGGCCGGATACCTTCAAGGTGGGCCTCACGGCCACCCCTCCGCGAGACCTGGACGCGAGGGAGCAGGTGCTGTACCGCGACCTCTTCGATCGAACCGACTTCGAACTGCCTGCCCCTGCCGCCGTCAAGGATGGAAGCCTCGCCCCCTACCAGGACCTGGTATACCTGACCACACCCCTACCCGCCGAACTGGAGTACATAGAGGAGCAGCAGAGCCGATTCCTCCAACTGCTGTCCAGGGTTCTGGACGCCGACTTCGGCAGCGTGCCCTTCGTCCACTGGGTGCAACAGCGGATACTGGAGCGCCCGGCACGAAAAGGAACCGTGGCCGATTGGGGACTGTTCGAGCGAGATAGACCATCACTGGCACTTGCCAGCCTCAGGTTCCTGCACCGCTACAAACTGGCTCTCCCGGAGGGCGCCCACATCCAGGAGCGCCACCGCCAGGATCTCACCGCCGACGACTGGGTTGCCCTCCTTGAGGACTACTGCCTTCGGCAACTCAAGCCCAGCGGGGACCCACGGGACGTCGCGGCCTGGCAGGAAATCCGGGCGGCGTTGCCCTCCGTGGGCTACGTCCTCACCACCCAGGGCATCCGCAACTACGTCTCCACGGTGGATCGTGTCCTGGCCCTCTCCGCCGGTAAGGCAGCCGCAACGCTCGGGATACTTGAGACCGAGAAACGTTCCCTGGGAGGACAGCTCAGGGCCTTGGTGCTGTGCGATTACGAGCGGGCGGGAAGGGAGCTAGTAGCCAAACTGCGGGGCGTGCTGGACCCGCAGGCGGGTAGCGCGGCTCTCTTGCTGCGCACGCTGCTGGCAGATCCAGGCATCGCCAGCCTCGAACCGATCCTGCTCACGGGCCGGACGGTGGCCTGCTCGAGGTCTACCGCCTACAGTCTGATGGAGTGGCTGGAGAAGCAGGTCCCAGAGCTGGTGGGCGTGATGGAGACCAATGCGTTGTCCGCGGGAGGCGATGGCGAGGCTGCCTGGGGAGACCTGCTGACGATACAGGCATCCCACCCGTGGTGGAGACCTCGCAACTACGTACGGCTGGTGACCGAGTACTTCGAGCACGGGCACTGCCAATGCCTCGTGGGCACTCGCGGCCTCCTGGGGGAGGGTTGGGATGCTAAGCGGGTGAACGTCCTGATCGACCTGACGGCTGCGGCAACCAGCACCGCTGTCCACCAGTCCCGGGGCCGCTCGCTGCGGTTGGATCCGGACCTGCCGTCCAAGGTGGCCAACAACTGGGACGTCGTGTGCGTGGCCCCGGGCCACCCAAAGGGTTTCTCCGACTACACGCGGTTTGTCCGTAAGCACCGCCACTACTACGCCTTGACGGAGGACGGTGAGATCGAGTCCGGCGTCTCGCACGTGCACCCGAGTCTCTCTCCCTATGGGCCGCCTTCGGCGTCGAAAACAGCCACGATCAACCAGACCATGCTGGCCCGCCCCCTCCAGCGACAGGAGATGTACGATAAGTGGGAAGTGGGCGAGCCCTACCGGAATCAGGAGATCGAGACCCTGCGGGTGCGCATGGGCCGTCCATGGGAGCTTCCTACCCGATCCCTGGAGTCCAAGAAAGCCTCGCGGCAGCAGCTCCCAGGTGAATCCTCCGCGGGCTGCCTCTCGTTACTCTGGGCCATCCTCGGCGCTGGTGCGGCGGGATGTGCCCTCGTCCTAGCCGAAAGCACCACCCTCGCACTGATGGTCGCTATGGCATTCCTGATCCCCTGGTTGGTGTGGACTCAGCGCTCGCCATTGGTCAGAGGGGATTCCACAGGTGGCATCGAGTCGATAGCCCGGGCGGTGGTCCAGGCCCTCCACGCCACCGACGCCGTCTCCGCAGGGGAAGGGGAGGTGCGCGTGGCCGTACAGAGCGACGGTTACTACCGCTGCTACCTCGAAGGGGCATCGACTGAGGAGTCGAGGCTATTCACCACGACCCTCGAGGAGGTGCTCTCACCGCTGGAGACTCCCCGATGCATCATGCCTCGTGTCGTGCTGCTACGAAGCGGGGGGATTCGCAGATGGATCGACGCCATCGACCTCCGGCTACGCGGGCTACAGTCAAGCTCCAAGGCAGCAGGGATCAGCTATCACAACGTGCCTTCCTTCTTCTCGGTCAACGGCACCCGGATGAAGATGTTTGAGCGGGCCTGGCACCACCACGTCAGCCCGGGGCGCCCCCTCTATTCCCACGGCCACCTGGCCCAGGAAATCCTCTCAACCTACCGCGGGCAGAACCCTATGGAGGTCTCCACCCAGATCCGCACTCTGTGGCGATAGCGGCAGCGCCGGCGAAATCCTCCCGGATTTAATGGTCTATTAATGTTGGTTAACCGTGGTTTTCGCATTGGGGCGGTACGCTCTATCTGCCATGACTTGGGGTCGCCGCCAACAGAAGAGCACCGGCCAAGCTGGTCGTCACGGATGACGAGATTGGTTGGACGATTTGGCCCCACAAAGAGAACATGCCGGACCTGGTGAGCGCGAAAGTGCGATTGAGGAGCCCCTCAGCAGAGGCAATCGGGGCAGGCATCGAGGCGCGGCGAAAAGGAGAGAGGCTATGGCAGTTACGGAAGAGAAGATGCTGCTAACGCAGGAGGGTTGGCGGAGGCTGCACGAAGAGCTCGCGGCGCTGCGAAAGCAGCGCGACCTGGAGATGGGCGAGCACCGACAAGCCGGCCACTCTGGGGATTGGGTAGAGTCTGCCGTTCAGTACATGAGTAGCGACGCCGTCGCGCTTGGACGCCGTGTCGCCCAGTTGGAGAAGGTGCTTCTTAGATCCACTCCCGTGGGGCCTGCGAATCGGGAACAGGGTAAGATCGGCGTTGGGTCCAAAGTGGTCGTCCGGTGGGACGACGGCGGACAGGACAATTTCCTCCTCGTCGGGCCGCCCGAAGTAGACATAGCCACGGGAAGGATCTCCTACGAGGCCCCGGTGGGGTGCGCCTTGATGGGACGCCAGGTGGGCGAATGGGTGGAGGTGATCTCGCCGGACGGACCGTCCCAACTGCAGATCATTGCCGTGATCTAGGGTGGATCGGTGCCATTGACACCGATCATCGCACGGACGGTCAATAACGGGAATGAGGAAGACAAACAATGGAGCCTGGAGAGCATCGCGGCTTCCGCTGCGCCAACTGCGGCCTCGAGATAGGCTGGGAACCGATTGTGCTGGAGGGACGTGCCTACTGCTGCGGGGGGTGCGCTTGCGGAGGCCCATGCTACTGTTCCTACGACCTACCGGAAGACGGCTTGCCGCCGCGATGGCAACCAGAGAAGCTGGATTCCAGGAAGGACGAAGCGCCAACAGTCAGGGCGCATTCTGGCCGATCCGCCATGCCGGACCTGCACCACTCGGTCCGGCGACGCTGATATGGGCACGAGAAGGTACAACGCGGAGGAGTTGCTACGGGAAAGTGGCGCTAGGCCCGAGGATCTGGCTTATCTGCGAGCTGAAGGGATACTGGTACCTCATCGCCCCTGGCACATCTTCCGCATGGGAGAAGAGTACTACACCGACGACCACATCAAGGTGCTGAAGTGGTTTGCCGGGAGGAGGCGGGCCACGGAGGCCAGTCGGCGTAGCAGCTTCTCCGCACCCGCCAGGGAATGGCCATCTGGTGGAGAGGATATGGACTTCTCACGACCAAGGAGGATTGACATGCGGCTCTTGCAGAGAGTGCTCCTCACGCCCGAGGGCAGGGATGAACTCACCCTTGAGATCGCCTGCCTGGAGCAAACCCGTCGAGAGATCCTGAACGATGCCAGAAACGCGCAGGACGGAAACGGACGCTTCCGTTCCGAGCTAGCGGCGGTGGACATGGAGATCGCTCGGCTCAAGGAGGTGATGACCTCGGGCACTGTTACCGACCAGACGGGCCTGGTTGTGGCGGTGGGCAGTGAGGTAACGGTGGTGGATGAGGATGGCGAGGAGACCTTTACCATCGGAGGCCCCCTGGCTGCCAATCCCCGCGCGCAGTGCATATCCTACGAATCGCCACTCGCGCGGGCCATACTGGGTAGGGAACTGGGCGAGACCGTGAAGATAACAAGCAACGAGGGTCGCGGCCGGTTGAAGATCGTGGCGATCAGGCGAGGACAGCCCGGAGCCAACCAGGGCTAGGACAGCGACGTCACCTGTCATTCCGAGGCGTCTCGGAATGACAGGTCCGAGTCACGGTGAATCACTGGGCTATCTCCACAAAGCGATAGCCCAGTCCCCGTTCCGTCAAAATGTACCGTGGCCGCTCTGGGTCATCCTCAAGCTTGACGCGCAGCCGCCGCACGTAAACCCTCAGGTAGTCGATCTCATCCAGGTACTCCCTGCCCCACACCTTGGCGAGGAGGGTCTCGTGCGGCAGCACCCGGCCCGCGTTGCGCACCAGGTGATACAGCAGCTTGTACTCAATGGGAGTCAGCGAGACAAGTTCACCCCTCAACCGCACATGCCGAGTGGCGAAGTCCACCGAGAGATCTCCGGATGAGAAAGAGGGCGCGCGGCTCACCGGCTGGGGCATGTCCAGCCTGCGAAGCACCGCCTTGACCCTGGCCAGCAGCTCCAGGTGATCGAAGGGCTTCGTCACGTAGTCGTCCGCGCCCAACTCAAGCCCCTTCACCTTGTCCAGTACCCCGTCCCTGGCAGTGAGCATTATCACCGGTACGTCCGAGAACCCGCGAATCCGTCGCAGGGTCTCGTATCCGTCCATCCCAGGCATGGCGATATCCAACAGGACCAGATCGGGGGATTCCTGCTCCACCATGTCCAGCGCCTGGTCGCCTTCGTAGGCCCCGACCACATCAGTCTCTCGCCACTGGAGATTGAAGCTCAGAGTGACGGCCTCGATCACTTCCGGAGCATCATCCACCACAAGTATCTTCAACTACTCCCCCTTGCCCCGCGGTTCCTTCGGCAGCGAGAAGCAGAAGGTGGCCCCTCTACTCAACTCGCTCTGCACCCAGATCCGCCCCCCGTGGGCCTCCACAATGGCCTTGGCGATGGGCAGTCCTAGCCCGGCCCCAATGTTGTGGCTGGGCGAACTGGTTCGAGCCGTATAGAACTGCTCAAACAGGTGGCGCTGCGCCTCTTGGGCAATGCCAGGCCCCGTGTCCGCAACGCCAACGGTGACCTCACCTTCCGACTCCTTCACCGTGATGCTTATCCGAGCTCCCTCCGGTGAGAACTTGTTGGCATTCGATAGTAGGTTCAGCAATACCTGCTCCAAGCGGCGATGGTCGCCCATCACCACGAGTCCCGGCGAGGGGACATCTGTCTCCAGCAGTTGCCCCTTCTCATCCAGAAGGGGCCTGATCAGGGTCGTGGCTCCATCCACCAACTCACAAAGGTCCAGGTAGCGAGGCTGCAGATCGACCTTGCCGCTCCGCAGTCGAACCAGGTCCAGGATATCACTGACCAGCACTTGCATCCGATCCGAGCTCTGCTTGATGTTGCGGAGCAGCCGCTCCTGCATTGCCAGCTCGGGATCGCTGTCCATGAGCAGTCCGACACAGGTCCGGATCAACGTGAGCGGGGTGCGAAGCTCGTGCGACACCGTGGACAAGAGGTCGCTCCGGAGCATCTCCACTTCCTGGCGCTCCGCCGCGAGCCACGTACGCTCCGCCTCCAACTGAGCGAGGCGATCGGCTACCGATCCTCCCTCGTCCGGATGGAGTGACTGCTCGGCGTCGACGGCGAGCCGCTCGACGCTCCTTGCGAAGTCCTTCCCCTCAGGTGCAGTCATCGAGACCCTGTCCCTTCCCGAAGTGTCACTGATTAGAGTATACCAGGGGACGGGCACGCGGCCGACCACTCAAGCGAGATGGATAGCCCTCAGAGGCTGGCAACGCCGCCTCCACCCTTTGGATAGCTCGGCTGACTCACGAGGTCGTCGAACGTGACCAAGTCTCTGTACCATGCCGTCGGCTGGACTGGGCGGAACAGTTCTTGCTCCGCAGCCTCATCGAGGCTCTTGATCCGGTCGAGAAGGGGAGGCTGGAAGTGTCTGAAGAGGAGCGTGTCTTCCGCGTTGGCATCTTGGGGTCCTATGGTGGCATGAACCTTGGCGACGAGGCGATCCTGCAGGCAATAGTGCAGGAGCTGCGCCGGTCGCTGCCGACTGAGATTACCGTGTTCACGCGCGACCCTGAGGACACCCTGAAGCGCCACCAGGTCGAGCGAGCCGTGCCGGTCCGAGAGATGTCCAGGAAGGAGATCCTCCCCGAGATCCAGCGGCTGGACCTCTTCATCCTGGGTGGAGGAGGAATACTGTTCGACTCCGACATCAGGGCCTATCTCCGCGAGGTATTCATGGCTCACGATGCCGGGGTGCCAGTCATGGTGTACGCCATTGGAGCCGGTCCGCTACGAGAAGTCTCCAGCCAAGCCCTGGTGAGAGATGCCCTGGACAGGGCAGCGCTGGTCACTGTCCGAGACCGCGAGGCCAACAAGGTGTTGGAGGAGGCCGGCGTGCACCGGGAGATCACGGTGACGGCTGATCCGGCCTTCCTCCTATCACCCGAGCCCCTATCTCGTTACTCTCTTCGACGAGAGGGGCTGGAAGGCAGGCAGTTGGTGGGAATATCGGTCCGGGAGCCTGGCCCCGCCGCGCCGGACATTAGCGAAGACCACTACCACAACCTGCTGGCGAGCGCAGCAGACTATGTGGTCGATAGGCTGGATGCCGACCTGGTGTTCGTACCGATGGAACCGCACACGCTAGATCTGCAGCACTCCCACGCGGTCATTTCGCGGATGGCAGCCGCCAGTAGGGCCACTGTGCTCAAGGGCGACTACAGCTCCGGCCAGATTCTGGCGCTCGTGGGCCGCTTCAAGTTTGCACTCGGAATGAGGTTGCACTTCCTCATGTTCGCAGCCATGCAGCGGGTCCCATTCGTGGCTCTCCCCTACGCCGGTAAGGTGCTGGGCTTCATGGAGCAACTGGGGGTGCACCAAAAGACGTTCCAGCGGCTGCCGTTGCAGCAGATGAGCACGGGGCAACTGATCGCATACGTCGACCGGGCATGGGACTTCCGGAAGGATATGAAAGCCCGCCTCGACGAGGGCATCCCATCTCTCGAGCAGCGAGCGAGGGAGACTAACCGGCTGGCAGTAGAGATCTTGAAGGGCATTCCGGCATCTCGTCGGGCCGCCTGAGGGGAATGAGGCAACAGATGCCACCTCTCTCTCGTGCGGGTACGATGCCCACGCTGACCCTTCCAGGGCGCAGCGCGGTGATAGCCGCAGAGAGCGACGTTCTGGTGATCGGAGGGGGTCCAGCGGGTCTTGGAGCAGCTGTGGGCGCCGCACAGGCTGGTGCGGAGGTAGTCCTCGTCGAGAGGTATGGCTTCCTGGGAGGCAACGCCACGGCGGCCCTGGTCAATCCCATCTCCTCCAGCCATACACAGACAGGACCGACGGTTCCGGGCCGTGCCATCAGACTGATGCCTCAGGATCATGGCCCAGGGGAGCCGGCCATAGCCGGCGTCCTATCCAACCTTGTGGAACGGCTCGTAGCTGCCGGCGGCGCCATCTCACCATCGGAGAGAACTGGAAACGTCGTTCCCATTGACCCGGAGCTGTTCAAACTGGTTGCCCTTGACATGCTGGACGACGCTGGGGTGAAGTACCTGCTCCACTCCTTCGCCAGTGGGGTCCTGGGGCATGACCACATAGAGGGAGTGATCCTGGAGGGCAAGTCCGGGCCAATCGTGGTCCGGGCTGAGGCGATCGTCGATGCGACCGGAGATGGCGATATCGCCGTCCGGGCGGGCGCGCCGTTCGAGGTCGGCAGGGAGGAAGATGGATTGGTCCAGCCCATGTCCCTGCTGTTCCGGATGATGCAGTTCGACGCCGCTGCCTTCGACAGCTATGTGGAGGCTCATCCGGACCAGTGGCGCGGTGATTACGGCCTGTGGGACCTCGTGCATCAGGCAGAGGAAGCCGGAGAGCTGGATCTGCCTCGGGAGGATATCTTGATGTTCGCCACGCCTCACGAGACGGAGGTCAGCATCAACAGCACCCGCGTGACCAGAGTCCTGGGGACCGATGTGTGGGACCTTTCGGAGGCGGAGTGGCGAGGCCACCAGCAGATGCGACAGGTCGCGGCTTTTCTCAAGAAGTACGTGCCTGGGTTCGCCAACAGCTACGTGGGCCAGAGTGGAGCGAGCGTAGGGATACGGGAGACCAGGCGGATCGTCAGTGAGTATCAACTGACAGCCGACGACGTACTGGAAGCTCGCAAGTTTCCGGACGTGATTGCGCGAGGAACCTATCCCATCGACATACATAACCCCACGGGAGCCGGCACAGTACTTAAGCGGCTGCCTCTCGGCGAGGCATACGACATCCCCTTACGCTGCCTCCTACCGAAACGAGTGGATAACCTGCTGGTCGCCGGGCGCTGCATCTCCGGCACCCACGAAGCTCACTCTTCATATCGAGTCATGCCCATCTGCATGGCTACCGGACAGGCTGCCGGCGCCTGCGCCGCCATTGCGAGCCTCACCGGTAGGCCACCGAGGGAGGTTCCAGCCGAGGAGGTGCAGCGGGAACTCGGGCGACAGGGGGCCGACCTCCGAGGAGTCGCTTGATAAGCAATAAGGGGTGTGATGTGAAGAGGCTGCTGGTGGGATACGATGGTTCCGCCCCGGCAAGAGATGCGGTGCGAACGACCGTCAGCCTGGCCAGGTCACTGGACGCCAGCGTCACCCTGCTGACGGTGGGAAAAATCCCGTATTGGATCGACAGCGTGAGTGGCGTGTTCATGCCTGTCTTGAGCGAAGAGGACTTCGAGCCGATAGCTACGGAGGGCGCGCAGATCGCGGGAGGGATGGGGGTAGAGGTAGAAGCACGAGTCGTTCTCGGTGAGCCAGCCGACAGGATTGTCGAGGCCGCCGACAGCGAGGGCTATGGCCTCATCGTGGTAGGACACCGCGGGCTCGGCGGAGTGAGAGGCCTGCTTCTTGGAAGCGTCGCCAAGAGGGTGGCCGAGACCGCGCCATGCCCTGTCCTTCTGGTTCGCGGGAGTGCACCGGAAACCATCAAGAAGGTTCTGGTAGGGATCGACGGCTCCGAGCAGTCCCTGAAGGCCCTGTCCACCACTATCGAGTTGACCAGGGGTTTCGACGCCCGTCTGACTCTTCTCTACGTCCTTGACTCCACGATGGTGGCGGCCGTGCCCGGGCCGCCGGTTAAGCGCGAAATGAGGCGCGGCCTGGCCAGGGCTGGCGGGGAGGCTCTTGAGGAAGCAGCAGAGAGATGTCGCCAGGCGGGGGCCGAGTGCGATACCCTGCAAGCCGAGGGACGGCCCGCCAACGAAATCAGCCGTCGGGCTAGAGAAGGCGACTATGACCTGATAGCGTTGGGACGTCGTGGTATCGGCAGCCTGGCGCGATTCGCCCTGGGCAGCGTCAGCGACGTGGTCCTCAGGAGCGCGAACAGACCGGTGCTGCTGGCCGGCGAGCGGGCAAAGGGCCGGTAGGCTCTGCTAGACCGAACGCGGAGGCGGCAGCCCTTCGTTTGCCCGCTCCGCGTTCGGTCTAGCAGAGCCTCATTCGGAGACTCAGCGAAGCCGTTCCATGGCCAGCTGAACCACCTCTTCCAAAGTGTTCCCCACGGGCACGCCCGCACCCTCGAACGCCTTCACCTTGGCCTGAGGCGTGCCTGTTCCGCCGGAGATGATGGCGCCAGCGTGGCCCATCCGCTTGCCCGGAGGCGCGGATCGCCCGGAGATGAATGAGACCACCGGCTTGGGGTAGTTGCTCTCACGCAGGTAGGCCGCGGCCGTCTCCTCGTCGGAGCCACCGATCTCGCCGATCAGCACCACCACCCTGGTTTCCTCGTCGTCGCGGAACAGCTTCAGCACATCCAGGAACCGTGTACCGATAATCGGATCGCCCCCAACTCCGATGCAGGTGGACACACCCGACCCTGCCCTGGTGATCAGGTCGCAGGTCTCGTAGGTCAAGGTCCCGCTCCGGGATATCACACCAATGGGCCCTTCCTGGTACACCTCGGCCGGCATGATCCCCACCTTCGCCTCGCCGGGGCTGATCAGGCCGGGGCAATTCGGCCCGATCAGCCGAGTGCCCTTGCCCTTCAAATAGTTGACAACGCGGATCATGTCCAGGGTGGGGATCCCATCGGTTATGCAGACCACCAACCCGATGCCGGCATCGGCCGACTCCACCACCGCATCAGCCGCGAAGGGCGCGGGGACGAAGATGATCGAGGTGTTGGCGCCGGTCTCCTTCACGGCACCATGCACGCCACCGAAGACCGGGACGCTGTTGTAGGTGGTACCGCCCTTGCCAGGGGTGACTCCGGCAACGACCTTGGTGCCGTACTCCAGCATCCTATCGCTATGGAAGGCGCCTTCGCGGCCGGTGATGCCCTGCACCACCACCCGCGTATCCTTGTTTATGAGGATTGACATCGAATACCCTCCTAACGCGTCAACGAGATAATCTTCTGGGCGGCTTCCTGTGCGGTGGTAGCGGCGATGAAGCCGCTGTTCTTGAGTAGCTCGCGACCCTCGGCGGCCTTGGTGCCGGACATCCGAATCACCATGGGGACCTTGATGTCCATGGTCTTGGTCGCCTCCAGTATTCCCTTGGCCACCTCGTCGCAGCGCACGATGCCCCCAAAGATGTTGATCAGCACCCCTTTGACGTTGGGGTTCATCAGCACCAACCCCAGGTCCTGCCGAACCGTCTCGGCCTTGGCGCCACCCCCTAGATCACAGAAGTTGGCGGCCTTCCCTCCGTTGCGACTCAGGATGTCCAGGGTCGTCATTACCAGGCCAGCCCCGTTGCCAATTACACCGATGTCCCCGTCGAGCCGCACATAGGCGACCCCCAATCGGGCTGCCTCGGCCTCGATGGGGTCAGCCTCGGAGACCTCCCGGTACTTCAGCAGCTCTTTCTGGCGAAACAGGGCGTTGTCGTCCACGTCGAACTTGCCATCGGCGGCGATGACCTTGCCATCGCCCGTCACCACCAGCGGGTTGATCTCAGTCAGCGATGCATCGGAGGAGAGGAACAGGTTGTACAGCTTGCGGATCACCCCAACGATGTCGCGACTCACCTTCGGGTCCAGATCCGCCCGCTCCACCAGGTCGCGGAGCTGGTAGTCCCAGATGCCCCACGCCGGGTCTGCATGGAGCTTGGCGATCTTCTCCGGGGTGGTAGCCGCCACCTCCTCGATGTCCACGCCTCCCATACTGCTCAGCATAATGATCGCCTTCTCGGCGTTCCGGTCTATGGTGATCCCCAGGTAGTACTCCTTCGCGATGTCCAGGGCCTCTTCAACAAGTGCATAGTTGACGGTGAAGCCCTTCAGCGGCTTGCCCAGCATACCGTCGGCATACTGTCTGGCCTCGGCCGGATTGCCAGCCAGCTTGATACCGCCAGCCTTACCCCGGCCACCCACATGGACCTGCGCCTTGACCACCACGCGACCCAACTGCTCGGCCACGCGGACCGCGCCGTCGGGGTCCTGTACCACTTCGCCCCTGGGCACCGGGATGCCCCCCTGGGCAAACGCCTTTTTCGCCTGGAACTCGTACAGCTTCAACCCTTCCCTCCTATCCGAGTGATGAGTCACCAGTGCTGAGTACCGCAACCTCACCTGTCATTCCGAGTGGCCCGCCCCCTAGTACTCGACCAAATTGGTTTTGGTAGGCGGCGAAGCCGCCTGCCGGGAGCGCGGGCGGCTCGCCCGCCAGTCCCTCGTGCGGACGAGCCGCCCGCGCTCCCGGCATAGGCCGCCATCTGGCAGCCTGTCATAATCAATTTGGTCGAGTACTAGGTGTCATTCTGGGTGGCCCGCAGGCCACGAAGAATCTCCTGTTGACGGCAACCGGGAGATCCTTCGGCGCTGCGGCGCCTCAGGATGACAGGTATGGGTGCGGCGCCTCAGGATGACACCATTAGGGTGGCGCCTTGGAACAACGGTTTCGACGGAGGTCGTGTTGGAGCACTGGATGCCGATCAGAATCACGGACACCGGCTACCGCTAGCCGGTGTCCAGGGGACGAGGGTACCCGTCACTCATTACCTATCACTCACCACTGCCTATTTAGCAACCAGCACCCAGGAACTCGCCATCTAGAACCCAGAACTCTCCACTCAGCACTCGATGCTAATTACTGGCGGCTCAGTACCGATTCCGCGGCCTCAAAACCAACCTTGAGAGCCTGTTGATTGATCTCCTCGGTACCCTTGGGCACCCTTCCCAGCACGGCCTTAGTTATGGCCTCGCGACCAACGATGCCCGTTAGCACCGTGACGGCGCCGAGGGCGACGATGTTGGCCACCAGGTCGCGACCCACCTGGTCGCGGGCAAGCCTTGTTATGGGCAGATCGAAAGCCCTACCCGCGTGGGCAGGGGGTTCGACGACAAATGTAGAGTCGTATATCAGCGTACCATCGGGCTTGAGCGAGGGGCCGTACTTCCGGGCCGATGCCTGGTTGAAGACAAACAGGACATCCGGATGCTCAACCTCGGGATAGTCGATCTCCTCGTCGCTGATGATCACGTCTGAGCGCGAAGCCCCACCTCGAGACTCGGGACCATAGTTCTGGCTACACACCACCTGCCGGCCCTCATGGATCCCGGCGGCCTCCGCCAGTATCAATCCCATCAACACCAAGCCCTGGCCACCGGAGCCCCCCAGAGAAATCTCAACAGTCTTAGACATGCTCCCCTGCCTTCCAGTGGGCCTTCAAGCGCACTTTGCCGTAGAGCTCCTCGTAGGCCGGGCGTTCGCTCTCGTAGAGCACGCCCGTGAGCAGTCTGCCCTTGGCCCCTTCGGGATCGCGCTGCGCCTGGGCAACTGGGATTGTGATCTCCTTCTGAAGCTTCAGCATTTGCACCGGCCCGCCGAGGCGGTTCATCCGTCCATAGTAGACCGGACACTGGGATACCGCCTCCACGAAGGAGAGGCCCTTGTGCTGCAGCGCCTTGGCGATGGTATTGACCAGTTCGGGCATTCGCACCGGGGCAACCCTGCCGACGAAGGTGGAACCGGCAGCTTGGGCGACACCGCAAAGGTCGAACCCGGGCTCGACGTCACCATATGGGGCTGTGGTAGCCAGGGAGTCGACCGGAGTGGTCGGCGAGTACTGGCCGCCGGTCATACCGTAGATCTGGTTGTTGATCACGAGCGCCGTCACGTCCAGGTTGCGGCGGCAGGCGTGGATGAAGTGGTTGCCACCAATGGCGGCGCAGTCCCCATCCCCCATGATCACGACCACGTTCAGTTCAGGCTTGGCCAGCTTGATGCCTGTGGCGAAGGCCAGGGCCCTGCCGTGCATCGTGTGCAGGGTATCGAAATTCATGTAGCCCGACGCCCTGCTGGAGCAGCCGATACCGGAAACCACCACCGTCTTGTCCTGGTCAAAGCCGGCCTTGTCTATAGCGCGAACGGTCCCATTTATGATCTGCCCGATCCCGCAGCCGGGGCACCAGATGTGGGGCAGCTTGTTGAGCCGCAGGTACTTCTCGATGAGCGCGCTAGCCACGATTCATCACCCCCTCAATCCCAGCCATAACCTCGCTGGGCGTGATCAACAAGCCGTTATGGCGGTTCACCTGTTCCACCATCACGCTGTTGCGGGTGACCCTCCGGACCTCGTTGGCTACGTCTCCCAGGTTCATCTCCGCCACCACTATACGGGGACACCTCTCCGCCACCGCCTTGATCACCTGCTCCTGGAAGGGCCAGATGGTGATCAGCCGGACGAGACCGACCTTCAGGCCTCGCGCCCTGGCGGCCTTCACCGCAGCGCGGGCCGAGCGCCCGGAGCAACCGAAGGACACCACAGCCACCTCAGCGTCGTCCATGTAGAGGTACTCTACGTAGCTTATATCGTCGCGATGGGCCTCCACCTTCCGGACCAACCGCTCGGTCTCCCTCTGGACAAGCTCTGGTGTGGTGGCTGGGAAGCCAGTCTCATCGTGGAAGAGACCGGTGATGTGGTACCGGTAGCCCGTCCCGAAGTCTGGAATCGCCGGAGCTTCGTCATTCCTGGTCGTCTCGAAGGGTTGGATCTTGCCTGGCGGTCCCTTGGGCCGCTCCCGGTTGACTACTTGCAACTCCCCGGGCAGGGTCACCACCTCGCGAAGGTGGCCGATGACAGAGTCGCCCAGGATCACGACAGGAGTCCGGTACTTCTCGGCCAGGTTGAACGCCTTGACAGTCACGTCGAAGCACTCGCTCACCGTGGACGGCGAAAGGGCTATCATAGGGTGAGGCCCATGGGTACCGTATCGTGCCTGCATGACGTCGCCCTGGGCGGGCAGGGTAGCGACGCCGCTGGAGGGGCCCACCCGCTGTATGTTCACGATCACACAGGGAGTCTCGGCCATGGCGGCATACCCGATACCCTCCTGCATCAGGGAGAAACCGGGGCCGCTGGTGGCAGTCATCGACTTGATCCCCGCGATGGAGGCGCCGAGAAGGGCGGAGACGCTGGCTATCTCGTCCTCCATCTGGATGAAGGTCCCGCCAACCTGGGGGAGCCGACGGGACAGCGTCTCGGCGATCTCCGAGGATGGGCTGATGGGATAGCCGGAGAAGAACCGCATGCCGGCCGCCAGCGCTCCCTCGGCAATCGCCTCGTTGCCCTGCATCAGGGCCGGCTTCGATCGCTCGTCGGTCATGGCTTCTTCACCACCTCGATGGCAAAGTCGGGGCACATCATCTCACAAAGGCCGCAGCCGGTACACTTCTCAGGATAGGCGAAGTGGGGGGTACCGACCTCGTCGGCTGTGAGGGCATTGGTCGGACAGAAGGCAACGCAGATGGAGCAGGACTTGCACCACTGCAGGTTGATCTCCACCACATTCGACCGTTTCTTGCCCTGGCTGACGGGAGAGCCAGTTTCGATCATCGTCGATCCTTTCTTGCCGTCCAACCCGGATCGGCGGGTCCGCTTCGCGCCCATGCTAGCATTGCTCCCATAGAGGGTCAAGGCGAACCACTAGTGTTGATATAAAGATGCAATGCGGCCTTCAGTACAAAGTACCGGGTACTTACTCATTGAGCCAACGTATCAAGTCCTTGGCATAGTAGGTGATGATGATATCAGCACCTGCCCGCTTGATCGCCGTGAGCACCTCCATCGCCGTTCGCTGCTCATCCAGCCAGCCCATGCGGGCGGCAGCCTTGATCATCGAGTACTCACCGCTCACGCTGTAAGCAGCGACCGGCAGGTGGACGCTCTCCTTGACCCTGGCCAGGACATCCAGATAGGCCAGGGCCGGCTTCACCATCACTATGTCGGCCCCCTCCTGGATGTCCAGCTCTACCTCTCGCAGCGCCTCTCGGGAGTTGGATGCGGCCATCTGGTAGGAGGCGCGATCCCCAAACTGAGGTGCCGATTCCGCAGCCTCACGGAAGGGTCCATAGAAGGCCGAAGCGTACTTGGCACTGTAGGCCATGATGGGGGTATCCGCGTACCCAGCAGCATCCAGGGCCAGTCTCAGGGCGCCAACACGGCCATCCATCATATCCGAGGGAGCGACCATATCCGCACCGGCCTCGACGTGGGAGACAGCGGTACGCGCGAGCAACTCCAGGGTCGGATCGTTCAGCACCTTGCCATTCTCTACCACTCCGCAGTGGCCATGGCTGGTGTACTCGCAAAGGCACACGTCGGTGATCACCAGCAGCTCGGGGGCGCTCTCCTTCACCGCCTCGATGGCGCGCTGGACGATGCCGTCGCGGCGATACGCCTCCGTGCCAAGCTCGTCCTTGGCGTCAGGTATACCGAAGAGCATGACCGAGGGCACACCCAGCTCGGCCAGAGCCCGCGCCTCCCCAGCCAGCAGGTCCGTGGACCACTGGCAAACCCCGGGCATCGAGCTGATCTCATTCTGGATACCATGGCCCTCCACGACGAAGAGGGGATAGACCAATCCCTTCGAATCCAGTCTGGTCTCGGCGACCATGTCGCGGAGGACCTTTGAGCCGCGGAGCCGGCGAGGGCGAACTACTGGGTAGGCAAAGTCGGGTGGCAATGCCCGGCGTTCGATGCTATGCATGGTAATCTCCTGAGCGTCCAACCACGGACGCGTCCGCGCTACGTATTGTAAACCTCAGAGTGAGGGGCTACAAGTTCAGTCCGAGACGGGTGCAACGCGGCGAGAGACAGTCACGGCCCTGATGAACCTTAACAAATAAACCTGACACGGTATGGCTAACAGGCGTGTCCACACTGCGGGAGGGCGAGCCTCCTGGCGAGCCACCTGTTGGAGTCTGTCGCCTGCTCCCCCTACTGGACGGCTCAGCAGGAGCTTCGCCCTCCCGGGCAGGAGCTTCGCCCTCCTCGGGCTACTGTCAGGTTTATTTGTTAGCGACCATCAGGGCCGAGACATCACACTAGTCCGCGAAGAGCCCCGAGACGGGTGCCCCGAGAGGCCGAGATGCGGGGATGGGAGCCTCTCGCTGCGTCCGGTCTATCCCGGAGGCCACTGCATCGCCCGGCCGCCGAGGAGGTGCAGGTGGATGTGGTGCACGGTCTGGCCGGCATCGGGCCCGGAGTTGAGGACCATCCGAAAACCCCTTTCGGCCAGCCCCTCTCGCTCAGCAAGCACCGCCGCCGCCCGCACCAACTCCCCTATCAGAGCATCGTTCTCCGGCTTGAGGTCCAGGGTCGCGGGGATGTGCTCGTTGGGTATCACCACGATGTGCACCGGCGCCTGGGGGTTGATGTCACGGAAAGCGGTGATCTTCTCGTCCTGATAGACGATGTCGGCAGGGATCTCCCGAGCCACGATCTTATCGAAGATGCAATCCATATTCTCCTCCTATCGAAGCGACGACACCCTCGCCGGCCAGCCGCACAACTCGCGCTGACGTGATCTGGCCGGCCAATCCATCGAGTCCCGTCGCATAGACTCGGACGTAATTGTCCGACAGCCCCGACCACCTGGGACGATCACTCGAGGGCAGGTCCAGCTTGCGAGCATCCCCATGGGGCAGTGGTTCCTCCCAGAGAACCGAAAGCTGCGCGCCGACGAACTGGGCTCGGAACCGCTCTCCACACTCCTTCGCCAGGGCAATGAGACGATCGCTCCGCAGCTGTTTGACCTTGGGATCCACCTGCTCCGGCATCGTCGCCGCGGGGGTCCCCGCCCTGGGCGAGTACTTGAAGACATGGAACCCGGCCATGCCGACAGAGCGCAGGAACTCCTCTGTCTGCCGATACTCATCCTCGGTCTCTCCGGGGAAGCCGACGATCACATCGGTGGTGATCGCCACGCCGGGCAGCGCCTGCTTCGCCTCCACAACGATGCGCGCGTACTGTTCCACATTGTAGCGTCTGCGCATCCGCTTGAGAACCGAGCCGCAGCCGCTCTGGAGCGATAGATGGAGGTGCCGGCACAGCCTCCCAGAGTCCCAAAGGGGGTAGAAGCTGGGGGACCAATCCTCGGGCTGCAGGGAAGAGAGCCGTATTCGAGGAATCTCGGTCTCGGCCAGGATCCTCTTGATCAGGCGGAGCAGGCCAAGCCCGCGCACCGTCGAATCGGTCTGATCAGACTGATCGGTTGGGTCGGAGCTATGATCGCGGCCGTAGGTGGTGATGTTGACCCCTGTCAGTACCACCTCCTGGCGACCCTCCGCAGTGAGCGCACGGATCTCCGCCAGCACATCTGCCGCCGGCCGGCTCCGCCGGTGCCCCCGGGCGTGAGGGACGATACAGTAGGAGCAGTAGTTGTCGCATCCCTCCTGGATCTTCACGAAGGCGCGGGTGCGGGGGACGGACCCCACCCCCCGGCCCCCTCCCCCACGGGGAGAGGGGGAGGCGAGGACTCCCTCTCCCAGAGGGAGAGGGTCGGGGTGAGGGCTGCTCGGGCAGCAACCAGATTGGCCCCTCACCCTGGCCCTCTCCCGCGGGGAGAGGGGAACCTTCTCCCCCCTTCCCGTGTCGGGAAGGGGGGCAGGGGGGGTTAGGTCAGCGTCCTTCCCCACCGTCAGCTCGCGCCCCCGCAACGCCTCGACCAGCCGATCCTTCTCCCTGTTGCTGAGGACGGCACCGACACCCTCGATTGCGGAAACCGTCTCTGCCTCCATCTCGGCGTAGCAGCCCGCTACCACGACGAACGCCTCGGGATTAGCGCGGACGGCCTGTCGGATCAACTGGCGCGACTTGCGGTCCCCGATGTGGGTCACCGTGCAGGAGTTCACCACGCACAGGTCGGCTGGCTGGCCAAAAGGGACCAGGATGACTCCTGCCTGCTCCAGGCAACGGGCCATCTGGTCACTCTCACTCTGATTCAGCTTGCAGCCCAGGGTCGCTATGGACGCAGTGCGTATCTGCTTCAAGGTGAGCAAGATCCTCTCACTTGCGTGGCACGACCCGGACAGGGGCGTCCAGGCCAAGGCCAGTGAGGCGGGCCGCGGAGCCACTAGGTAGCGCCACCTCGAGGTAGCCGGAACTGCCGAGCAGGGCTACCAGGCCGCTGCCCTCGGCATAGGTCCGGACCAGCCCCTGGATATGGTGGCCACCTATCTCCACCATCACCGACCCTTTCGGCAGGTCCTTTGCCCGCAAGCTGGTGATGAGGTTTCCAAAGTGATCCACGTGGATCACTCCTCCCTCCACCCCGCCCTCCGGGAGCTTTCGGGCAACCGGCAGCTCGAAAGCCCGAAGGCTGACCATCGCCGGTCCAAAGCTCTCCACCGGCTCACCGAGGGAGAGGTAAGCCGCGACGGGTGCGAAGATGTCCCGACCGTGAAAGGTGCTGCTGGGGTTCTGGAGCCAGTAGCAGCTCTCAGCAATACGCACCGCCCGCCACCCCTCGGGGATCGCCGCGCGCACGGTTCCCGCCCCATCCAGTAGCGTCGGCCCTCGCTCCGCTGCCGAGCCGTCGGCGGCCAGCAGGTAGCTCAGGACACCGTTGTCCGGGCAGACGAAGAGGGCGTCTCCGGTGTCCAGGATCACCCCAACCCGTGAGGTGCCAACCTCTGGATCCACCACCACGAGGTGGACCGTCCGACGGGGGAAATGGCGGTGGGCGGTGTGGAGAACGAACGCTGCGACCCGTACGTCCTGCGGCGGGACGTCATGGGTCACGTCCACCAGGACCGCCGCCGGGTTGATACCCAGCATAACCCCCTTCATCGAAGCCACATAGCCGTCCAGCAGGCCGAAATCCGTGAGAAGAGTCACGACGCCAGAGACCGATCTCCGCGATTCCCTATCCATCCAACTCCCCCATTTTGCACAGCACCACCGTAGCCACCACCAGCGCAGCCGTCTCAGCCCTAAGTATCCGAGGGCCAAGGCTCACCACCTTCACTCCAGCCGACCGGGCGACCTCGGACTCTCTCTCCGAGAAGCCCCCCTCGGGACCCACCAGCAGCAAGACCATAGGGCGCACACCATGCCGCTCACCCGAAGCAGCGAAGATACCCGCTTCCTTCAGCAGGGTCCCCATCCCCAGCGACCGCTCCTCCTCCCACGCCATAGCCGCCAGGGCCGCCTGGCCCGCCTCGTGGCAGGCTTCCTCGAAGGAGACAAGGGATTTCACCTGGGGGAGCAGTGCTCGCCCGGACTGCTCGGCGGCCTCCCGCACTATCTCCCGCCACCGCTCCAGCTTTCGATCGACCTCGACCTTCGATGGTCTCGAGACACACCGCTCGCTCAGGACAGGGACGAAGCGGGACACCCCTATCTCAGTGCCCTTCTGGAGCACCCACTCCAGTTTCTGGCCCTTGAGCAGGGCCTGGCACAACACCAACTCGACCCCGGGCTCGGTGTCCAGCCGCTCCCGCCCCGAGACCTCCGCTGTGACACCACTCTTGGAGACCGAGACAAGGCTAGCCGAGTAGCGATATCCCGAGTTGTCCAGCAGGTAGACCAGATCGCCCGGCTGAAGGCGCAATACCCTGGCTATCTGGTGGGCAACCTGCCCCCGCAGTTCGGCTCGATCCCCCTGGACCGAGTCCGGCTCCACGAAGAAGCTATGCCCCGCCACGCCGGCACACCATGGCACGCCAATCGCCCTCGGCCATCGTCTCCTCAATGCGGAGTCCCGCCTGCGTCAGAGCCTCCCGCACCCCCTCCTCGCGATCGGCGATGATGCCCGAGGTTACCAACACCCCCCGAGGACCCAGGGCGTCGTGGAGGTGCTGCGACAGATCGATGATGACGCTGGCGATAATGTTGGCAAGTACCAGGTCGTAGGGTCCAGCAAGGACACCAGCCCCTGAATTGATGCTGCCCTGGGACACATGGACACGATCCGCAAGGCCATTCAGTTCGGCGTTCTTACGGGCCACCTCCACGGCCACGGAGTCCACATCCACCGCCACCACCTCGGTAGCGCCCAGCTTGGCCGCCGCGAGGGACAGAATGCCGGAACCTGTGCCCACGTCCAGTACCCGCATCCCCTCCTGGACGAACCGCTCACAGGCCAGAGCGCACATTCGAGTGGTGGGGTGGAGTCCGGTGCCGAAGGCCATACCTGGGTCTATCTCCAGCACCACCTCCCCGGCTCCGGGCTCGTACTCCCTCCAGGAAGGTTTGATAACCAGCCTATTGCCGATCTTCTGAACGAAGAAGAACCTCTTCCAGGCCTCGGCCCAATCCTCCTCGGCCAACCTGGTCACCTTCAACGGCTCGACCCTCCGGAGCTGGGACAGGTGCCACAGCGCCTCCTCGACCCGATGGACCGTCTCCTCCCAGTCTCCGTCCTCAGGGAGATAGCTCTTCACGACAACCGGCCTGGTGGGGTCGAACTCCACCCTACCCGGCTCCGCCGACTCGGAAAGCGGCTCCTCGATGGCCACACCACCCTGGCCCATTCGGGCAAACAGCTCCGCCACCGACTCGACGGCCTCGGCCTCAACTTCAGTGCTAAGTTCGATCCAGATCAAGAGTGCTGCTCCTCAACTGATTTCCCTCTCCCTCGGGGAGAGGGTCAGGGTGAGGGGAAACGTTGGTGAGCAGGCAAGGCTGCCCTCACCCCGACCCTCTCCCACTGCGGTAGGAGAGGGAGAGAAGAAGTAGCCACGGCGATGCACCGTGGCTACTCTACCATCCTTGTACTGTCGGAGCGAGTTGCCCTTACTTGCCCCTCATCTTCTTGGCAAGCTTGTCCAGCAGGCCCTCGTCGCCCGAGTCCTTCTTGAAGCTCTCTTCCAGCCGCCTCAGCAGCTCCCGCTGCTCCTCCGACAGCTTGGTGGGCACGGTCACAGACACGCGCACCAGTTGGTCGCCTCGGCCGCGGTCCCGGAGATATGGGACCCCTTTCCCCTTGATCCGCAGCACCCTGTTCGGCTGCGTGCCGGCCGGCACCTTCAGGGTAGCAGGGCCATCCACGGTTGGGACCTCGATCTCGTCACCAAGGGCCGCCTGGGCCATGTTGATGGGAAGGTCGATGACGATGTCGTTGGCCTCGCGCCGGAAGAGGTCGTGAGGCTTGACACTCACCACGATGTACAGGTTGCCCCGTGGGCCACCGTTGCCCCCAGGCTCTCCCTCGCCGGACAGCCGTATCTGGGTACCATCCTCGATGCCCGCCGGGACGGTAATCCGAAGCTGCCTGGTGACCCGCTCCATGCCCTGCCCGTGACAGTTGGTGCAGGGAGATGTGATCACCGTGCCCTTGCCCTGGCAGGCGTTGCACAGCACCACGTTGACGAACTGCCCCAGCATCGACTGCTGGACGCGCCGAATCTGCCCCTCGCCGTTGCAGCGGGTGCACTTGGTAGGCTGGGTACCTGGCTCGGCACCTGAGCCCGAACAGACGTGGCAGCTCTCCATACGAGGGATCTTGAGATCCCTCTCACTCCCAAAGATCGACTCCTCGAACTCCACGGTAAGGTCGTACCGGAGATCGCTCCCCCGCTGAGGGGAGTTCCGGCGCGCCGAAGCCGCACCCCCTCCAAAGAAGGTCTCGAAGATATCGCCAAAGGGGAAGCCGTTCCCGAAGCCCTCGAAGCCACCTGCGCCACCGGAGCCAAACCCACCGTTCACGCCAGCGTGGCCGAACTGGTCGTAGCGGGCTCGCTTGTCAGAGTCGCAGAGGACCTCATAGGCCTCCGCAGCCTCCTTGAAGCGGTCGGCCGCCCCCTTGTCCGGATTCCGGTCAGGATGGTACTGGAAAGCCAGCTTCCTGTATGCCTTTTTGATCTCGTCAGCTGAGGCGTTGCGGCCAACGCCCAGCACCTCATAGTAGTCTCTCTTGATCGCCATGCGGCAGAGCACCTGCCTCGTTTCAACGGTTTTAGGTCTTCTCTGGCCCTAGCCTATGCTGGCCGCAAGCCCCTAATAAGTAAATATACCCCATGCCGGGGGTCTAATCAACACACCGCTGGGAGCAGAGGGCCATTCGCCCGCGCTCCCAGCGGTCCTCAATGCATATGGTGGACCCTGGCTACACTTCCCTGAACTCGCCCTCCACGGTGCCCTCGTCGGGGCCCTTGCCGCCAGGCTGCTGCTCACCGGGAGGTGGCTGCTGGCCCTCCTGCTGCTGCTGGCCGTACATGTGCTGGCCGATCTTCTGGAGGGACTGGTTCAACTCGTCGGTCGCCCTTCGGATGTATTGAACATCCTGCCCCTGGAGGGCCGACCGCACCGCCGCTATCTTGCCTTCCACCTCGCTCTTGATCTCCGCGGGCACCTTGTCCCCCAGCTCTCCGAGCATCTTCTCCGCCTGGTAGGCCGCCGTGTCGCCTACATTGCGGGCCTCGACTTCGTCCTTGCGCTTCGCATCGTCGGCGGCGTGAAGTTCGGCCTCCTTAACCATCCGGTCGATCTCGTCCTTATTGAGGCCGCTGCTAGCCTGGATGGTGATCCGCTGCTCCTTGCCTGTCGCCTTATCCTTGGCGGATACGTTCAGGATGCCGTTGGCATCGATGTCGAAAGTAACCTCGACCTGAGGCATACCTCGCGGGGCCGGAGGAATGCCATCCAGGATAAACCTGCCAAGGCTCTTGTTCTCCGTCGCCATTGGCCGCTCGCCCTGAAGGACGTGGATCTCCACACTGGTCTGGCCATCCGCCGCGGTGGAGAAGACCTGGCTCTTGGATGTGGGTATGGTGGTGTTCCGCTCGATCAGCTTGGTGAACACGCCGCCCAAGGTCTCTATGCCCAGGGAAAGGGGCGTAACGTCCAGCAGCAAGACGTCGCGGACGTCGCCCTTGAGCACGCCGGCCTGGATGGCAGCACCTATGGCCACCACCTCGTCTGGGTTCACACCCTTGTGAGGCTCCTTGCCGAACAGCTTTTTCACCGCCTCCTGTACCGCAGGCATGCGGGTCTGGCCGCCAACCAGGATCACCTCGTCCACCTGAGCCGCCGTGACCCCAGCATCCGAGAGGGCCTGCTTCACAGGACCGATGCTCCGGTCGATCAGCTCGGAGGTCAGCTGCTCTAGCTTTGAGCGAGTCAGAGTGATGGTAAGGTGCTTGGGACCACTGGCGTCGGCGGTGATGAAGGGCAGGTTAACCTCCGTGGAGAGGGTGGAGGACAGCTCCACCTTGGCCTTTTCCGCGCCCTCCCTCAGCCTCTGAAGCGCCATCCGGTCCTGGCGAAGGTCGATGCCGTTCTCCTTCTTGAACTCGTCCGCCAGCCAATCGATGACTCGCTGGTCGAAGTCGTCGCCGCCCAGGTGGGTGTCGCCGTTGGTCGACTTCACCTCGAACACGCCCTCACCCAGCTGTAGGATGGAGATGTCGAAGGTACCGCCGCCCAGGTCGTAGACCGCGATGACCTCGTCCTTCTTCTTGTCGAGGCCATAGGCCAGGGCTGCGGCCGTCGGCTCGTTGATGATGCGCAGGACATTGAGCCCCGCGATCGTCCCCGCGTCCTTGGTCGCCTGGCGCTGGCTATCGTTGAAGTAGGCTGGGACGGTGATCACCGCCTCGCTCACCTTTTCCCCCAGATAGGCCTCGGCGTCTGCCCTCAGCTTCTGAAGGATCATGGCGGATACCTCTGGCGGCGAGTACGCCTTGTTGCCCATGTAGACCTGCACGTCGCCGTTGGACGCCTCGCCCATCTTGTAGGGCACCAGCTTCCGATCGCGCTCGACATGGGCATCCCGGAACTTGCGCCCCATGAAACGCTTGATGGATGAAACCGTGTTGTCTGGGTTGGTGACTGCCTGTCGCTTGGCCACCTGGCCGACGAGTCGCTCCCCCGTCTTGGACATGGCTACCACCGACGGTGTGAGCCGGCCACCCTCCGAATTGGGGATGACTGCCGGCTCTCCGCCTTCCATGACAGCCACTACCGAGTTAGTAGTACCTAGATCGATTCCAATGACCCTCGGCATGCCTATCACTCCTCACTTGTCTTACTGCGCTGTACTGCGTCGCCTTCCAACCTTTGCCATGGTCGGCCTGATCACGCGATCGTGGAGCCTGTAGCCCTTCTGGAGCTCCTCCACCACCACATCGGTATCACCCTCGCCTTCTTCCCTCATCACTGCCTCGTGGACGTGGGGATCGAACTCCTTACCGAGGGCATCTATGGGGGCTACCCCTTCCTGCTCGAGAACACTTCTCAGCTTCCTGTCAATCAGTTTGACACCCTCGACCCAGCCCACCGAACGCTGATTCGCTGGGATCGTGGCGATGGCCCGTTCCAAGTCGTCCAGCACCGGCAGGATCTTGCCTATCAACGAAGCGTTGGCGAACTTGACCAAATCGGCCCTTTCCTGCTCCGACCGCCGCTTGAAGTTAGCGAAGTCGGCCTCAGCGCGCTGCCAGTTGGCAATGCCGCGCTCTGCTCGAGCCTTCTCCTCCTCGAGCTGGGTTCGAAGGGCGTCGACATCCCAACCAGTCGCCGTGCCACCCGACTCGCCCGGCGGGCCCTCGGGCTGCTGTTCATCCGTACCGCCAGGCGCGACATCCCCTGGATCCTTCGCCATGCTACCTCCACTACTATCGCAACGATTGCTCGACGAGGTGGTCCAACAGCTCGGCCATGAACCGAACCAGGGACACTGCTCTCCAATACCTCATCCTGGTGGGGCCCACCACCCCGACCACTCCGGCAGCCTCGCTGGATTGGCCGTAACGGGTCAGGATCACGCTGCAGCTCCGCATCTGCTCGACCTCGTTCTCCCTCCCGATCACCACCCGCAGGCCGCCGCTCTCCAACACCTGCGAGACGAGGGGCGCCAGCGGGCCCCCTCGCTGCAAGACATCCATCAGGTCCATGAACTGCTGGGTTCGCCCGAACTCGGGCTCGGCGGAGATGAAGCCTATGCCCTCATAGAAGACAGCATCGCTCCAGTTCCGCTGGCTCTGGTCCAGCATCCGAGCCACAACCTGACCAATCTCCTGCTCCGCTCCAACCAGTACCGAGATGGCCCTGGCCACCTGAGCGCAACTCCTGTCTGCGAGGAGATCGCTTAGCTTGTTGGCGATCCTCGCCAACTCTTCGCGCCTTACGGAGTGGTCCAGCCGCAACAATCGCTGCTGCAGTCCACCTGACCGCAGGATCACCACCACCAGGGCCTGATCGTCCTGGATGGAAACCAGTTCGACCCGTTTCAGCCTGGTCTCTCGTGCGTGAAGCTTGGTGACCAACGAGGCACTGCGAGCCATCCGAGCTATCACGGCCGCCGCCAGAGGTCCCCATTCATCGACCTCGGACTCTATCTGATGAAACTGATGCCAGACAGTCCGTCGCTCGGTGGGAGTCAGGACACTCAAAGTCATCAGCTTCTCAAGGAAAAACCTGTACCCATGGTCAGTAGGCATCCGGCCGGCGGAGGTGTGAGGATGCGAGAGCAGGCCCATCTCCTCCAACTCCACCATCTCGTTCCGGACGGTGGCCGAGCTTACCTTTAGCCCAACCCGGCCAGCGATCCTCTCCGAGGAAACGGGGGCGGCTGTTATCACATACTCTTCGACGACCGCCTTCAGGATCGCCTGCTGTCGCTCACTTATCTCCACCATGAGACCTAACCTCTTCGTTGCCCGCCGAGATCCGGCTCCGCGACCAGGCCGGCAGGCTCCCGATAGGACGTTAGCACTCTCACCTTGAGAGTGCTAACAGGTTAGCACTGTGCCCTCGGCCTGTCAATACATCATAGTTAATTCTTGACAGCGTTCATATCAAGGTGGATGTGGCACAGCTACGAGACGGCGTCACAACCTCGTAGCTGTGCCACTCACTCCAGAGGCACCAGGCTGAGGGCATCTACGAGAGCGATGCCCACCAGTCGGTCCACCCTGAACTGCACCCGCAGCCTGGCGACGTTGGGGGGGGTGGTCACATCCAGCCGGAAGCCGCGCCAGCCATACTCCGGCCACGAGAAGCTCAGGTTTTGCGTCCCGCCTACATTCCCACCATAGAGGTTCATCGGGCTCAACTCTATCCGGTAGGAACCCGACTCCTCCTGGGGTAGCCTTAGCCATCCGGTGAGGGCATATCGGGCGGCCGGTTCCGCAGGCAGATCTTGATAGACGACGTAGGAGCTACCATCCCCCTCCTGCTTCAGCCCACGACCATCTCCATCGTAAGCTGCCCAGGCATCGACCGTAACCTTGCTGGTGGCCCAGCTAGAGACAGTCCAGCCCAAAGGCGCCCCCATGGGACCAACCGACCGGAAGGATGGGTTCTCAATCAGGTTACCAGGTGGAGGAGGGACCAGTATGGAGGTGGCCGTCGCTGTTGGTGTCGATGTGGCAGTGAGAGTTGCCGTCGCTGTTGCTATCGAAGTGGCCGGGGAAGTAGCCGTCGAGGTCGTTATGAACGGCCCGAATGCCAGCCCGTCGACCTGTACCACTCCACGGTAGCTCTCCATCTTCAACTGGACCCTGACCTGAGTTGCCCCCGCAGGGACGGTCAATTCCATATCAAAGGGCTGCCAGCCGTCCGTGGGCAGGAAGTATCCCTTGCTGAAAGTAGGTCCTACCGTCCCCCCGAATTGGTTCATGGGCAGCATCTCTGCCTTGAAGGCCCCTCCCCGCCTCTCGGGCAGATTGACCCACCCACTCAAGAAGTACCGCCGCTGAGGCTCGGCCGGGAGGTTTTGGTAGACCAGGTAGGAGGCGTTCTCGCCCGTCAGAACCAGGCCACCGCCGAATCCGTCGCAGTCGGCGCCATAGTCGACGGATATTTCCTGGTCTGCCCAGAAGGACCATTGCCAGACGGCAGGGTGCCGGCCGTCGGCTTGCACCTCGGCGAAGGAGGGGTTTGCCAGCAAATTGGCACCTTGAGGCAAAGTGGCGGTCGGCGTGCTCGAAGCCAACAGTGCAGCAGTTGGGGTGGAGGAAGATGTGGGCGTCGGCGCGAGTGTCGCGGTCGACATCGGCGTTGAGGTAGGCACAGACGTGGAGGTCGGCGTGACCGTGGCCGTCAGCGTTGGGCTTGGGGTCATGGTAGAGACAGACGTTGGGGTAGCAGTGGCAGTCCTCGTGGGTGTGGGTAGCGGTGTACCCACAGCCGCCAAGGCGAGATCGTCTACAAAGATGGTAGCCTTTAGATAATCTACCTTCATCACCACCCGCAACCGGGCCGTCTCCGCGGGCATGGATATGTTCGCTCGCTTGACCTCCACCCATCCTCCCGTGGTTCCACGGAAGCTGTCCAGGGTGACCGTTTGGATCACCCCTCCATGGACATTGAGCGGCAGCAGTTGAAGGCTGAAGTTGAAGTATCCCTTCACATCCTCCACCCGCACCCACCCGGAGAAGCTGTAGCTGCGTCCACCCTCGATCTCCACCTCTTGATAGACGTTGTAAGAGGGTCCCGTGGAGGAGGAGTGCTTGATCGAAGCCACGCCCGACCGCACGATGGTGGTGTCTGTCGAGACGCTCTCAGGAAAGCCTGAGAGCATCCAAAGGGCCGGCCTCCCACCTTCGGTCCCATCCTCGAAGCCCGGATTGGCCAGTAGGTTCACGGGAAGGATCGGGACGGGCGGGGCAGTCTCCGTTGGAACAGCATTGGGGGTCCAGGTTGTAGTGGCAGCCCGGGCGGCCATCGGGGTCTTGGTCGCCGTACCGGTGGCCGTTAGAGTGGACCGCGGGGTCACTGTAGCAGTGCCGGTGGGGGTCAGCGTAGCGGTGGGAGTGGGTGTTGAGGTGGCAGTAGCCGTCGGGGTGGAGGTCGACGTAGAGGTGGGGGTAGGGCTGGGCGTCGAAGTTGCGGTCGGGGTCGGGAGCTGAATCGCTATCTCCGCAACCGGTATGGGGGCTGTCTCCAGCCAGCCGAAGCTGTTGGAGGCGTAGTAGCCGGATGCCACGCCACTTCGAAAGGCATTTCGAGACAGGGGCCCCTGGGCGGTGAGGATGCTGTAGTTGATCCCGTCGCAATCCATCTCATCGAACCACACCAACGCCTTCACCCTGGGAAAGCTATTGGGGAGTTGATTCCCCAGGATGTCCGAGAGCATCTCCGCCTTGGTCTGATCGCTTCCGCTCTCCAGGCTCGTCTCGGCGATCATGAGGGGCTTGTCTACCTGGGATACCATGATGTCGTAGTCGGGCTTGAAAGTGTCGTAGAAGCCTCCCCTCCCACTCTTGTAGGGGTAGCCGTCCAGCGCCACCCAGTCCACGTACTCATCCCCTGGGTAAGTGTCCATCACCGGCGAGGCCCCGTAGCCGCTCACGTGGGGACTCCACACGAATGTGACCCTGTTCGCCCCCTCCTCCCGAAAGATCCCCACGATCCTCCGCCACAATGTCTTATAGTGGGTGATCCCCGGCTCTCCCGTGGCTCCCCACGGAAACCAGGTGGCGTTCTGCTCCCACATCATGCGGAAGAAGAGGGGGTGACCCCAGTCCCTCAACTCCCGCGCCCACAGCCGGATGTACTCGTCCCGCGACCCGGAGGCCGCCTGCTCCAAACCGATCTCCGCGTCCAGCCGAGGCTCCCACGAGAGCATGGGTATGCCGCCTCGGGTACGCACCTCGTCGGCCCACTCTCGGTTGAAGTGCTCTCCGTTCTCAAAGGGTGGGTTCCCGCTGTATCGATGCACGATGGACATCCTCTTGCCCACAGCCTGCTCGAATGCATCCAGGTCTCCGGGGATGTTCACCCGCTCACCCACCCAAGCCCCGAGGTAGACCAGGCTGTTCTGAGAGGCATTGGCCGTGGGGCCGGAGGGCCACGCGGACGCCACAAGCAGGATTGCGCCTGCCAAGAGGAGCATAAGGGGTTTGGCAGCAGGTCTCTCCACCCGTTCCCCCCTGTCGGTTTGAGTCGTGCTGGACTCTCCAGGGCAGAAGAGCCATTTGTGAGGCACATCGAAGGAGATTATCGTGGTGGCAACCATCACTCCGCATGACAGGCATACCCGATCTGCGGCTGGGGATGACAGTTCTGTCAAAAGAAAGGGCTCTTCACGGCCATGGCCGTGAAGAGCCCGCAGCTCTATTGCACCGCTACAAGGCTGAGCTCATCGATGTAGGCCGCCCCCTTGAGACCATCCACCTTTAGCTGGATGCGGAACCTGGCGGCGTTGGCGGGAGCCAGGAACTCCTGCGCCAAGGGCTGCCACCCAGGGGTGGCGGTGTAGTAACCAGGTATTGCTGGAAGATAGCCGGCCGACCCGCTTACGGAGGTCTGTGCCATCACCTCCACCTTGTAGCTGCCCGCTCTCCGATCGGGGACGTTGACCCAGCCCTTCAGTAGGTACTTCCGCCCAGCGACCACGGGAACATCCTGATTCAACAGATAGGAGGCACCCTCCGAGGTCTGGCGGAGTCCCAGCCCGTCGCCATCGTGGACTGCCGTACTGGACACCGAGACGTAGGCCGCGCCCCATGACACTAGATACCATCCTTCAGGATCGTCGCCTCCCGAAACAGTCCTGGCGAAAGAGCCGTTATCTATCAGGTTCCCCGACAGAACTGTTCGAGTTGCCGTGGCCGTTGGGGTGGCCGTGATGGTTGGAGTGCCGGTATGGGTTGGGGTTGGCGACGGTATCGGGGTATCGGTCGGTACGGGCGTGAATGTGGGTGTTCCCATCATAGTTGGAGTGGCCGTCGCCGTTGGGGTGCTGGTGTAGGTTGGGATGGCTGTGGAGGTAGCTGTAGGGACCTCCGTAGCCGTGGCCGGCGAGGTCGCGGTGGCCGCAGGGGTCGGGGTAGGAGGTAGATTCCCAGGTACCAGCCCCAGCCCATCCACATACGCCCTC
>DIXP01000041.1 GCA_002436065.1 Chloroflexi bacterium UBA6077
TGGTGCCTCCCTGTTAGCCTGACTCTGCTTGCGGCTCCGTCATTCTAGCTGGGCGGCTCCCTCTTCTCAAACCCCTTCCCTTATGGTGCATTTCCAGCAGAGGGTCGACGGGGCGGGAGCGTGAAGTTGGACGTGGAGTCAGTACTCGGCATCCGCCGGTTCGAGCATCAGGTTGATACCGGCGAGTATCTCTCTCACCCGGCGCTGGGAGAGGGTGCCGATCTTCTCCACCAGTTGGGACCTATCCACGGTAAAAATCTGCGTGACGTTGACTACGCTCTGCTTGGGAAGGTGAGCTTCGCCTGGTTGCAGCAAAACGTTGCCGGGCACCGAGGCTCGCTTGAGGTTGGAGGTGAGGGCGCAGATCACGACGGTGTTGATGCGGCTGTGGTTGAACAGATCGTTCTGCACCACGACGTGGGGGTGGCGGTAGCCTGGCTCGGAACCCGCCGGATCGCCCAGGTCTATCCAGTACAGATCGCCCTGATGGATCACCACTCGCCCTCTACCACCAGCCGATGCTGTCGCCGTCTTCGTCGGAAGGTCTCCGCTTCAGCTGGAGTGGGGGAATCGCCGTAGGCGGCGTCGATCCTCGCGCGGAGCTTCCGCATCCTATGTCGGCTGAGGTACTCTGCCAGGGCCAGGGCGATCAGGCGGCTTCGGGAGGTTCCCATCTCGCTCGCCAGGGACTCGGCCTCCTGGAAGAGAGATTCATCGATCGAGACCGCGATCTTCACGGTAGCCATTGGGTATTACCTCCCTCCATACTACGAGTATAACCAGCGGCCATACTCGTGTCAACCATCCCATCTTCGTGGGCGAGCCCGTCGCGATCCCGGATGGCGACGATCTCGACGCCTGGCCACCGAATGTCATGCATGGCCGAGGGGGGGTGGTGAGCGCACGGAACGGGCCACCCACTCCGGAGTGGGTGGCCCGTTCCGTGTGGAACAGGGTCGCGAGGGCGACCGGACGTCAGTCCTCGTGGGCCAGGCGGTCCGGGTCGACGCGGAAGGCGATCAGGTAGTAGGCGGCGGCGATGACGGCTGCGCCGAGCAGCACTTCGCCGGGGAAGGCGTAGTCGGCCATCCAGCGAAGCTGCTCCAGCCCCATGACGGCCTGCGGTGAGAGCATCATCCAGGCTCCCAGGAGCAGCAGCAGCGAGCCGAGCGCCCTGCGTATCGTGCTGGTCCCCTGCGAGGGGAGCGATTCATTGAGTGGTGTTGGGAGCGGCGAGTCGATCGTTCTGCGCATCTCCATTAGACCCCCTTTCGAGATGGGCTCAGCTTGAGCTGCTTGCCGAACAGGTCGTGGAGGAAGGCCCCGACGATGCCATCGCTGGTGGTGTTGCCGGCGGCGGCGAACATCGGGATCAGCCCCGAGTAGAGCGTGACGAAGGTCGTGACGAAGAGGTTCAGGTCGGGGGCACCCAGCATGACCCCGATGATGGGGGACATGAAGAAGCCCGCGCCGCCCGGGACGCCCGGGGACTCCAGTCCGAGGATCATGACCGGCGGTATCAGCATCAGGATCTCCATCTCCGAGATCGGGATGCCCAGCAGCGCCGCGACGCCGACCGTGACGAGCAGGACGCCCGCGGTGGAGCAGTTCTTATTGAGGACGGTGCCGAAGACGATGGATACCTCGGCTATCTTTCGTGGCAGTCCCAGGTCTCGCTCGGCCGAGAGGATGTTGACGGCGAGGGTGTCGTAGGACCCGCCGGTGCCGAAGCCTGTGGGCCAGACTGTAGCCCAGTAGGAGAGGATCTGCTTCATGGTCCTACGGGTGAGCAGTCTAGCGACCAGGATCATGACGAAGGACCAGAGCAGGGTGACCAGGGCGACCCAGACGACCGTCTGTCCGTAGAGGGCCATACCCTTGGAGCCGAACTTCATGGGGATGCCGATGGATAGGCAGCCGATCATGATGGGGTAGTACCAGAGCAGTGCCTTGAAGCCCCGCAGGATCAGGTCGCCGACGGTGATGAAGCCGTGAGCGATGGAGTGGAGGGGGCGGTAGCGAGCCGACAGGTAGCCGACGGCGACGGCGCCGACCAGGGCCTGGAGGAGCGGCTGCTGCGACAGGACGGTGGAGAGGGTGTGGGCCACCTGGGCAAGGGATGCGGCCGCGCCCGGCGTATCGGCCCCCTCGCTGGTTAGCGGGATGCCGGTGAGCAGGGGTATCAGGGCCGCGACAAGCAGCAGCGAGGCGAGCCCCATCGTGACGTAGATGCCGAGGATGAGTCCGAATAGCCTGCCGGCCCTCTTCCCGTGCATCAGGACGAGTTTGGCGGTGGCGGCGGCGAGCAGGTTGAATATCAGGAAGGCCGCCAGGGTGACGATGGCCTTGGGGAAGATGGTGCCGCTGTAGTAGAGCAGCTTGATCGTCGGGTCGTTTGGGAAGAGGTATCCGAGGGTGAGACCCAGGACCAGGAACCCGATGACCCAGAAGGGCAGGGGGACGCCGAAGTAGACTCCCTCCTTGTTGCTGGGACGTTGGTCGTCCTCGGTGCGCTTAGATGCCATGGTAACCGCCTCCGAATGCGTCTCCTTGTTGGCGCGTCCCTGGGGGGCGTGCCTGAGCCGGTTGCCGCTCCGCACAGGGGCGGGTGCCGGTTTGGGGTCGCGTCTTGGGATCCGGCGCCCTCCTGGCTTGCTGGCCGCCTCGACGGCGAGGGTGGGGAGGATGCCGGCCCGAGGCTAAGATACTCCTCTTTGTGATAGTTGTCAAGGCTTTAAGGATAAAAAGCAGGAGAATAATGATGATGCTGTGTGGGGAGGGAGGGGGGGATGGCCGGTTGGAGGGCACTCTGGAGGATGCGATATGCGGGTGATGATGAAGGTTGAGGAGGAGGCGGAGCGAATAGCGGCGGTGCTACACGATGTGGTGGAGGACACCGACGTCCACGATCCGGAAGAGGCGATCATCAGGGCCGTGAATGACATCAAGGACAACGACACCATCGCGGCGATCGTTGGGGCGGCGGTGAGGGCGCTGCACGGCAGGGCTGGGCTGCCGGAGCGGTGGGTGTCTGGGCTATCGGGGCGGACGCGGGAGGACGACGACGGGAGGGTGTTCCGGCTGCTGGAGGAGGCGAGGCGGATCTGGTGGAAGGGGTGGGAGTGAAGCTGGCGGTGAATGGGGGCGTTGACTTTGCGCGATGGGGGTATATAGTTGCTGTTGCTTGGTTCCCCGCTGATGTCGCGTTACCCCCTCGCCGCCTGGCCGCGAACGGACCAGGCTGAGACGCTCAAGGACGCTGAAGCGCCCTCCCTCCGACGCCGGCCCCAGGCCGATTCACTGGGCTTGAGCGTTCAGCCCGCTGTTTGAGCGGCAGGCGACCATCCAGAGCGAACTCGGAGATGCGGGGCGTGCCCGAAGGGGACACGCTGGTTGCCGTGGATGTGAGTTCGATGGTGGCGCGGGGCCGAGGAGCACAGTCTCGTGTTTGAGCCTGTAACAGAACCAAGCTAAGACCTGGTTGCCACCCCCATGTCTATGCTGGAAATCCCCTCCCATTATTGTGTCTGAACGAAAGGGATGGCGAATGTGTAGAACGTCAATACCGCGTAGTCCGGATTTCCTGGGCTTGCCGGCGGCTACCTGTGGCGGGTCTACTGTTAGAGCCAAGCTGGTCGATAGTGAGGCCGACTCGCAAGTGCTGCTGTAGTACGAAGTGATGGCGCAGGGAGGTGAGGGTTTGCCCATCTAGCACTACTATGTCGGTCTTGAAGTCGGGAAGCCGTACATGGCGGGGCGGACGCGGTGGCCGCAGCACATCGAGTACAGCGGGTTTCGGCGCGATAGCCACATGCTGAGGATGTTCCTTCCATCCCTGATCCCCTTGGAGATAAGGGATGTAGCCGAGGCTGCGGCGGAGTTCGGGCTGTTCGTGGAGGGGGATGTGATCCTCTTCCTGTGCCGATTCGGGAGCAGCTTCCCCTGGAGCGACGCGTCCTACGCGTGGCACCTGGTGAACCCTCGGGATCGGGAGGTGCCGGGGCCGCACCCCCTGCCGCTCGATCCACGGAATCCGCTGACCGTGGTGCTGGTGGAGGCCGATACGGGTATCGTTTGGGTTGCGCACGAGCTGTGGTTGTCGGCGGAGTTCACGCGCGAGATCAGGCAGGCGATCGCGATGCAGGCGGGGAGGCCGTGGCCGGGAGACGCGGCCTACGACCGCCAGTTGCAGGGGTTGTATCGGCGGTATCCGAGCCCCGTTGATCTGCTGGCGAGGGCGAAGGCGCGCACGGTGGGCGCGGCGCGGTGAGGGGGGCAGAGCGGAACCATGTTTATGATGATGGTCACGATTTGGTGATCAGGGAGGGCGAAGTGGGCGTTGAAGGTGAATTCCGGTCCGGAAGAGCCAGGGACTTCGTCCATGCGAAGGTACTTCCGGGGTTGACTCCGAAGTTCGACCCTACTCTGGATGGGCTGATGGACAGTGCAATCAAGGGGGCAGTGCCAGTCTACTTCGCGGCAGTCCCGCTGGCGTTGTGCCTGCCCTTCGATGTTGAATACCGTGCGGATCTTCATCAGGTGGGAGCGGCCGCCATCGACAGAGCGTTCCAGCAGGCCTGTGCGGGCAATTTCAAGAGGATGCTTGTTTACCCGCGAGGGATTTAGTTCGTGGTCTCTGACGACTACATATCGCTTTTTGCGGCGCTCCGAGGTCTGCCCGACTACGTACCTCGCTACATCCTGGGTAGGCCGGAGAACCCGCATATCCGAGATCTCCAGGGACCGATCAGGCAGCAGGATGTGCTCAGCCGCAACTGGTGTCGTTTCTACTGTGAAGAGGTTGAGAGGCTGATAGAGAAAGAAGATATGATGGTGGTGTGTGGGTGTTGTCTGCTGTGACGAGCGTTGGGTTCCCTCGTGCGAAGGAGACTATCATCGATCTGGCAGGGCTGCTCGAGTACCGGTATGGCGAGGGAATGATCGTTCCTGTTCGAAGCGAGGCAGAATAGTATGGTGGTAATCACAGGCGAAGTGGAGCGGATGATCGGTGATGGCGAGTCGGTCAGTGTGGAGTTCAAGGGAGAGAAGCGGGGAGCCATCTCGGACAGGGAGATCTATGAGACAGTGGTGTGCCTGGCCAACAACGCGGGCGGGGTGCTGCTGTTGGGAGTGGAAAACGATGGAACGGTCACGGGTGCTAGGCCTCGCCACAGTCCGGCCACCGAGCCTCTTGCGCTCCAGGCGGCCATCTTCAACAACACCGCGCCTCCGATCAACACCAGGGTATCTCTGCACACAGTACGGGGTCTGCCGGTGGTCGCCATCGAGGTGGACCCGTATCCGGAGGTGTGTGCCACGAAGAAGGGCAAATGCCTGCGTTGGGTGATGGGGGTGCATGGCCCGGAGTGCCAACCGTTCTACCCCTACGAGCATATCCACCGGAGGGCAGACCTCGGCCTCTCCGACTATTCAGCACAGGTGGTTGGCGACGCCGGTTGGTCCGACTTGGATCCCCTGGAGATCGAGCGGTTGAGGCAGACCATCCAGCGACTCCACGGTGACGGGGTGTTGCTTGCCCTGGATGATCGAGCTCTGGTGCAGGCGTTGCGTCTGGCCGAGAGCCAGGGAGACGATCTTGTGCCCCGGGTGGCTGGGCTGCTTCTGCTCGGTCGGGAGGGGTGCTACGGCATCTCTTGCCGACCCACGAAGTGGCTTTCCAGGTGCTGGACGTCCACGGCAACACCCTGGTCAACGACTGGCATAGAGGCCCTCTGCTGAAGGTCCTGGAAGCGGTGCAGGAGCGGTTCTCGGCCCGAAATGAGGAGAAGGAGACTCAGGTTGGCCTATTTCGGCTGGCTGTGCCGGATTACGCGCCGGAATCCTTCAGGGAGGCTGTGAACAACGCGGTCTTACACCGTGACTATGCCAGGCGGGGTGCAGTCCACATTCAGTTCCAGCCGGACCATCTGGCGATCAGCAACCCGGGTGGGTTTCTGGAGGGGATTACCCTGGAGAACCTGCTGGTGCATGAGCCAAAGCCCCGCAACCCTCTTCTGGCCGAGGCGTTTCGGCGAATTGGGCTGGTCGAGACCACGGGACGCGGCATAGACAGGATTTACCTCGGACAGCTCAGGTACGGGCGGCCCTTGCCCGACTACAGTCGCAGCGGAAACGACGCGGTGCGGCTTGTACTTAGAGGTGGGGAAGCCAGCCTGGCCTTCGCGGCTTTCGTCTTCAGGCAAGATAGGGAGAGAAGGCCTCTCACCCTGGATGAGATGCTGGTGTTGAACTGCCTTCAGCACCAGCGGCGGATCGACGCGCCTAGTTCTGGCAGCCTAATTCAGAAAGGGGAGCACCAGGGTAGGGCGGTGTTAGAGCGGCTAGTTGAAAGGGGGTTAGTGGAGGCAAGAGGCGAGCGGCGCGGGCGCGCGTATCTTCTGAGCGCGGGGCTATACAGGGAATTGGACGCGCCAGCCGGATACGTGAGGAGTCGGGGATTTGATCCGATTCAGCAGGAGGCCATGGTGTTGCAGTACGTTCAGGCGCATGGAAGGGTAACGAGGGGTGATGCTATGAACCTCTGTATGATCACCGGCCGCCAGGCGACGAAGCTACTTCGACGGCTTGCAGCTGCAGGAAAGCTCCAGGCGAAGGGGTCTCCACCGAGATGGGTCTACTATGAACTACCAGAGCGAGGGAAATGACTATGAACCGCTATGAACCGCTATGAACCGGTTCATAGCGGTTCATAGCGGGTATATACCGATCCATATGAGGCATTGTCGGCCCCTTGAAGTCGCCTTGCGCCTGTGCGATCCGGGCGGAAGGAAGATGGACCGGTGCTTGGCCCATATGCGGGTATGCCGGATGCAGCAGGTTCTATTCGCAGTCTATTCGGAATCCT